>CACXFR010000103.1 GCA_902766935.1 uncultured Planctomycetota bacterium | reverse complement strand
GACCGGAAGCACGCGTTTTTTCGGTTTCACTTCTCTCCGCGCCGATGAAGCCTCCGAAACCGTTCTTCCCGAAGAAGAGTTCACGCTAGAAGCTCCCGAAGCGGCCGAAAGCGCCCCCGCCGAAGAACAGACCGCCGAACCGGCGGCCGAGACCGCTGAACCGGCGGCCGCGGCGCCCGCCGAAGAACCCGAGGGCGTCGCCGTCGCCGCACCGCAGGAACCGCTCCCCAACGTGGTCGACGAATCGGCGAAACAGGCCGAAGAGCCGGAAAGCTACTCGACCGAAAATCCCGAAGCGGCCGACGCCAAGGTGATGCAGGTCGATCCCGACGACGCCGCGACCGAATCGATCCCGCCGAGCGAAAGCGTCGAGGAAAACAGCAACCCCCCCGTGATGGAAGAGACGATCATCTCCCCCGACGGCCAGAGCAATGACGAACTTGACGCCGAAGACGAGGCTTCGCCCGGATTCGCGAACGCCCAGGAAGCGCTCAAAGAAATGTACGACGACGTGGTCGGCGGGATCAACACGCGCCGGGTCAACTCGATCTACGAACGGTGGCAGAAGTACGCCGCCTCGATTCTGGCGAAAACGAATAAATTCTATACCGGTCTGGAACTGAACAACCGATGCCGTCTTCGCTGGTATGACCAGCTCTACCGCAATCCGGTCTCGTCGGTCTTCTACGTCGAAGTCTTCTCCCGCGAACTTTACGCGAACATCTCCTCGAAAAGTCCGCGGCGGCTCATTAAAGGAGTCCGCCAGTCGCGGGCCAAACTCGATATCATTCCGTCGACCGAAGAGATCCGGATTCCGAACGTCGTGACCGGCGACGACGCGCTCCTCTTCCTCAAAGTGACGCTCGACCGATCGGCGAAAGCCTACGCCCGCGCGATGGAACCGCTCACCCCCGAAGAGGTCCGCGCGGTCGCCAAAGAGTCGTTCACCATCTTTTCGGCGCAGGCGCGCGTCGGACATACCGTTCCTTCGACACGCCGCGCTCAGTACCTGATCGACCTTATGGATAAAATGGACTACAGTGCGCTGTTCGACGCCGGCGAGGCGCTCCTGCCCCTGGTCGACCGCCGCGTCCTGGACACGCTCGCTCTGATCGACGTCTCGAGGCTCGAACAGGTCACGATCGGCGGGAAAACGGTCGGCCGCGTTCCGACCTCGGCAGGCGATATTTTCATCGGCGGCTCGGAAGATAACACCTGGGACCTCGACTCGAAGGAACTCGAAAACGCCGTCTGCGTCATCGACCTGGGCGGCAGCGACACCTATAACGAAGGGGTCTGCAACCCGGGCCGGCCGATTATGGTTCTTATCGACCTCGGCGAAGGAAACGACCGCTATAACGGCACCCACCCCGGTATTCAGGGAAGCGCCATTATGGGGATTTCGCTCCTGTACAACGACAAAGGCGACACTTCGTACAACGCGCGCGACATCTCGCAGGGGAGCGCGATCGGCGGGATCGGCATTTTGATCGACAACGCCGGCAACGACAAATACCTCGGCTTCAAACGGGTGCAGTCGACCGCGATCTGCGGACTGGGTCTGTTTATCGACCGAGAGGGGAACGACGACTACCACGCCGCGCTTATGGCGCAGGGGGTCGGCGGTCCGCGCGGGTTCGCCGCCTTCGCCGATATCGCCGGCGACGACCACTACTACTGCGGCGGCTACTACCTGGACTCGTATCCCGAACCGGAATACCCCGGCTATGACGGCTGGGCGCAGGGGGTCGGCGCGGGGATCCGCGCGGTCGGCTGCGGCGGAATCGGCGCCTTTATGGAAGGCGACGGCGACGACACCTACGAATTCGACTACTTCGCCCAAGGGGGCGGCTACTGGATGGGACTCGGTTTCGCACGCGATTTCGGCGGGAACGACACCCGGATCGGCGCCACCCTCAAAGCGTACAACGGCGGGCCGCGGAGCGAAGCGCGCCATCAGCGGTTCAGCAACGGGTTCGGCTGCCATTACGCGCTCGGCTACCTCTTCGACGACGCCGGAGACGACTCGTACAGCGGCACGATCATGGGAATCGGTATGGCGTGGGATTTGGGCGCCGGGTTCCTGGTCGATTACGCCGGGAACGACATCTACTCGGCCAACGGCGGTCTGGTCGAGGGGTGCGGGGCCGAAGGAAGTCTCGGTTTTCTTTTGGACTACCGGGGTGACGACGAATACCGCGGCGGGTATAATCAGATGAACCAGGGGTATGCCAATCCTCGGATCACCTACCATACCGCGTATGACTGCGGCGGAAACTTCAGTTTCCTGGTTGACCACGGCGGCGCCGATAAATACAGCTGCAACGCCCGGAACAACACTATGACCCAGCGCGGGATGAACACCGGTTTCATCATCGACCGGCCGACCGCCGAAGAACTGGCAGGACTCCAAGAGAAAGGGGAAACCGTCTCCCTCGACGACAAGACCCCGCTCGAAAGCACAAAACAGGCCAACGTTTCCGACCCGAAGGCGGAATGGACCGCCAACCGTTATTCCGACAGCGTCAACCACTCCAAAGACGATCCGTTCCCCGGAGGACCGTTCGGATTCGGACGCCGCCCGCAGCAGGGAGGCGGGGGAGGTTTCTGGGGATTCTGATCGAGCGCCGCGCTCCGCGCACGGCGCGGTACTATGAAAGGCGCACGCTATGAAAAAATTCCTCCCCGTTCTTGCTCTTCTCGTTTATTTCGTGACAGTTTCCGCGGCGGATGCCATCTCGCCGACGCGCGTCTCCGCGGAAATTGCTCACGGGCATCTCCTCGAAAAGTTCACCGCCCCTTCCGACCCCGCCTGGGGATACGCCGACCCGCGCGTCGATACCTTCGCCCTCTATCACCCGACCGAAGGGTTCGGGCCCCATCCGCTCTGCGTGATGTTCCACTCGGCGGGGGGCGGCATCGACGAGTCGCTCTACTCGGCGTTCAAACCGGACGGCTGCGACGTCTACCACATGCCCGAAAACTTCTACTCGCTTCATCTCGACTGCCTCACCCACAAAGACGACGACTGGTGGTGGGGAGGCGTGAACCCGCTGGCTCCCGCCGACGATCCGGCGAACAAACGGAACGCCGGATACGAGCTTCAGCCGGTCGAAAAGCGTATTCTCGACACCATCGCGTGGGTTCTGGCCAACTACGAGATCGACACCGATCGGATTTACCTCTGCGGCAACTCGATGGGGGGAAGCGGTACGCTCGGATTCGGTCTGCGCCACGGCGAAATCTTCGCGGCGATCAAGGCGAACGTTCCGGCCGGCGTCCTCCACGCGGCGAACCGGATCGGGCTCCCCCCGTTCGAACTTCCCGAAGGAGTTAAGATTCCCGACCCGCCGATCTGCATCGACTACTCGGCGCAGAACGACCAGTGGTCGACCGGGCACGAACTCCTCTATCGGGGGATGGCCGCCAAAAAATACGCAATCATCGGATACTGGGGAAACTTCGGCCATGCCAACAGCCACGTCGAAATCAACAAGGTGAACGACCTGATCGACACGATCGACTGGACCTCGATCCGCAAGAACGAGGCGTACCCCGTCTTTACCGGCGCCGACTCCGATTCGCCCCTTCCCTGGCCCGACCGCGAACATGCGGCCGACCCGGGGCAGGTGAACGCCTATTTCCGCTGGACGGTCTTTGAGGACGCGCCCGAAAAGTTCGAGATCTCCCTCCGTCTGACCGACGCCGAAGAGCTCGGTTCGGCGATCTTCACCCCGCCGACCGAGGCGACCGCCGACGTCTCGTTCCGCCGTCTGCAGCAGTTCCGCGTCGAACCGGGCGAGGCGATCAATTGGTCGTTCGCCGGAGCAGGCGGCACGGTCAATGCCGGCGCCGACGGACTTGTGACAATCCCCGCGCTTAAAATCACGACGGTTCCCGACGTTCTGATATTGAGCAAATAACGCCGAAAAGGGGGGCTTATGAACGACGACGAACTCCGACCCGACCGGGACGACGAGACAATCCCCATTTCGCGTGAGCAGGACGCGCAGTTTTCGGGGAAGACGATTTACTTCCCTTCCCGCGACGGGGAATCCGCCCCCGAAAAAGGCGCGCTCCCCCCGGCCCGCGAGCCGATCGAAGACCGTACCGAAAAACCGGACCGTTCGTTCCTCTCCTTCTTCGACGCCCCCGAAGGGGAGACTCCCGCCGAAACCCCCTCCCCGGACGGCGAAAACCGCGAGTCGGACGCCGCCGAAAGCGAGTCCGACTCCCCCGACGAAGAGATCCTTTCGTTCGACGAGTTCGTTCAGAAAGAAGTCGACGAAGAGACGCGGGAAGACCTCGACAACCTGATCCGCCAGAACGACGCCGATTCCCTGTTCGAGCTCGGCCAGCAGTACGGCGACGAGGCGGTTCCCGAATCGACCGAGCCGCCCGAAGGGGACGAGGTCAGCATCAACCCGACTTCGATTCTCGAGGCGATGCTCTTCGTCGGGAACCGCGAAAACAAGCCTCTTCCGATCGAAAAGGCCGCGTCCCTGATGCGGAACGTCACGCGCGACGACATTCTCAAATCGGCCGCGCAGCTGAACGCCCGCTATACAAAGACCGCCGCGCCCTACCGCGTCGTCGAAAAGGAGGAAGGACTCGTTCTGGAACTCCGTCCCGAATTCGAATCGGTTCGTCAGCGCTTTTTCGGCAAAGTGCGCGACGCCAAACTGACGCAGAATCAGATCGATATTTTGGCGCTCGTCGCCTACCGGCAGCCGATCACCGCCGCCGAGATCGCACAGGTCCGCCCGCAGGCGGGGAACATCCTCAACGCCCTGCTCAAACGAAATCTGATCGAAACGGTTCCCGGCGAGACCCCCGACGCCCCACCCGTCTACCGCACGACCGACCGTCTCCTGAAAATCCTGGGAATCAACGCCATCACCGATCTGCCGATCGTCGACGAACTCGATTACCGCTGAGGAGCGGGCCGCTCCGGGGCCGTTCTCCCGCCGTCGTTTTCGCCGGGCCGCCCGCGTCGGAGGCGCTTGCGGCGCGTTTTTCGCGCCCGCTACCCCTTTTTGACCCAGCTATTTAAGATATGATTTATCTTTGGGGAAGTTTTCCCCGTAAAAGAGTCCATTTCCACCAGATGCCGACGGTTCCCCTCGTTGTCGAACGGCCGGCACAAGCCCTTTTAAGGAGTTAGCCGTGTTTGATTCCGTAGCAGTTGTCGGCGCGACCGGCGCCGTTGGTTCGATTATGCGCAGACTGATGGAGGAACGGAAATTCCCCTATAAAACGATGAAGTTCGTGGCGTCCGCCCGCAGCGCCGGCAAAGAACTCCTCTTCAACGGCGAAAAAATCGTCGTCGAAGAACTCAAGCCGGAAGTCTTCGAAGGGGTTCAGCTGGTCATCGGAAGCACTCCCGACGAGACCGCCCGCGACTTCGTCCCCTGGGCCGTCGAACGCGGCTGCCTGGTCGTCGACGAAAGCGGCTACTGGCGGATGGACCCGAAAGTTCCGCTCGTCATTCCCGAAGTGAACGCCGAAGATATCCGCAAGCACCAGGGGGTCGTCTCGAGCCCCAACTGCTCGACCACGCAGATGGTCGTCGCCCTGAAACCCCTGCACGACTACGGCAAGGTCAAGCGCGTGGTGGTCAGCACCTATCAGGCGACCAGCGGCGCCGGTCTGGCCGGCACCCGCGACCTGATCAACGGAACCCGCGCCGCCCTCGAAGGGAAAGAATACAAGAACGAGACGTTCCCCTACCCGATCGGGTTCAACTGCATCCCGCAGATCGGCAGCGAAAAGCACGACGGCTATACGTCCGAAGAGCTGAAGCTCCTCTATGAGACGCGCAAAATGCTCGGCGACGACTCGATTCTGGTCTGCCCGACCGCCGTCCGCGTTCCGGTCTCGAACTGCCACAGCGAAAGCATCCTCGTCGAAACCGAAAAGCCGATCTCCGTCGAAAAGGCGAAAGAACTCTTCGCCTCGATGGAAGGTGTGGTCGTAATGGACGACCTTTCGAAGAAGATCTATCCGATGCCGTGTAACTGCCACGACACCGACGAAGTCTACGTCGGGCGTATCCGTAAAGATCTGTCCTGTCCGAACGGCCTCGCCTTCTGGTGCGTGAGCGACAACCTGCGCAAGGGCGCCGCCACCAACGCCGTTCAGATCGCCGAATGGATTCAGAAGAATCTGTAATCGGTCATGTCCGCCTCACCGTCCGCGCCGAGTCCGCCCCCCCGCCGCACGCTGAAACTTGAACTCTGTTTCGACGGACTCGCGTTTTCCGGCTGGCAGGTTCAGCCGAGCCAGCCGAACACGCGGACGGTGCAGGGCGAACTTCAGGCGGCCGCCTGCCGCATCACGGGAGAATCGGTCACCGTCCTGGGATGCGGCCGGACCGACGCCGGGGTCTCGGCGCTGCGCCAGGTCGCCACGTTCCGGACCGAATCGCTCCTCCCCTGCGAAAAACTCCTTCTCGCGCTTAACGCCAATCTCCCCGCCGAAATCCGCGTTCTGGCGGTCAGCGAAGTTCCTCCGTCGTTCCATCCGATCGCCGACATCGCGCGCAAACGGTACCGCTATCTCCTTTCCGACTCCCGCCCCGTCTTTCCGCTGCTGAAAGACCGCGTCTGGTTCACGCGGAGCCGGTTCGAAACCGAACCGATGCGCGCCGCCGCGGTTCACCTTCTCGGCACGCACGATTTCGCGGCGTTCCAGACGACCGGTTCCCCGCGCACCTCGACGGTCCGCACCCTCTACGCGGTCGACTTCGCCCATTATCCGATCCCCGAAATATGGGCGCCGCGCCGCGCCGAGGGGCTGCCGCCGCTTGAAATTCTCTCGATCGAAGTCGAGGCGGACGGTTTCCTCTACAATATGGTCCGCGCCATCGTCGGCACCCTCGTACTGTTCGGTCAGCGGCACGGCGGCTATGAAGATCCGAAGCTGATGAAACAGATCCTCGAGTCGAAAGACCGCGCCCAGGCCGGGCCGACCGCCCCCGCCCACGCGCTCTATATGCTCGACGCGCTCTACGGCGGGCCAAACGGCGCCCCCGCAGCCGGATCGGCCGACTGACCCGCCCTTCCCTTTCAACGGAAAAAATCGCACCGTCCCCAAAACAGGAAACGATTCTCCTCTCCTTTTATTGATTTGACGGCGGAACTAATTTAAAATAGATAAAACGATCATTTCCGCCCCCCGCGCCGGCGCTTGGACGTTCCGCGGCAAAGGTAAAAACGGCGAACCTTCCCCAAGCCGGGATTCCCCGGGAAGGTTTCGCGCTGACCGAAATTTGAGGTTTAAATGAAAAGACGTGCATTTCTTGAATCGACCGGAAAACTCGGCGCCGCCGCGGCGGCTCTCTCCGTGGCCCGCGGCGCGCAGGCCGCCGGAACCGACCTGATCACCGTCGGACTGATCGGCTGCGGCGGACGCGGCCGGGGCGTGATGGCCAACCGCCTTTCGGTCAAGGACAACTGCAAAGTGATCGCGCTGGCCGACCTCTTTGAAGAGAATCTCGTCAACGCCAAAGAGGCGTTCGAGTCGCTCGAGGACGACCGTTTCGCCGTCGACGACGACCACCTGTTCAGCGGGTTCGACGCCTATAAAAAGGTGATTGACCTCTGCGATCAGGTGATGATCGTCACCACGCCGGCGTTCCGTCCGGTTCATTACCGTTACGCCGTCGAAAAGGGAAAGAGCATTTTTATGGAAAAACCGTGCTGCGTCGACGCGCCCGGTTACCGCTCCCTTCTCGAATCGAATAAAATCGCCGACGAAAAGGGTCTGACCGTCGTGGTCGGCTATCAGCGGCACTATCAGCAGGAGTACCAGGAGCTGATCGAACAGATCGCCGACGGCGCGATCGGCGACGTGCTGAACGTCCGCGTCTACTGGAACAGCACCGGGATCTGGGAACGGCCGCGTCAGGCGGGGGACACCGAAATGAAATACCAGCTCCGCAACTGGTACCATTTCCCCTGGCTCAGCGGCGACAATATCTGCGAACAGCACTGCCATAACATCGATATCGGGAACTGGATGCACTGCAAAGGTGATTTCAACGGCCCGCTGGCGCACCCGGTCAAAGTCAACGCGATGGGGGGCCGTCAAGTGCGCCGATTCCCCTTCTGCCAGAATTCCGGATGCCGGTTCGACCACTTCTTCTGCGAATACACCTACGCCGACGGAAGCCAGATGTACAGCCAGAGCCGTCAGCAGGAAGGAACCTGGCCGATGATCGGCGAGATCGTCTACGGCACCAAGGGGATCGGCGGCGCCGGCTGGCTGGACGATTACCAAGGGAACCCGATCTGGCGTTATCAGGGCGAAGTCACCTATATCTACAATCCCGCGCCGAAATCGTACGAGATCGAGCAGGAGATGCTCGTGAAGTGGACCCGCGAGGGGACCGCGCACAACGACGGCTGGCATGCCGCCCACTCGTCGATGACCGCCGTCTTCGGGATGCTCGCCGCCTATTCGGGGCAGGAACTCGACTGGGACGACGTGGTGAAGAACGGAAAAGCCGAATTCCCGCCCGAAAGCGTCACCTCGTGGGATCAGGATCCCCCGATTCACCCCGACACGACGCCCCCCGCGCAGCCGGAAGAGGGTCAGCTTATCTACGAAAACTCGGTTCCGCTTCCCGGGTTCTACAGGTGGGACAACTGACCGCCTGAGGAGACCCGCTGAAAGAGCAGGAGCGGCGGCCAAAGGCCGCCGCTCTTTTTTGATGCGGTGTTATTGAGTGACCGTGATGTTCCGATAGAAGACTTCGGCGCCTTCCGACTGAATCTGAAGCCGGCCGGAGGTACGGCTCAGATTCGTCACCCGATTGACCAGAACGCCATTGACGTAAAACTCGGCGGCGTCCCCTTCGGCAACGACTTCGAGCCGGGTCCACTCGCCCGGCTCGGCGATTTCGTCCTTGGAGCGGAATCCCGTAACATCTTTCCAGTCGGGATCGAATCCCCACCAGCGGAACGGCCCCTGGGCGTGTTTGGTAAGCGTCACATTTTCGCCCCCCTTCGGGTCAAAAATACGCTGGCCCCCCCGCATCGTCACCTGCCCCGTTGCCGTATAACCCTCCTCTTCGTTGCCGACAAGCCAGAAATCGCCGATTCCCCCTTCGACGATGTTCGCCTCGAAAGAGTAGAGCCAGATCCGGGCAAAACCGCCCTCCTCGCCGCTGGCGTGGAAGAGGAATCCTGTGTCGCGCGCCAGGCCTTTGCGCGGCCCGTGTGTCTCTTTGCCCCATTTGAATTCAAGGGAGGCATGGTAGTCCGAGTACTCGCCGTCGGTCGAAATGCCGCCCCACTCGGCGCCGGAGATCCGGATGACGCCGTCCTGAACAGTAAAGACGTTTTCGGGATCCTCTCCCGTCCCGCGTCCGTTCAGGTACTTCGTCCATCCGGTCAGGTCACGGCCGTTAAAAAGTCCGGTCACTTCGGGCACGTTGATCTTGTAAAACCGAATCCCCTCTATCCATGAGAAAAACGCCGTCAGGAACGTGCCGTCCCCGTTAAAGAGAACCGCCGGATACTGCCAGT
>CACXFR010000102.1 GCA_902766935.1 uncultured Planctomycetota bacterium | reverse complement strand
GGAGAAGGAGTGTATCGAAGCGCCGAGCGCCGTCGAGCGGGACGGGCGGCTTTACCTCTTCTACGCGGGGGCGTATAACAACAGCCCGCAGCAGATCGGCGTGGCGGTGAGCGAAGACGGCGTCCGCTTTACAAGGCTTTGGGACGTGCCCTTCATTCCGAACGGCCCGGCGGGAGCGTGGAACGCGTCGGAATCGGGGCACCCCGGCATTTTCACCGACGAGGACGGTTCGAACCGGCTCTTCTTTCAGGGGGACGCGGCCGGCGTAAACGGCTGGCGCCTTTCGAATGTGCGGATCGAATGGGACAGGATTGACGGGTTTTCGGTCCCCCGCGTCGCGGCCGGTCCGTCGGACGGGGAACCGGCGGAAGAGGCCGGCCTTCAGTAGACCCGTGTGAGGGGAAGGGGCGCCGGACGCCTTTTCATAAGCTCTTCCAGAGGGAGCGTGTTGATGATGTCGTCGGCGGTCAGCCCCGCTTTTCGGGCGAGCTGGACGCCGTATCTCATGTAGTCGAGGTCGGATACGGCGTGGGAGTCGGTCGAGATCACGATCTTGACCCCGTGCTCTTTGGCCTGTCGGCAGAGCCGCCAGTCGAGGTCGAAACGGTGGATCTGACTGTTCATTTCAAGGCACTTGCCGTATTTCTTGGCCAGCTCCAAAACGTAGTCGAAATCCATATCGATCCGGAACTCGGACATCCACTCCTTGCCGGTCGGGTGGGAGATCGCGCTGACATAGGGACACCGCATCGCGGTTTCGATCCGCCGATGGATCTGCTCCCGCGGCTGACTGCGGTGATAGTGGAGCGACGCCATGACCCAGTCCGCCTGGGAGAGGATTTCGTCGTTGAAATCGAGTTCGGCGTTCTCGAGGACGTCGACTTCCACCCCTTTTAGGATCGTGATCGGAATCTGCATTTCGCGGATCCTCAGATTGATCTCGTCGACTGTTTTCCAATAGGCGAGCGCGCGGTGCTCGTCCATGCCGTTCGCCACGGCGACCCGTTTCGAGTGGTCGGTGACCGCGATGTATTCCAAGCCGTTGGAAAGCGCTTTGTCGGCCATCTCTTCGATCGAACCGGAACCGTCGGAAAAGAGGGTGTGCATGTGGAGGTCGCCCCGGATCTGCGGACGGCGGATCAGAAGGCCCGGTCCCTCCGAACCCATCGTGAATTCAAAAAGACCGTCCCGCACTTCCGCCGGAAGGGCGGGGAGCCCCAGCTCCCGGTACAGATCGTCTTCTTTGTGAAGGGGGATTTCTTTCTTCCCCTTGTACAGGCCGGTCGGGTCGAGGTACATTTCTTTCTCTTCGGCCCGGCGGACCAGTTCGGTCCAGTGTTCGTCGGCCGAGGAGCGAAAGACCGACTCGGCGGCGAACGAGTGGGGAGCGCAGAGGTAGAAACGGACCACGGATCCGGGGAACCGCTGACGGTCGGCGATCAGGAGCTTCTTCCGCTCGATCGACGCTTCGATCAGGTTTCCTTCCTGACGCTGGATCTGAAGGAAGGGGAGCGCCGCCAGACGCTGAGCCAGGTGGTCGGCCGAACGGGTCGCCAGAAGGAACTCGAACGAATTGACCGCCTCGTTCAGACGGGCGTAGTCGCCGACCGGAACCGCCTGTTCGAGAAGAGCCGATCCTCCGCGTACTTCCGGGAGCGGGGCGCCGGCCGGCGGGACGGGAGGCGGCTGCATCCGCTGCGGTTCCGAGCGGTCGATGCGCTGGGATTTCGTTAAATAATCGCGGATTCTGTCGAGAAGGCTTCGACGGACGCGGACGTTCGGGATCGGCCGGATCGGCCCTCCCCAGCGGTCGCGGCTGTCGAAAGGACGGGGCTGTCCCGGTCCGGCAAAAGGAGGTCCGTCGATCAATTCGTCCTGCCGGAATTCCTCCCACGGGGTCGGTACCGGCGCCTCGCGCCGCTCTTCGGCCAGAGGGGCGAGCTGTTCCAAAATGAAGTTGACGATCGGTTCGGCCATCGCCCACTGAACGGGGGGGAACACGCCGGCGTGCCGATGGGGGGAGTACCATTTTCCGAGCATCCACCGCTTTTCCAGTTCCGCGTCGAAACCGTCGAGCTTGCGGATCAGCTGCTGCCGGCATCGGTTGACCAGGTCGTCGGGAGTTTTGACGTTGAGCGCGTCCCGGAGAATCGCCGCGCGGCCGGGGGTCATTTCGGACATCGAAAGGAGCGCCGCCGTTTCGAGCGGAACCTCCTTTTCGAGCGCGGCGATCAGCGCCGATTTTGCGTGAACGTCAAGGCCGGTCTTTTCGCGATACGCCTGGTCGGCCGGCTCGCCCGGGTCGAGGATCAGTTCGCGAAGGACGTCGAGCTGTTCGTCGCGCGCTTTCGGGAAGAAGAGAACGCGCATTTTATGGATTTCGTGCGGTTTGCTGAAAAGGGAGACCGGAAAGTCAAATTGACCGACCGCGCGCGCCATCTCGCTGAAACGGCGCACCGGGAAGGAAGGTCCTTCCAGGTATTCCAGAAGTGACGCGATGTATTCGAGCTGCCGCGAGATCTGCGCGTTGGTCAATCGTTCGCTCCGGATTTGTCCGGGGAACGGCCTGCCGCGGCTTTTCGCCGCGGCGCGTCCCCCCCTTGGCCTGTCAATGTTTGAAGTGCCGCCGGCCGGTGAAGATCATCGGCAGACCGAACTTGTTGCACGCTTCGATGACGATGTCGTCTTTTTTGGAACCGCCCGGCTGAATGAACGCCGTCACTCCGGCGTTTGCGCCCGCCTCCAGCCCGTCGGGGAAGGGGAAGAACGCGTCGGAGGCCAGGACGGAACCGGCAATGCGGTCGCCCGCCTTTTTAACGGCGATTTCGACCGAGTCGACGCGGCTCATCTGGCCCGCCCCGGCGCCGAGAAGCATCCCGTCTTTGCAGATCGTGATCGCGTTCGATTTGACGTGGCGGACCATCGCCCAGGCGAACCGAAGATCGACCAACTGTTTTTCGGTCGGCTTCGCTTCGGTCACGACCGTCCACTCCGACTCGTCGTCCGGTTTGTTGTCCGTCTCCTGAAGGAGCGCGCCCCCTTCGAGCGGACGGAGAAGCCAGTCGGACGGGGGAACGTCGAGCGAGCCGGCCGCCAGGAGGCGGACGTTCGCCTTCCACTTCGGCTTGGTGGTGAGGATCTCGAGCGCGCCGGGATCGAAGTCGGGCGCGACGATCGCTTCCAGGAAGAAGCCGGGAGTGCTCAGGTATTCGGCGCACGTTGAGTCAACCGTCCGGTTGAACCCGACAATTCCGCCGAACGCCGACATCGGATCCCCCGCCATCGCCTTGCGGAGCGCTTCGTCAAGATCTTTTCCGATCGCCGCGCCGCAGGGATTGCTGTGTTTCAGGACGGCAACCGCCGGGTCTTTGAACGAACGGACCAGGCCGAGCGCGGCGTCGAGGTCGAGGAGATTGTTATACGAAAGTTCCTTGCCGTTGAGCTGGCGGGCCGCGACGACGCTCGCCGTCTTCGACTTGCCGTCGATATACAGCGCCGCGCGCTGATGCGGGTTTTCGCCGTAACGGAGGATCATCTTCCGCTGAAGGGTGGAGGTCAGCCGTTCGGGGAACTCGGGGGTTTCGCTCCGGCTGATGAAGTACTGCGAAATGGCGGTGTCGTAGGCGGCGGTCATCGAGAAGGCGTCTTTCGCCAGACGCCGGCGCATCGCCAGCGTGGTGCAGCCGTTCTTTTCAATCTGTTCGAGAACTTCGGCGTACTGGCTCGGGCTGGTGACGATGGTGCAGAACTCGTGGTTTTTGGCCGCGGCGCGGACCATCGTGGGACCGCCGATATCGATGTTTTCGATCGCCTCTTCGTCGGTGACGCCCTCTTTGGCGACCGTCATTTCAAACGGATAGAGATTGACGATGATCAGTTCGAACGGTTCGATGCCGTGCTCTTTGGCCGAGTTCATATCGTCGGGATTGTCGCGGCGGCAGAGGATCCCGCCGTGAACTTTCGGATGGAGCGTCTTGAGCCGGCCGTCCATCATTTCGGGAAAGCCGGTGTAGTCGGTGATATCTTTGACCGGAACGTTGTTCTCTTCGAGATGGCGTTTCGTCCCCCCCGTGCTGAAGAGCTCCACGCCGGCCGAAACCAGACCTTTGGCGAAATCGGCGATACCCATTTTGTCACTGACGCTCAAAAGCGCGCGCTTGATTTTAGGCGAATCCACTTTGCAGCTCCTTTTCTTTCTGTTGGGATGAACCAAGTTCAGGACTTCCAATCGGACCCCCGCGCCGCGCCGACCGTCTTCCGTTCTTTCGAAAGAAAGAAGGGAATGACCGCCGCAGTCAGGGAAAGACCGGCGAGGACGGCGAAAAAGACCATCGTGATCCGCCGCCGGACGATCAGGGAATCGTACTTGTCGTAGTAGTTGTCGCTCAGATTGAGCCCGGTTTTCAGATAATCGAAGTACTCGACCGCGTAGGCCGGGGTCATCAGGTCGATTGTTGAGTCGTTGACAACGTAATTGTCTTTCGTCACGAAGAAGTAGGCGTCGGACGCTTCGATCGGGTTCGAGTCGCGCTGAATCACCTTCCCGTGATCGACGTAGAAACGCTGAATGTTCAGAACGTCGATCGGCCGGGGAGGGGAGAAGAGAAGGTAGAAGAAGAGCGCGGTAAAAAGGACGAACGCGAGCGAGCCGACGACGGTCAGCCCCTTGCGCGCCGCGGGGAGTTTCGCCCTGCGCGGTTCGGGAGCCGCCGGAAGAGGCGCCGGCGCGGCCGGGGCGTCTTTTTCCGGAGCCGCGGCCGGCTCTTCTGCGGCCTCCGGGGGGGATCCGGCGGACGGAGCGTCGTCCCAGAGGGGGAGGCGTTTGACCTTGATCATTGAGGGAATGCTGAGCCGGCTGCCGCACGCGCACCGGATGACCCGCCCCGCCTGGGAGGCTTCGACCGGGTACTCCTTTCCGCAACGGCAGGTTAGTTTATAACGCTGACTCATGATCTCCTCAAATCTGAACGCCGCATCCTGAAAATGTACGGTCGGCCCCGCCGAGCCGAGGGGACTATCGCGGCAGAGTTCATTATACCATGACTCCGTTTTGAGTCCATACCGCTCCGGAACACGGCGGAGGGAGCTTTTCGCTCCGGCGGCGCTGCGAACGGGACGGACGCGCCTTGACATTCCGCTTTTTTACGGGGATAATCCGAACGGGGAATGAAGGGAAATTTTGTTGTCAAAACGTCTTTCGAAAAGAAAAAATATGCCGCGTGCGCTCTCCGTCTGTTTCCTTTTTCTGGCGCTGATCCGGCCGATTTCGGGAGGGGAGCCGAACCCTCTTTCCCCCTGCGACATTCTGGTCGACCGGGAGGGGGAATCGGTCTACACGCTCGAGGCGGGTGCCGCCGCTCTGCGCCGATTCTCGGAACAGGGCGGGGCGGCGGACGAAGTTCTTCCGCTGCCGATCGAGCCGGTGCGGCTTGCCTTTACGCCCGACGAGGCGCGGATCGCGGTCGTCGGCGGCGTCGGCGAGGGGAAGCTTCTTCTGATCCGCGCGAAAGACGACGCCGGCCGTCCCGTTCCCCTCGAAATCGAAAAGAGTTTTCCCGCCGGTCATTCCCCCGTCTGCGCCGCGGCGCTTTTCAGGGAGGGAAGACTCGTCGTCTTCGTCGCCGACCGGTTTGCCGGGCTGATTCGGGAACTCGACGGCGAAACGGGGGAGGTTTTGCGGACGTTCGACGCCGGACGGGAGCCTGTCGCGATAAAGATCACTCCCGACCGAAAGACGCTTGTCGCCGCGAATCTCCTTCCCGAGCAGCGGGCCGACGCGGCGTTTATCACTTCCCGCGTTCGGCTGATTGACCTGGAGAGCGGCCGGATCACTCCGATCGACCTTTTCAACGGGACCGCGAACCTCTATGATCTCGACATTTCGCCGGACGGACGGTTTGCCGCCGTGACCGGGACGAACGCCAATTACCATACCGTGACCAGCCAGGTGATCGACGGGTGGATTGTTCATAACGTCGTCTCGATCATCGATATTCCCGCCGGGAAGTTCGTCGAAATGGTCTATTTGGACAACACCTATCGCGGCGCGCCGAATCCGTGGGGGATTTCGTGGGACCGCGAGGGGAAATATATCGCGGTCGCCCTTTCGGGAAGCGGCGAGGTTCTTTATCTGTCGACCGAAAGTCTGATGGAGGTCGTTCGTTCGCGCCTGGGGGAAGGGCCGGCGGCCGAGTCGGCCAAGTCGGCCGACCCGCTCCGCTATCGGGTCAGTCTCGGTCTTCGCGGAACGCGCCGCCTGGCGGCGCGGGGGAACACCGTCTGGGTCTGCGGTCTTTTCGACGACGCGGTCGGGAAGGTGACTCTTTCCGCCGTCCCTCCGTTCGGCGAACCGTTTCTTGACCCGCACGCGGTTCCCGAGGCGCCGAACCTCGACCGCGCCGAGGAAGACGCGGCCGAACGGGGAGAGGGGCTCGGCGGCTGGATTCCCCTGTCCGATTTCTCGCCGATGCCGGGGGTGAAGTTTACCCGCGCGTTTCGCCGGCTCGGACCGAAACCGGTCGAAACCGCCGTGCGGCGGGGGGAATACCTTTTCAGCGACGCGCTCTATTGCCAGGAACATTGGCAGAGCTGCATCACCTGCCATCCGGACGGCCGGGCCGACGCGCTGAGCTGGGACCTGGAAAACGACGGCGTCGGGAACCCGAAGAATACCAAAAGCCTCCTTTATTCGCACGAGACGCCCCCGTCGATGATCACCGGGGTCCGCGCCGACGCCGAAACCGCGGTGCGCGCCGGAGTCGTTCATATCCTTTTCAGCTCCCTGCCGGAAGAGGATTATTGCGCGATCGACGAGTACTTAAAATCGCTCCGGCCGGTACCGAGCCCGCATCTGCGGGACGGCGGACTCTCCCTTTCGGCCCGCCGCGGAAAGATCCTCTTTGAGAGTTCCCGGACCCGCTGCGCCTCGTGCCACCCCGAACCGCTCTT
>CACXFR010000101.1 GCA_902766935.1 uncultured Planctomycetota bacterium | reverse complement strand
CCGATCGGCGGGGGAAGCGACCACATGCTCAAGATGGAGCCGGAGCGGTCGTCAAACCTCTATTCCCCCTTCCTGGCAATGCAGACGATGCTGACCCGCCGCGCCCGATGGACCGACGAGATAATCCATCCCGAACAGCGGGTCACCCGCGAAGAGGCGCTCCGTTTCTATACGAACTGGAACGCCTGGCTTCTGAACCGCGAAGACGTGATCGGAAGTCTCGAGCCGGGAAAATACGCGGACTTTGTTCTTCTCGACCGCGACATCTTAACCTGCCCGGTCGAAACCGTCTCTCAAGCCGCGCCTCTCGAAACGTGGCTTGACGGAAAACCCGTTTGGCAAAAGTGAGGTAATCACAAGGAAAAATGCGTAAGATCCTAACGAAGTATCTGTTGGTCTGGCTGACCGTCGTCTGTATCATTTCGTTCTTCTGGCCCCGGATTCCGGGAATCGACCGATTCCCCGACCCGTTCGATTTGAACGGATCGGAAATGAAGATCCTGATCTCGCTGGCGATGCTGGTGATCGGCTCGCTCCTGCCGCTGGACGAGGTCAAGATGGTGGCCAGGCGCTGGCCGCTCATCATTGCCGGCACGGCAATTCAGTTCACCTCGATGCCGCTTCTGGCGTTCGTCGCGGCAAAGATCTTTCACATTCAGGACCCCTACTACACCGGCTTGATCCTTGCCGGCGCGGTTCCCGGCGCGATGGCGAGCAATCTTCTGACGATGCTCGCCGGGGGGAACACAAGTTATTCGGTCGGGCTGACCACCTCGGCGACCCTCTTTTCGCCGATCACGATCCCCCTTCTGCTCCGTCTCCTTCTGGGCGCCGACGTTGCGCCCGACGTGGCGCCGATGATGCTCGACCTGCTCCTGACCGTCGTTATGCCGGTCGCCGTCGGGTTCACCCTCTCGCGTATTTTCGCGTTCTGGAACAAGTGCGCGCAGGCGATCGGCGAAGTGGTCGGAAATATCGTGATCATTTGGATCATTTCGGCGGTCGTGGCGGTGAACCGCGGCGGGTTCGGCACGAACATCCTCTTCCTGATCCCGCCGCTGATCTTCCTGAACCTGGGCGGGTATTCCGCCGGAATGTTCGGCGGCAAACTGATCGGACTCGACTCGCGCATGTGCCGCGCGCTCCTTCTGGAAATCGGAATGCAGAATGCCGGACTCGGCGCGACGATCGCCCGCAACTACTTTCCAGATAAGCCGCAGGCGGCGCTCTGCTGCGCGCTCTACACGTTCGGGTGTATGTTCACGGGAATCCTTGTCGCGCAGTCGTTCCGGCTGACCGACTACCGCCGCGCCAAACGCGCCGGCGCCGCCGAAACGGAACCGAAAAGCCAAGAGAACCCCAGTTGAGCCGTCATACCGTTATGAACGAAAAAAACGCGTCGTTTAACGCCGGCGTCTGCCTGACGCGGATCGCCGCAAAATACCCCGACGCGGTCGCGATTGCCGAGCCGGTCAAACGGGGCAAAAAAACGTTGCGCGACTCGCGGGGAAACCGTCTCTTTCGAACGGTCACGTTCGCCGAGCTCGACCGGCGGAGCGACGACGTCGCCGCCGGGCTCCGCGCCTCGGGTCTGACGCCGGGAATGAAGATCGTCCTGATGGTTCGGCACGGGATCGACTTTATCACGCTTGTCTACGCCCTCTTTAAAGCGGGAGCGACGCTGGTTCTGATCGACCCGGGCGGCGGAATGAAACAGGTGGTCGGCTGCCTGGGCGCCGTCGACCCGGACGGATTCGCCGCGATCCCCGCGGTTCAGACCGCCCGCGCCCTGATGGGCCGGATATTTCCCCGCGCCAAACTGAACCTGACCGTCGGCAGGACGCTCCTGCCCCGCCGTCTGACACTGGATAAACTTCTCAGGCGCTTCCGAGGAAGCGCGCCGAACCCCGCCGCGGTCGCCCCCGACGACCCGGCGGCGATCGTCTTTACCAGCGGCTCGACCGGCCCGGCGAAAGGAGTTCTCTACACCCACCGCGTGATCAACACCCAGGTCGTCGAAATTCAGAAGATGTATCATATCGAGCCGGGAACCGTCGACCTGGCGGCGTTCCCCTTCTTCGGTCTCTTTAACGCGGCGATGGGAAGCCTGACCGTGATTCCCGATATGGACACCACGCATCCCGGCGCGGTCGACCCGTCGGCGTTCGTCGAGGTGGCGAATCAATGGCAAATCACGCAGTCGTTCGCCTCGCCGGCCGTCTGGCGGCGCGTCGTCCGTTACTGCCGCGATACGGGAAAATCGATCCCGACGCTCCGCCGCGCCATTTCGGCGGGCGCGCCGTTCCCCGCCGACCTCCTTCCCGATTTTCTGGCGATTCTCCATCCCGAAGGGGACGTCTACACCCCCTACGGCGCGACCGAATCGCTCCCCGCCGCGTCGATCGGCGCGCGGGAGATCCTTGCCGAAACCGCCGCCGAGTCCCTTCTGGGAAAAGGGACCTGCGTCGGCCGGCCGTTCGGTCAGATCGAGTGGCGGATCATTCCGATCACCGACGAGCCGATCGAAACGCTCGAATCGGTTCCTTCTCTCCCGCCGGGAGAAATCGGCGAACTGGCGCTGACCGGCCCTCAGGTCACGCGGGAATACGTGACGCGGAAAGAAGCGAACCGCTTCGCCAAAATCCGGGACGGTCAGGGGCGGATCTGGCATCGGATCGGC
The DNA here is from genome assembly GCA_902766935.1 of uncultured Planctomycetota bacterium. Lineage (GTDB taxonomy): Bacteria > Planctomycetota > Planctomycetia > Pirellulales > Thermoguttaceae > RUG695. The sequence goes on along the minus strand of CACXFR010000101.1, from coordinate 8,433 downwards.
GACGTCGGCCGACTTGACGAAAAGAACCGATTCTGGTTCTGCGGGCGAAAGGCGCACCGGGTCGAGACGCCCGAAGGGCCGCTCTTTTCCGTCCCGTGCGAGACGATTCTGAACCGACATCCCGACCTAGCGCGCACCGCCCTGGCCGGAATCCCCGCCGCCGACCCGGGCCGCCGCGAGCCGGTGATCTTCCTGGAACCGAAACCGGAGAAGTTCCCCCGCACCGCCGCCGAAAAACAAGCGCTTCTCGACTCGGTCCGGGCTATGGCGGCGGCCTCCCCCGTCACCGAGCGAATCAGGCATTTTCTCATCTTGGCGCAATTCCCGGTCGACGTGCGTCATAACGCGAAAATCAACCGCGAAAAACTCTCCGATATGGCGGCGGAGATACTCGGCGTACAGAGCCGGTAAAACAAAAAAGCGAAATCAAAAGGCGGGGCGCGTCACTTCCCCGCGGGGATCGCAGTCACCACGTCCGTCTTCATACCCCGGTGAAACGGACGCAGCACCGGACGGGCGCCGCCCGTTTCGGCCTTTTCCGGATCGGAAAGGAGCGAAAGATCGCGCCAGGCGAACGCGCCTCCCGCCGGGGGATAAGAATCGGCAAGTTCCAGATCGGCCTGCGGCGGAGTGGCGATCTTGTCGTACATCGGCGCCTCTTCAAACTCGGCCGTCTCATCCGCCGCCGATTCGGCGTCCGGCTCGATCACGGCGGGAAGAAGTTCGTTTTCCGCGGGGGCAAAATCGTTCCGGACGGGCGCCGAACGGTTTTCATCGGACTGCGGCGTCCGGCGGGTCGGCGTCGGGTGGATGACCGGATAGAAGTGGAACAGCAGCGCCGCGGCGATCGCCGCGCAGAAGAACGGCAGAAAGATCCCGCGTCTTTTTTCGTTCGACTCGGGGGTCTCGGTTTCCTGCTTCTTTTCCGCGGAAATGATCACCGGCGCGTGAAGTTCAATCGGTCTCGGCGGCTCGTCCGGCCGCGAGGCGGGGCGGGCGGCACGGGACGTTTCGAACCGCGAAAGCTCGTCGTAGGAGCTTTCGGTTTTCCCCTCCGACCCGCGGCGCGATCGAAAGATCGACGAGAGGACCCCCGATTTGCGGCGCGGCGGCGCCGGCTTTTCCCGAGCCGATTCCCCGACCTGATAGGCGCGCTGCCGGCACGATTTCGGCGCGCTGGTCGGTTCTTCCTGAAAGAGACGCAGAATCTGCGCGGTTGACGCCGCCTCGTTCAGAAGGAGATTCGAATTCCGGCACGCGTCTTCATAGCGGCGCTGGTAATCGCTCTGCGCCGACGGCTCGTCAAAGTAACCGGCGATAAGATTCGGATCGGGGAACGAGGTGTCGAACGGATCGGCGGCGTCGAGTTCCGACTGATCGGCCGCCGCGTCCATTTTGGCGCAGAGCCGACGCAAATCGTCCCCGCCGCCGAAATGTTCAAAGAGCTTCCGACGCTGCTGCGGATTATCGCGGCATCCCGCCAGAGCCAGCCCTTTGTGAAACAGAAAACTCATCGACTTCCCAAACCCGAACGATCCGGACAACGAGGCGGAACAACCGCCTCCAAACGCGTTTCTTCGGAGACCGCAAAACGCGGCCCGGCGAACGACATTTCCGCCATCGTCCCGTGAAACGCCCTTGATGAACGGGGAATCATCGTCTTTTTCGGCGTTCGAATCAACGGTAATTTTCGAATATTCTTCAGCGGAAAACAGGGGAGCAAAGAAGAGAACGCAAAGAGTGAAAAAGGGCCGGCGCGCCGAAAAGGACGCGTCGGCCGACTTCGCGCCGACCGCGCAAACTTCTACGCGATCTCGGTCGGGAACGGAATCACGTCGTCGATCTTTTCCAGACCGAGACGCAGCATCAGGAGGCGGTCGACGCCCAGCGCGCATCCGCTCGACGGGGGAAGTCCTGCGTCCATCGCCGCCAGAAGGCGGCTTTCGGTCGGAAGCGCGGCGGCAGAGCGGGCGCGCCGCGCCCGCGCGGTTTCGGCGAACCGCGCCCGCAGTTCCGCCGGGTCGGTCAGTTCGTCGTATCCGTTCGCCAGCTCAATCCCCTTGCAGAACAGTTCGAATCGGCGCGTCACTTCCGCCGCTCCCCCATCCGGATCGAGGGGCGGTCCGATCTTCGCCAACTGCGCCTGGCCGACCGGATAATCGCAGACCACCACCGGCTTGCGGACGCCGAGATCCGGCTGAACCGTCTCTTCAAAGAGGTAGTCGATCCAGTCGTCGGCGGTCGCCGGCGTTTCGCCGCCGACGTAGCTTTCGGGATAATTCGGCGCCAGCCGGTCGGCGGCGCGTCGAAGTTCCCCGACCGTCGCGCCGTGCGGGTTCACGCCGGTCTTCGCCCGAAAGAGGGACCCGAACGAACGCCACTCGGCGCCGCCCTCTCCCGTCGCCGGAACGAGAAACGCCCCCGCCAGTTCGCGCAGAAAGTCGATTCCCTCCCGATAGCCGTCCCCGACGCGATACCATTCCAGCAGGGTGAACTCGACGTTGTGCAGCGGCCCGCGGTCCCCCCGCCGGAACGCGGGAGTGATCTCGTAGATCCGCGGACACCCCGCCGCCAGCAGACGCTTGAGCGCGAATTCCGGGGAGGTCTGCAGATAAAACGTCTCCCGCCCGACGGGAACCGCGATCGGTTCGATGTACCGGTCGACCAGAACGTCGTGCGAAAGAACCGGAGTCTGCACCTCAAAAAAGCCGCGGGAATCAAAAAACTCGCGCAGACGGCGCAGAAGAACCGCGCGTTCTTTCAGGGTATGAACCGAAGACGTGGGGGAAAAATCGGAATTACGGTCGGTCATAAAAACAAAACCCCCTCAAAGGGGGCGATGCGGGTTACGGTGCGAAAACACGAAAGAAAAGCGAAACCGAGGATAAAAAAAAGAGGCAACCGCGGGCGAATCCGCCCCGATCACCTCTCACCTTTCATTACATCCCATTCGACTGTCTCCTATCGGATAAATAATAGGGGCTCTGCTTCTCCTATCAAAATAGGGGAAAGAACGCCAGTCAAGGCGGGAAACGGTCAGTTCCTCACACGAAGGATACTCGACGCCGCCGTGTTGAACGAAACGCGATCTTCGGGATGCCAGAGCGGCAGGCCTTTGCGAATACGTTCGGAAAGGACTTCCACCTTCGCAGAAGAACCGGCAGGAGCATCGGTCGGGCAGAACTCATCGGTAATGGTGGGTTCGAAATTCTCATCGTGACCGGTTTCCAAAATCGCATCAAAAACATTACGAATCATTTTGCACTCCCCTTTCACAGAGTTCTAGTGGTTATTACAAAACCTTATCCCAAATTCAGCGGGTTTAATTCTTCCTTTTCCGGTTCGGCGGGGCCCCTGAAAATCCGCGGCCCAAACATAGCGCCCCATAGGGAATAAATAAAACTCACCGACATTGGGTTATTATAAGCTACTGCAAGAATGAAACAAGGGGGCAGAAGGGGTGTTCATGGAAAAATTTTCGAAAAATTCCGCAAAACCGCTTAAAAACCGGGGCGGGACGGCAAAAAATTTTTAAAAATTTTTTCGAAATTCTCCGCCGGAACTGTGGAAAATATTTCGATAACCGGGAATTTGCTCCGTAACGGCAAAAAACGCAAACCCTTTTTTCGGCGTTTTTTCCGGCCCGAACAGGCCTCCTGCTCCGGGCCGAGCGGTCCCGGAAATGGGGCAGTTAGGGCAAAATTCCGCCATATTTGCTTATTTTACCGGGAATCCCACGAAAAGACTGATCGATAAGTCGGGAGTTATTTCTTGCCGAGCGCCCGCTGATCGCGGAAGAAATCGCGCAGAAGGGCGTGGCATTCGTCGGCCAAAACGTCGGGAACGACCTCGCATCGGTGGTTCAGGCGTTCGTCTTCCAAAAGCCGGTAAAGGGTCCGAACCGCGCCGGCCTTATAGTCGGCGGTTCCGTAGACCACCCGCCCGATCCGAGCCGAGAGGATCGCTCCGGCGCACATCGGACACGGTTCCATCGTCACGTAGAGGGCCGCGTCTTCCACCCGCCACGAGGGGAAAAGCTCCGCCGCCTGCCGAATCGCCAGAATCTCGGCATGCGCCGTCGGGTCGCGGTCCGATTCCTTTCGATTATGCGCCCGCGCGATAATTTCGCCGCCGCGCACGATGACCGCGCCGATCGGGACTTCTCCCTCTTCGGCCGCCAGGCGCGCCTGGGCGATCGCCTCACGCATAAACGCAATATCGCTGTCCGTCGGCATAGTTGTTTCCGAAAGTGGTTTGGCGGTTCCGAAACGAAAGGCGCTTGAATTTCCGCGCCCGCCCCTTATAATGGCAAGCGCCTCGAAACCTTCGGCGTTTACGTTCCTTCCGAGCAGAAAGGGCTCTCAATGACCGCCCCGGAATTTGCGATCCTCATAGACGGGGACGACCTGACCTTTACCGCCCGTCATTTTATCACACTCCGGCTCCCCGAAAAAGGGCTCGTCGTCGAACCGATCCACGAGCACGCGTTCCGCGTCGCCGCGCAGATCCGGGGCGCGCTGAACGGCGAGGGGCTCCTCGTCGACTTCCACGCGGCGCACCGTCTCCTGACGGAAATCCTCGACGAGTGCCGCGGCAAATGCTTTTTGGGAGAGAATCAGAAGGGGGTCAGGATCACCGCGGACGCGCTGCATATCCGCGCCAAGTTCACGGCCGTCTCGCTCGAAACGGGGGAAGAGACCGAAGAGGATCTCGTTTTCTCCTACGGGGAAGTCGTTCCGATCAAAGAGGGGAACGCCACCGCCGAGCTGATCGCGCTTCACATCGCAAGCCGGTATTATGAGAAGCTGGCGGCGGCCGGTTTGATTCCCGCCGACGCCGGCGGGCCGCTTCTGACCCTCACGCTCGAGGAATATCCGGGAATGAAGGCGGTTGTCACCCTCTGAGAATCCCCCTTCCCTTTCGACGGGAATCTGTTATAATACCCCTCGTGTCCGGCGGGGTGCGTTTCGCACCCCCTTTCGTTAGCAGGGCATCGGCAGTTTCTGTCGTCCGGGGCATGGCGCAGTCTGGTTTAGCGCGTTTGACTGGGGGTCAAAAGGTCGCTGGTTCGAATCCAGTTGCCCCGATTTTAAAACGGCGAAAGGGAATAACTCCCTTTCGCCGTTTTTTGTTCCTCATCCGGGATTACCCTCCGATCAGCTGGCTTGTCTGTTTCAGATATTTTGCGGGAATCGGCGTGCGGAGTTTCCAGATCACATCCATCGGCTTGGAACCTTCGTGGCTGACGTAGTCGGCGAGCCCCAGAAAAGTGTACGGTGCGGCGTTGCCGTATTGGTCTTGCCTGTTCTCACGGACGAAAATCATCACGCGCGTTTTGTCCCGAGGCTGGTTGATGTACCTTTGCCCCGCCTTGCTGTTTTCGGCGGTCGTACTCTGGCTCTGCCAATGGAACAGCTCGCTGTTGATCGAATAATCGTTGTACATCGTTGTCGGAGAATAGTCGGCGTCCGATTTATTGAGAGTGACGAAGAGAATATCCGTCTTTTTCTCTTCCAGATACTTCACCCCTTCACGAATCGAACTCGGTTTCATAAAGTCGAGGGCGACCAATATCTGATCTCGGGAATAACTGCAGTGCACGTCGAGCGGACAGTCATAGTCGACCTCCACCCTTTCGTCGATGAAGTCGATTTTCTCATACTTGTAGTTAAGCAAATCGATTATTTCTTTAAGCATGTTCGGGGAACGGGCGATCTTGCGAAAACCTTCCATCTGGTCGCTGAACCCGCATTCTTTGTACGATTTCTGCCAGATCGTAAACTGAAGCATATTCCACATTTTCCTTTGAAGCGCTGTGTACGTTTTCGATTGCTGGACGACGGTCGGCAGGTTTTGGCGTACAAACTCGATCAGACGCCTCGAGTCGATATTCGCAAGCCGCGGGAGCGCTTTGGTCACCGTGTCTTCAACCTCTTCCTCAAAGTCGTCGATAATCCCGGCGTCGGCGCAGAGGCGGACGAAGCTGCTCTTTGTCTTATAGATCGACCGGGGGTCCATATCGTAATATTTCAAGAAGTCGGCAAAAGTCGGTTCCCTTCCGCTGTCCTCCTTGAACGTTTTCAGATTCTCAACGATTCCCTTTTGACCGCGAAGAGCCTTTTCGATATTCTCGAGGATGTAGCTCCGCGCCTGTTTTTCTAACTTGATATAGCATCCCTTCGGCAGAAGAGGGAAATCTTTCTCGATCTCTCTTTTCACGCTTCGGCGCGTATTCCCCAACAGCGCGGCGAACTTCGACGCGAAATTATATTTGGCGTGCGCCTGCCCGATAAAGTCGAGAACCGTCAGACATTCCTTCCCTTTGGCTAGTCGCAGACCGCGCCCCAGCTGCTGCAGGAAAACGGTCAGACTTTCGGTCGGGCGGAGAAACATCACCGTATTGACTTCCGGAATATCGACCCCTTCGTTGTAGAGGTCCACCGCGAAGATGAACCGAATTTCCCCCTTGCCCAGACTCCTCTGCGCTGTATCGCGTTCGGCTTTCGGACTCTCGGCGGTCAGCGCCAAGGAAGGAATATGCGCCTCGTTGAATTTTGCCGCCATGTACCTGGCGTGTTCTTTCGAAACACAAAATCCCAATCCTTTCACTTTTTCCAGATCGGAGGTGTATTTATTCAGCTGATCGAGAATTTGAGCCACCCGCTGATCGTTTCCGGTGTAAAGTTCCGAAAGCGTTTCGGCATCATAACCGCCGCGAACCCATTTCACTTTGCTTAAATCAACGCTGTCCGAAACGCCGAAATAGTGAAACGGACAGAGCAGCTTTCGGTCGATCGCTTCGGGCAGCCGGATCTCCGCCGCGATCCGGTTATCAAAAAAGCTCGTTACGTCTTTGCCGTCCATTCGTTCGGGTGTCGCGGTCAGACCTAGAAGAATCTTTGGACGATAATATTCCAAAAGCCGCCGATACGAGGGAGCCGCGGCGTGATGGAATTCGTCGACAATGATGAAATCATAGAGATCAGGCGCCGTCCTCTCGTCAAATTTCTGCGAGTTGAACGTGTCGATCGACATAAACAGATGTTCCCACTGGCTCGGTTTATGTCCGCCGTCGAAGAGTTCCCCGAAATTCGCGTCCCGCAGCACGCCGCGAAAGCAATTCATGCTCTGGAGAAGAATCTCTTTCCGGTGCGCCACAAAAAGGAGGTTTGCCCTCTTCATCTGACTTTGGAACCGCCGATAATCTAACGCCGAAATGACGGTTTTTCCCGTTCCGGTCGCCGCGACAACCAGGTTCTTATAGTACCCCCTGATATTCCGCTCCGCATCCAGGTGATCGAGAATCTCCTGCTGGTACGAGAAAGGCCGAATGTCAAAAAGATAAAGGGAATCGGCGGAAGAAACCTGCTCCGACTTCAGCGCTTCCTGAAGTCTGGGCATATCGTCATGAGTATAGAGAACAAAATCGGTACTGTTCCAGTAACATTCAAAAGTCGCACTCATCTTGCGGATCGTGTGCGGCTGATCCCAGTTGGTGATTTTCAGATTCCATTCCAACCCGCTTGTCATCGCCGCGTTCGACATATTCGAAGAACCGATATACGCGGTGGTGAATCCTGTGTCCCGATAAAAAAGGTAGGATTTGGCGTGAAGGCGCGTCCGCTGGGTATCATACGAGACTTTGACTTCGGTGTTGAGAAGCTGACGTATCTGTTCCACCGCCTTCAGATCGGTCGCTCCCATGTACGACGTCGTAATCACGCGAAGCTTTCCCCCGCGGTCGGTAAATTGCCGCAGTTCGTCGAAGACCAGCCGCAGTCCGCTCCACTTGATAAACGAGACCAGCATATCAATCCGGTCGGCCGAGGCGATCTCCTTTTTCAGCTCGGTCATCATCTGAGGCTCGTGTTCGTCCCCGGTAAAAAGAGAGCTGGACGAAAGCGGGGTCTCCGGACGGGGGAACGAGGGTTTTCCACTTTGGGCGTTGGGATTGTTCAGCTTATTGGCCGCGTCCAGAAGGAGCTTGGCGGGATATTTCACTTTCATCCCGCCGAAATCCGCGTCGTTGGTCTTTTCGCCGATATCCTCGACAATTCGATTGACCAGATCGAGCCGCTTATCTTCCTCCTCTTCCAAATTCTTTTGAGGCAGACGCGCCAGACCCATTTCGATCACGTGCGCCAGATAGCCGGAAAGGACTTTCGGTTTTTCAGCTTCCCCCACCTTGTCCGTCGTAAAGTGCATATCCGACTTGCGCTTTTCCATCTCGTCGGAAAGTTCTTGATTGATCACCTTTTCGTAAAGGCCGGGTTTGAGCTCGTGTTTTGACATCGGCGAAGTCCCTCGAAAAAATCGTGATTGGCGGAATCGACGTATTTGTCAGAATTATAGCAGCTTTCCGTCCCCTTTGCAGCATCCTGCCCTAAAAACCGCGCGCCTTGGTAAAACGCTTTTCGCGGGTAAAATAGGGGG
>CACXFR010000100.1 GCA_902766935.1 uncultured Planctomycetota bacterium | reverse complement strand
TGGGAATACAACAAAACTTGCCATCTTTCCTATTTTTTAGAATTATCGTAATAACCCCCAAAATCTTCACCTTTTACCACCGGAACGGTTGTTTCGTCGGGGGGACCGATTTAAAATAGAAGGCGGGAGAGAGGGGTGAAACGGCTCGTTCCCCCCGGAAGAAAGGAAATCGACAATGGTCATTAAACTGGTCTGCCCCGGGTGCGGCAGAGGTATGAGCGCGCCCGACGCTTATCTCGGAAAACGGGGGAGATGCCCCAACTGCGGTACGGTCGTCACCATTCAGCACGCCCCTCCCGCACCCCCTTCAACGCCGATCATCGTCGACGATCTCCCCTCGCTGATCCACACCGAAGGAGTGCCGCGCCGCATTTCCCTGATGAACATATACGCGATTATGAACAACGACCAGCTCGTCGCTTTCTGGAAGCAGGGGGAAGGATGGCAGTATCGGACGAGCCACGGCTACGTTTCGGTCCGCAGCGCCGAGTCGCTCGTTCCCGAACAGGGGGATTTCGTTCTCGCCGAAGGGAATGTCAAAGAGTTCGAAGAGGGGCACCGGCTGGTCGGCGCGCAGTTCTTTAAGATTTCGGGCGGGGGCGGACTGAAGCCGCTGCTGAGGTCCGATTCGGAGATTTTCGAGAAGATCGTCGGCCGCGTCCCGCTCGGCTTCGCGCAGAAACGGGAGTTCCTCCGCTTCATCCGCGAGCATCATTTCCAGGCGTTCACCGAAAGGGCGGCCGACGTGATCGAATACCTCACGAACGAGGACTTCCACACCACACAGGTCGGCGACACTCAGAACGAAGACAGCGAGGGGCTTCCGCAGGCGGAATAGAAACCCGCCGGTTCAGGGCGGCGGGCCGTTCGGCTGATCGGGCGTTCGATCCGTTCCGGCGGAGAGAAACGGCGGTTCCGTTCTCTCCGCCGGAATTCTTTTCGCGGGGCGTTACTCGTCTTTCGGCTCGGGGACGTAATCCGCTTCGGTCAGCGCGTTGACGTCAATCTCCCGTTTCCCATAAGAGGGGGAAAGGTTTTTGATCTTATCTTCGGGTTTCAACTCGATGACGAAGTCTTTGTCTTCGGGCATTCGCTCGCCGATTCCCTCGCTCTTCCATTCTTCGGTGTGCCACGATTCCGATCCTTTGAACGTCGGAATCACCGAGTATGTGATTCCTCTGACATAAGCCGGGATTTTTCGGCCGTCGGAGTCTTTCCACTCGACGATTTTGTAGGTCCGCTTTACTTCGGTGGAACCGTGCTGCAGAACGACAATCTGTTCGATTTCAGGCTCCGGCAGATCTGTCCGAACGGTGATTTCCCTAACCCACGGGTATTTTTTTCCGAAGAGTTCGCCTTCACCCGTTAAAGTCAGCTTTCCGTGCTGCCCGTCGATATCGGAATACTCAATGGACAAATCGGCATCTTTGAAACCGTAAGGATTTTTAAAGATTTCATCAATGAGATACAAGGGGTTCCAGAACTTATTATTCCTGCTGAGTGCTCCGAACGGCTCTCCCTTGACGAGCGACAAAGAACTGGTTAAGGGAACCTTTGTCTTTTCATCCCCCGCAAAGCGCACTATTTCAACGGAGAAATTTTTGTTGGCGGCCTTGTCGATATACAGAAGCGGGAAGTCGGTCCCATGAGGCGAGTCAAGCTCTCGGATCTGATACCGATACTGCTCTCCCTTTTTGAAGAGCCGCCCCTCCCAGCCGAATAAAATATCGTCGTCCCCGATTTCCGCGGACGCCTCCTCCTCTTCGGAAGAGAATTTCTTGGCTTTAAACGTAAACGAACAGCAGAAAGACGCGTTTTGCATCAGGTCCGCCCGATACGCTTTGATCTTCGCGATCATCTCCTCTTTCGGGGAGTCGGCGGAAAACGCTGAGCCCGAAACGACAACGAAACAGAACAAACACAGAAAAACAGACAAACGCCGCAAAATCGGTTTCATCGCGACCTCCTCATTTGATTGACAACGGAAAGAAACAACCTACCGGCAAAACGGACTCCGACAACATCATTCTAAATATATATATATTACAACAGCTCTAAGGAGAATTTTCTTAAAAGTTTTAAAAAAACGGAGTTTCCGGAATCCGGACCGCCGGGACAAACCCGCCCCGGCGGGGCGGGTCTTCCCGCAGGGTGTTCCTACTCCGCCGGTGCCTCTTTGGGCGGAATCGGAATGTCGGCGTCTTTAGCCAGCCAGCTCTGTTTCTCCAAATCAAGTCCTCCCGG
>CACXFR010000099.1 GCA_902766935.1 uncultured Planctomycetota bacterium | reverse complement strand
GGTGCGCTTTCGGGCTATTCCTTTGCCGGCGCGAGAGCCGCCTCGAGAATGTCGGCGGCGTTCCGAACGCAGTCGGGGCAGGAGCAGAGAACTTTTCCGGTGTCGCGCCCTTTGATCTCTTTACAGATCGACGAGCCGCACTTGGCGGTGAACGCGCGATGGAGCGCGGCGGCGTCGCCCCTGACCGGGCCGCTTCCCGCCTTGACCAGTCCGAGGATCATTTCGGCGCCGCAGAGCGCCCCGCACGTCCCCTCCATACATCCCATTCCGCCTCCGAATCCCGCGCCGAGCTTTTTGAGGTCTTCCGGCGGCAGACCGGCCAGGTCGGCGAACGCCAGAAGAACCGACTGACAGCAGTTATTCTTGTTTTGCATCAGAGCGACGGCGTTTTCACTTCGGCTCATCGCGCGTTTCCTTTCTGAAGATGACGCCGCGGCGGACACGGAACGAAGCGCGCCGCGCGGCTTTCGATTACTCTTCGACTTTCACAAACATATCCTTTCCGACGCCGCAGATCGGGCAGACCCAATCGTCCGGCAGATCGTCGAAAGAGGTTCCCGGGGCGATTCCGCTGTCGGGATCCCCCTCGGCGGGGTCGTAGATGTAACCGCAAGGTTCGCACTGATACTTGTCCATGGTCGTACTCCTGTTTCGAAATGAATGACGGTTATTCTTTCGGCGACGGCGCAAGAAGACTTGAAACCAACGCCGGCACCGCGGCAAAATCGCTCTCTTCCGGGTTCCAGAGGGAACGGATCTCTTCGTCGACGACGGCGAATCCCGCGCCGGCAAGGAGCTCTTTTAAGATCTTGACCGACTCGCCGCTCCAGCCGTAGCAGCCGAACGCCGCGGCTTTTTTGTTTTTGAACTTGAGCTGTTTTAGGAACTCGAGCCAGCCGGCGACGCTCGAAAGGATGCTGTTGCCGACCGTCGGCGAACCGACCGCGATCGCCTTCGACTTGAAGACTTCGGTCATGATTTCGTTCTTGTCGGCCTTGGCGACGTTGAAGACCTTCACGACCGTCTCGGGAGACTGGCGCGAGATTTCGGCGGCGATCGCGTGCGCCAGTTTCGTCGTCCCTTCCCACATCGTGTCGTAGGCGACGGTGACCTGGTTTTCCTGATAGGCGTCGGACCACTGCGCGTATTTTTCGACGATCTGGAGCGGGTTTTCCCGCCAGATCGCTCCGTGCGACGGGGCGATGATATCGAACTGCAGGTTGAGCGCGGCGATTTCGGCGAGTTTCTTTTTCAGGATCGGCGCGAACGGGTTCAGAATGTTGACGAAATACTTCAGCGCCTCTTTGTAGAGCAGACACTGGTTCGCCTTGTCGTTGAAGAGCTCCTCGACCGCGAAATGCTGGCCGAACGCGTCGTTGGCGAAGAGGATGTTGTCGCCGGTCATGTACGCCGCCATCGAGTCGGGCCAATGGAGCATCCGCATTTCGACGAAAACGAGTTTCTTCCCGTTCCCGATATCGAGGGAGTCCCCCGTCTTCACCACGTTGAAGTTCCAGCCCCGTTTGCCGTACTGCCCCTCGATGCTCTTTACGGCGTTGGCGGTGCAGTAGATCGGTTTGCCGGGAATTTCGTCCATCAGCGCGGTCAGCGCGCCGGAATGGTCGCATTCGCCGTGATTGGCGATGATATAGTCGATCTTGTTCAGATCGATCTCCTTTTTAAGGTTTTCGACAAAATCGAAACGGTGAGGGGTCCAGACCGTATCGATCAGAACGGTTTTCTCCTCTTCGATGAGATAGGCGTTCTGGCTCGAGCCGTTCATAATGGAATAATCGTCGCCGTGGAACGTTTCGAGTTCCCAGTCGATGTATCCCACCCAGCTCACGTTCCCTTTAACATGTTTCCTCATTCGAAAAATCTCCTTCGTGCAGAGACCAATCAAACCACGCCTCCCGGCCGATGCGGCCGGGAAGCAACTTTCGCCCCGCCCCTGTCATAAGTCTATCATATTCCGCGGTCAAAAGGAACCTCTTCGGCCCCGTGCGGGGGGAGAATCGCGCTTCGCGCGGCCGACGCGGTCTTTGCGGAATATGTTTCGGGGAGATTGATATTGATTTGGACGTCTTCTGAGAATTTCGCCGGGGGAAACGGCGGACTGATAAAAAACGCTCCCCTTGGACCGCGTTCCCAAAGGATCGGTTCAGGGGAGCGTTTGATGTTTTGGGAAGGCCGGCCCCGCGCGTATTCCCGTGCCTACGGCGCGACGGTCTGGCCGGGGGCGAGGGTGAAGTCGTTGTCGAATTGGAGCGCCGGGAGCTGTTTGGGGGGATTGGGCGCCGCGTCCTCTTTCGGCGGAGCCGGCGCCGGTTCGGCGTTTTCCGCCGCGGGGGCGCTCTCGGCGGGTGTTTCGGCCGCCGGTTCCCCTTCGGCGGGGGCGGGCGCGGCCTCGTCCTTTTCGGATCCGTCTTTTTCGGATTCGTCCTCGGCGATAACGCTCATCATGTCGAAGCCGGCCTTACGGATTTCTTCGAGCCGCGAAATGGCGTCTTGATCGAGTTCGCGGTAGACCGCTTCGCTGCGCACCGTCGGATGTTCGTCTTTAATGACCCGTTCGCCCAGACGCATCTCGACCGGAACGTCGTCGCCGCCGATCTGCGTCGTGTCGCTGAACGTGCTGTTTCGGATCGGCCCGACGCCCAGGACCCAGCGGTCGCGCACCGACGAGGTCGAGTTCTTCTGCCCCGACTGCCAGACGATCGCGCCCGTTTTGATGTTGTACGCCCACATTGTCAGCTTCACCTTCGCCTGCTGGTCGGTTCGTTTGATCAGGGCGATTTCGGGGATCACGGTTCCGCCCCCCGCGATGAATCCGGGGACGGTCGTCTCTTTGGTGCCGTAGATCAGCTCGTAGCGGTCGGTTCCGACCGTTCCGGTCGCGACTTCCAGAATGTAGTCGGCGTTTTCCTGCTTTCCCTGGAGGAGAACGCCGTTGGCCGCCAGCTGCTGACGGAGAATCGAAAGGAGGTACTCTTTATCGGTCGCCGCCACGCCGTCGGTCTTCATAAAGACCTTCCGTCCCGAAAGGGGATAGAAGTTAAATTCGTCGACGGCGTCTTCCATCGCCGACGAAATCAGCAGCTGTTCCGTCGCCGTGCGCGTGGTGTCCGAAAATTTCGTGGTTCCGCACCCCGCGGCGAAAAGAATCGCCGCCGGGATGAGAACCGCGCAGAGGGATAATCTCATCGCTTTCCGCTAGGTTTTTTGTAAAATCACGCCGGAATCATAGCGATTTTCGGAGGCTCTGTAAAGAGAAGTTCTTGTTTTTAAGCTTTTCGGCGCTTCGAACCGGGATGAGCGGAGCGCTGGATTTGCGGATAGCGCAGATGGATGCCGGGAACCTTTGCGCGGCGGAGGAGGGAGAAGAGCATTTTCGCGTCGGTGATTTTCAGCCGATCGCAGAGGCCGCGTTCGGCGTCGTAGAGCTCGGAAGCCGTCGTCGACCCCTTTTTGGCCAGACGCGCGAAAAGGCGCTGAACCATTTCGCCGAACTCCGGTGTCTGTTCCGGCGCGTCGGCGCGGTAGACGTAGCCGTCCTGGTTCGCGACCAGGTTCGCCAGGACGATCGTGTTCGAGATATGTTCGTCCTGAAGGCCGAGCGATCGGCCGAACTCGCGCATTTCCTGGCGGCTCACCGACCGGCCGGATTTTTTGACGAACTCTTCTATAATCTTGGCGTTGGAGAGTTTCTGCCGATGCCCCTCGAACCCGATGTACGGGGTGCGCTGGAACGAAAACCGGCTGCAGCCGCGGACTTTCAGGCTCGAGAAGAGGGCGTAGACGTTCGGAATCCCCTGCGCGATGCATTCTTCCGAATACTTGTTAAAGAGGGAGTTCAGGCGAACCTGGGGAACCGTTCCCTGTTTGGCGGTCTCGATCAGGATCTCTTCGATCTTTTTGAGAATCGGCAGATCGGTTTTGATGTAGTCTTTGTGGACGTAGAGCGTCTCGCTGTGAACTCCGCCCCGGTTCCACAGGAAGATCTGGTCGCAGCATTGGGGGGAATTCGAGGTGGTCGACTGAATCTGCTTGATCGAAAAGGACCGCTTCGGAAAGGTCTTTTGGAGCTCGCTGAGGATGTTCTTTTTCGACAGAGGGCGCTTGGCCAGTTTCAGGACGAGGAGGATCGAACGGTTCAGGCCGGGGAACTGCGACTTCTGGCGGACGGTCATCCTCTCTTTGAAAAGACGGAGGTCGGGATCCTCTTTAAAGAGCCAGACGAGGAGTTCGGTGGAGATTTCGTTCGATTTCGGCAGACACGGTTTCCGATCGGACTTTCCGCAGAGGCGCGATTCGACTTTTTCGCGGACCAGCTTGGCGAAGCTTTCGAGGGGGAGCGACTCGTTCCGCTCTTCGACTTCTTTGACCGTCTCTTTGACAAGCGCCTTGAACTCGGCGCACTTCCAGCAGTTGTGGTCGGCCAGCGAAACGTATTCGGAGTTCTTTCCGACGAAGATGAACTTGTCGGAGAGATCGTGGAAAAAGTGGACGAGGAGGTAGCGGACTTCGCGTTCGGTCCAGTTGAGGTGCCGAACGAACTTGTGGACGACGTTGTCGACCCGGTCGAACCAGCCTTTTCGGCGGAGAACCCCGGTCACCATCGTCTCGAGCTGCACGAAGCGGGACTTGAAGAAGGAGACCTGGGTCCAGAACTTCCGTTCGATCTGGCGGACTCTTTCGCGCGTTACGCCGAACTTGCGCCCGATCCCGTCGAGGGTGACTCCGTGGGCGTGGAGCGAGACGATTTCCAGAAGACGGCCGTCCCCCGCGCGCCCTGAACGGAGCAGGTTTTTCTGACGGAGGGACGCTTCGACCTGCGAGCGGAGACCCGTGTAGAAAGCGTCGGACGATGAGAAATCCAGCTCGAACGGAATATCGATATCGTTGTCATTCAGTCCGGGCAGGCCTGTCATGATTTCTGCTGATCCTCGGGGAGATGATACGTGGAAGCCTTTAAAAGACCTCTGAAAGAAAGTTCGCGAAATAACAGAATCAATACGGCGCCGAAGGGCGCAACTTGGCTTCAATTCTATTGGAGAATCTGATTATTGTCAACCGTTGAAACGGTTTTTTTCGTAAAAAATTTTTTTGCGCGAACTCTTGTTTAACGAAATAAAGAACGGTTATCGGGTTCCTTTTCGTTTCCGTCTCAGTCTTTCCCCTCCTTTTTCTTCTTCCGTATTCCTTACGCGCGTCCGGCGAAATCCGTCTTTCCGGCGCGCCCTTGTCTCCCCCACGGAAGAAGTTAGAATAAGGGGAAGAAAGCACCCGGCCTTTCGGCTTCGGTCGGGGCCGGCCGAACATTTCCCCTTGCATGAAAGGACTTTCCATGAAACTTTCCGCCGAACAGCTCGCCGCGATGCTCGACGTCAGCGCGGTTCAGGCGCAGAGCAGCTTAGAAGACGTCAAAGAGACCGCCGCCGTGGCGAAGAAGCACAACTGCATCTGCGCGTTCTCCCTTCCGTCGTTCACGCCCGTGCTGGCCGAAGAGCTGAAAGAGGGGGGGCGGAGAAAGGTTCTTTTGGGGGGCGTCGTCGGGTTCCCTTCGGGGGGCGACTCGACCGCCGCGAAAGTCGCGCAGGCGAAAGAACTCGTCGCGCTCGGCTGTGACGAAATCGATATGGTGATGAACGTCGGCAAGATGCGCAGCGGCCTGGCCAAAGAGGTCGCCGCCGACATTGCCGCCGTCAAAGAGGTGATGGGGGATATGCCCCTGAAAGTGATTCTTGAGTGCCATCACCTGACCGACAGGCAGATTGCCGAAGCTTCGGTGATCGCCGTCGACGCCGGCGCCTCGTGGGTCAAGACGGGGACCGGCTGGGCGCCGACCGGCGCGACGCTCGAAAACGTCAAGATCATGAAAGACGCCGTCGGCGACCGCGCGCGGGTCAAGGCGGCCGGCGGCGTCCGTTCCCTCGAAACGATCGAAAAGATGGTCGATCTGGGGGTCGAGCGGTTCGGGATCGGCTGCGGCACGGTCAAGAAACTCTTCGAGGCGTTCTGAAATCAAACGCGCCGCGAAACCGCAAAAAAAGAGAGGGCTTTCGCCCTCTCTTTTTTTGCGCTCGGCGCGGCCGCGCTTTTTACGCCCGTTCGGCGCGGACTTCGGCGGCGGCGCGGACAAGGTTTTTCAGGCTCGCGGCGGTTTCGGTCTCGCCGCGGGTCTTCAGACCGCAGTCGGGATTGACCCAGAGGTTCTCGGCGGGAATCTTCTGAAGCATCTGACCCAGCGCGGCCTTGATCTCTTCGACGCTCGGCACGCGGGGGGAATGGATGTCGTAGACCCCGGGGCCGACTTCGGTCTCGAAGTTGTTCTCTTTGAGCGAGTCGAGAATGCTCAGCTGCGAACGCGAGGCCTCGAAGGTGATCACGTCGGCGTCCATCGCGTCGATGGCGGGAATGATGTCCTCGAACTCGCTGTAACACATGTGCGTGTGGATCTGCGTCTCGGGCCTGACCGGCGCGCAGGCCAGACGGAACGCGGGAATCGCGAAATCGAGGTAGTCGACGTACCAGTCGGCACGGCGGAGTGGGAGCTTTTCGCGCAGGGCGGCCTCGTCGATCTGAATGATCCGCACGCCCGCCTTTTCGAGGTCGCGGACCTCGTCCTGGAGGGCGAGCGCCAGCTGAAGGATCGTCTCTTTGATCGGAACGTCTTCGCGCGGGAACGACCAGTTCAGGATCGTCACCGGACCGGTGAGCATCCCTTTGACGTCCTTTTTCGTCAGCGAGTTGGCGTAGGTGATGTACGGCACGGTGAACGCCTTTTCGCGCTTGACGTCGCCGAAGACGATCGGCGGTTTCACGCCGCGGGTGCCGTATGACTGAACCCAGCCGTTTTCGGTGAAGACGAATCCGGCGAGATTCTCGCCGAAATACTCGACCATATCGTTCCGTTCGAACTCGCCGTGAACCAGGACGTCCAGGCCGATTTCTTCCTGCAGGGCGATGCAGTCCTTAATGAACGACTGAACCCCGGCGTCGTACTCCTCTTTGGTGATTTCCCCTTTCCGGAACCGCGAACGGTTCTGCTTGACCGCGGCGGTCTGCGGGAAGGAGCCGATCGTCGTGGTCGGGAAGAGCTTCTGCCCCAGGACTTTCCGCTGAAGCGCCTGCCGTTCGGGGCGGGGCGTGTCGCGGTGGAAATCTTTTTCGGTCAGCGCCTTGACGCGGTTCTGAACTTCCGGATCGATCCGAAGCGCGCCCTCTTCGAAAATCCTGCGGTTCGCGATATACGCCGGCGCCGAGGCGAAATCGGCGTTTTCGGCCAGCGCCGCCAGTTCGGCCAGTTCGCCGAGCTTTTCGTAGGCGAACGCCAGATGCCGCGTGACTTCGGCGGGAAGCTTCGTTTCGTTTTTCGTGGTGTAGGGAACCAGCAGGAGCGAGCACGAAGTCGAAAGGACGACGTTCTTCGCGATCGCGCCGATCCGCTTGAGCTGCTCGAGCTTCACGGCGTAGTCGGTCCGCCAGATGTTCTTTCCGTTCACCAGGCCGGCGAAGAGGACTTTGTCTTCCGGGAAGCCGTTTTCTTCGAGCAGATCGAAAGATTTCTTCCCTTCGACGAAGTCGAGCCCGATCCCGTCGAACGGGAGGGCGAGAAGGTCTTTGCAGCAGTCGCGCACGTCGCCGAAATAGGTCTGGAGGAGAACCTTGTTTTTCTTGCCGGCCAGCAGTTCGGCGTAAATCTTTTTAAACAGGGCGACGTCGTCGGCGCTCTGGTCTTTGACGAGCTGCGGCTCGTCGATCTGAATCCAGCCGTCGTGGATTTTGGCGATCTCGGCGAGGAGTTCCCTATAGACCGCCACCAGTTCGGGGACGTAGTCGGCGGCGGCTTTCGCGCCCTTGTAGCGCGCCAGTTTCAGGAACGTGAACGGCCCGATCAGGGTCGGACGCGCGGCGACGCCGTTTTCCTTCGCCAGGAGGATCGTCGCTTTGAGTTCGTCGAAATGGAGCGCAAACGCGGTCTGGTCGTCGAGTTCCGGAACGATGTAGTGGTAGTTCGTGTTGAACCACTTTTTCATCGTGAGCGCTTTCACGTCGCCCTTTTCGCCCTGATAGCCGCGCGCGGCGGCGAAATAGGTGTCGAGCCGGTCGAGCCCCGGCTCCCGATAGCGCGCGGGAACCGCGCCGATCAGGAACGCGGTGTCGAGGACCTGGTCGTAGAACGAGAAATCGCCGACCGGAATCTGCGAAAGACCGGCGCCTTTTTCGACGTCCCACTGTCCGAGCGTCTGCTTTTTGACCCGCGCGAGAAGCTCGGTCTGCGAGATCTCGCCTTTCCAGTAACTTTCGGTGGCGCGTTTCAGTTCGCGAAATTCGCCGATTCGCGGAAATCCGACGATTGTGTATTCCATAGGTTTCTCCTCTTTTCGAAATCCCCCGGCGGCGTACACCGGGGCGGACGGTTGGTGGTGAAAAAACATTCTAAACCGATAGGATTACCTGTCAACCGGGAGCTTCGCGCTCCCGGCCGCCGGAGTCCTATCGCGGCGGCGGCCCCGCGCGCCTTTCAGCACGCCTTTTCGATTTCCCGAACCAGGGCGAGAATATCGCCGGCGGTTTCGAGTTCGCGCAGCCGGGGGAGGAAATCGGGGTGTTTCAGGATCTTGCCGATCCCCGCCAGGGTGCGTAGGTGGGTTTTGTCGTCGATCGCGCCGATCAGGAAGAAGACGTCGGTCAGGTTGTTGAACCCGCCGCCGAACGGCACCCCGCGGAGCGAGACGCCCATAATCACGAACGAGTCGCCGATATTGTTCGGCATCGGGCGGCGGGGGTGGAGAAGCGCCGCGCCGTTTTCCATCGCCGTCGACATCATCTCTTCGCGCCGCCGGAGCGCCTCGATCATCGTGTCGGGGTCCCAGATCATGCCGCGGTCCGCCCCGAACTTCGCCAGTTCGCGGATCACCGAGTCGCGCGTCTTGGCCGGGAAGGGAATGATGATCCCGCCCCG
>CACXFR010000098.1 GCA_902766935.1 uncultured Planctomycetota bacterium | reverse complement strand
GCCGCGCCATGTTCCGTCTGGGAGATGAAAAGCTCTGCGTCGTCGGAAACCCTCCCTACAACGACGTGACCTCTCAGATCGGCCGGCGGATTAAAACCGCGCGGCACGAGGCGGACGCGGAGGTTCGGGCGCGCGACCTGGGGATTTCGTTCCTGAAATCGTACGCGATCCTCGACGCCGACCTCGTTCTCGTTCTTCATCCCCTTTCGTACCTGATTAAGAAGACGAACTTCGCGTCCGCGAAACTTTTTTTCGGCCGGTATGAACTGCGCGAATCGCTCGTCTTTTCAAGCCGCGAGTTCGCCGACACGTCGCGCAGCGGAGAGTTCCCGATCGTGATGGCGCTCTACGCCAAGTCGCCCGAAGGGGGACTGACCTTCGAAAAGGTGCGCCGTCACGCGTTCCGCACCCTGGAAGGGGAAACGTTCCGTCTGGCCGACTTCGACTACGTCGCCGACCATATCCGAAAATATCCCGGCAAATCGCGCTACACGCCGGAGATTCTCTTTTACACCCTGCGCGACGTCAACGCCCTGCGCCGCAGCCGCACCTTCCTCGCCGAGCGGACGGCGGGCGCCGTCGACGTCCCGCCCGACAAGCTCCCCTACTACTGCTACATCGACCTGTTCAAGGAATACGCGCACGTTCCCTACTGGATGGGGAACTTCGACGTGCCGTTCCGCGCCGAGAGCTTTTCCCGCTGCGCGGACGACATCTGCGCGCTGTCGAAATCGCGCCACCCCGAGATATTCGGCGCGCAGCCCCCCGCCGGGCCGAAGGCCGAGCGCCGGGTCAGGGCGTATATCAACGCCGTTTTAAAAAGTCATAAAAAAGAAAACGCCTGACGGCGTTACGGCACCAGGAGCATCAAAACGCCGATAAGACCGCCCAGGATGAACCCGAGCACCTGGATCGCGCCCAGATTTTCGGCGGCGACCGAGTTAACCAGCTCGTGGAATTCGCGCGGCTCGAACTTCTCGATTTCCTCGGCGATCAGCGCGGCGAAATCGATCTTTTCCAGCGCGTCGGGAACGTGGCCGCGGACGAACGACTCGATCGAGGGCTTGATCGACGGGATAAACCGCGAATCGATCCACTCGACCATCTTCGGGGAATCGAGGACCCAGTCGGCCATATCGGCCGCGTTGCCACGCAGGCTGTCGTAGATGCGGGCGATCGGCGAGGCCAGGCGCCCCCACCTCTTTCGGACCGGCGACTCAGGAATTTTATCGATCTGCGACGAGATCACCTCTTTCGCCTTTTCGCGGAGATACGCCGTGATCTGCTCCGCCGCCTCGCGCCGGATCTCTTCCGACTCGAGCGAGTCCGAAACGCAGCTGCAGAGCCGGTCGGCGATCTTGTCGGGGTCGAGGAGTTCCGAACGGATCGCTTCCCCCGCCTTGACGCCGATCTGTTTCTGGTTTCGGGGAATGAGCCCCTGCGGCCAGACCCAAAGCCATTTCACCGGCTTATACGGGCGGAAGAGCATTTCGAGGGCGATCCAGTTGGTCAGATAACCGGTCGCCGCGGTCAGGGAGACCGAAAGGAGCGCGCGGCAGGCGCGGCCCGGTTCGAAATCGGTCAAAGCGACCAGCAGAATATTGACCGCCAGCGCGGCCAGCGCCGCGAAGCTGAAAAAAAAGCAGAAGATTTCCAGGGCGGCGAAAAGACGGACCGACGGCGAAAGCCGCCGGTCGCGCACGATGTCGAAACGTTTGCGGGATCCGTCAAACACGGGGCTCTCCTCTTTGGTCTCCGATTTTCGACCGCTCCCGCCGCGCGTCAGTCGAGAAATTTTCCTTCGCGCAGCAGTTCGGGAACGTACTCTTCGGTCACGTAGCTGAGCCCGGCGCTGATGAGCGCCTCGACTTCGAGCTTGAACCCGTTCGAAAGCATCATGCTGATCTCTTTCTGCCACGCCTTCTTTTTGGCGAACCAGGGATAATCGGCAATCTGCTTGGCGCGTTTGCGGTCGGTCTCGTTCAGCGAGATTTTGACGCTGTCCGAAAGGTGGCACCTCTGAAAGTCGCGGCTGCGCACGCCGATGAACTGCGCGTCGGGAATCGCCATCCGCTGCGATTCGTACGCCAGGTTGATCGACCCCTGCTTAATGACGCTGTAGATGTAATACCCCCACGGGTCGTTATCGAGAAGGCAGAAAATCGGCAGGCGCAGCTCGTTGTGCAGGCGGTTGAGGAGCCGGCGCACGCCGCGCGGCGGCTGTCCCCCGCCGTGGGTCAGGATGCAGTGGTGCTTCTTCCAGAACTTGTCTTCGTTGAACCGGCTCCAGACGGTTCCTTTTTCGACGTGGAGAACGAACTTCGCCTTGCAGTTCTTGAACTTGAGGACGTCGGGCTCGACGATCGAAGGGATCCCGTATCCGCCCGATCCCATGTGCGAGCAGTCGATGTCGTCCCCCTTGTCGTTGATCGTGATCTCGCCGACCATATCCCCTTTTTTATCGGCGAAGAGGTGGAGTTCCTCCCGGAGCGAGTCGAGCAGAACCTCGCAGTCTTCGATGATCGGGTCGCATTCCCCCTGATCGTGGAAGGTCGGCTCTTTGGTCGGGCGGATGTCGTGTTTGAGCATGTAATACAGACCACGGATACTGGTGGTCTTGCCCATTTCGATCAGCTTCTTGGCGCCCCCGGCGACCAGGCAGGTCTGCATAAAACTTTTCGCCTGGTTCAGATTGAAGAGCTGGCGCTGGGTGGTTTTGCGCCCCATCTCGAGGATCCGTTTCGACGCGTTGAACTTGACGTTCGAAAGAGTGCGGGTCGGAATGTCCATCGACGGTTCGCGGCGGCCGCCGGCCTGTCGGCCGATCCCCTCCGCGAACCCGACGATCTGTTTTACCGTCCGTTTATCCTGCGCCGAAAGAGGCTGTTTCGACTCCGATTCGTTTTGTGTGTCAGGCTTCCGTTTTGCCATTCAGTTTTCTCTTTTCGCTGGATTCAGTTTTCAACAATACGCGTTTTGGGGAGCGCTTTTTTCAGTTCGGCCATCTGCGCCTCGTTCCCCTTGGCGGTGATCGTGGTGTCTTTCAGGTAGAGGGTCTTCAGCCCTTTCATCTGGCCCAGACGCAGATAGGCGTCGGCCGAAATGCCGTTGTTCGAGCGCAGGTCGAGCGAGGTCAGCTTCTGGAACTTTAAGATCTGGTCGATCGCGCCGTCGTCGATCGTCACCGCGCGGGCGGCGAATTCGGTCATATCGGGGTTGTTTTCGACGATCTTGGCGACCCCTTCGTTCGTGAGCGGGATCGTGAAGAAGGTCATCTTGGTGATCCCCTTAAGCGAGCCGAGCAGGTCGGTCAGCCCGGCGGCGTCGACGCTCGCCAGTTCCGAAAATTCGACCGTCTTGAGCCCCTGCTGATCTTTGAGCGCGGCGATCCCGGCGTTCGAGATGTTCAGATCGCGCAGTTCGAGCCGTTCGAGCTGACGCTGGGCGAGCCCCCGGAGGGTCTCGTCATCGATTCCCTTGCACCGGAAGAAACGGATTCCCGTCAGGGCGGGCATCTTCTGGAGCGCCGGAACCGCCCCGGCGTTGATGTCGTTGCAGTCCTGGAACTCCACGTATTTCAGGTTCGGCGCGCTGGCGAGATGTTCGACCCCGGCGTTGGTGATCATGAACCGAAAGTAGAGCTGTTCGATATTCGGCAGTTTCGCCAGGTACTTGGCGCCGTTGTCCGACACGTCGGAACATCCGCGCACGTCGACGACCTTGAGGGTCTGCACCTTCGAAATTTTGTTCATTCCCGAGTTGGTGAAACTGTTGTAATGCGCGTGAAGCTCGGTCAGCTTCGGCATCTTCTGGAGGATTTCAAGCGAGGCATTGGCCAGCTTGAGGTCGCGCCGAATGTCGAGGAACGTCAGTTCCGGCAGCGCGGCGAGCATCTCGAGCGTGGCGTCGCCGATATTGGCGTTGTTGATCGTCACGTGGCTGAGCTTCTTTAAGTTCGCCAGAGGGGCGCACGTCTCGTCGTTGAACGCGCTCCCTTCGAACGAGATCGACTCCAAATCGGCGAGCCGGCCGATCAGTTCCATATTTTCGGCGGTCAAATTCGCCGGCGCGGGCGCGTCTTCTTCGCCTTCCCCTTCGGGGGCGGCGGCCGCGTCATCCTGACTGGCGACCGAACTGGCGGCCATCGTCAGGCCGATGATCGCGCCCCCCTTCCCTTTTTTCACGGAACCTTTCAGCGAAGCGACCAGCTCTTCGGCGGCCTTCATATCTTCGGGGGAAGCCAGCGGCTTTTCGGCCTGCGGGGCCGCGGCGCGTTTCTTGGAGGCGCGGGCGGCGGCGGCTTTCTTTTGGGCGTCTTCTTTGGCTTTCACGCGCTGATCGTAGACTTCGGCGAGCTTCTTTTGGAGGTCGGTCAGAACCGGCGCCGCGGCCGACGGCGCCGACGCCGCGGCGGTGTCGGGCCCGGTCGGATCGCTCTTGTCGTACTTATAGACAATCATCGAGCCGTCGGGTTTGGCCACCGACGTTTCGCCACAACCGGTAAGAAAAAGAGACGTGCCGCCGCAAAGGAGCAGGGCCACCATCGTTTTGCGGAAATTCATTCTGGACTCTCCGAAATCTAGTGATTCGCGACAGGGGCGCGGTCGCGCGCGGCGCGCCGACCCGCCCGCATTGGGTTATCCGTGGGGACTCGGCGGAGGGTAAAAGAACAAAGCGGGCCGCATAAGTGGTACGACCCGCGCTTTTCAGCGAACCCTCCTATCTTCCATTATAACTGATGAAATCAAATTTGAAAGACTTCTCCCATCCTGCCGCGGAGAAATATGGGGGCTTGAGGCGGGTTGTAACGGAAAGAGCGGCCAGGTCCCGTGCCGCCGTCAAAGGAGGGGGGCGACTTTTTCGGAAAGTTCGTCGAGGCCGATACCCGTAACGAGAAACTTTTTCAGGTGCGACGTCTCTCCCGAAACGAGTTCGATCTGCGATTTTTTCAGTTTGAGCGCCTTCGCCAGAACTTCGGCGATCACCTTGTTCGCCTTCCCCTTTTCGGGAACCTGGGTCACGAAGACTTTCAGCGCGCCGGCCTGCTCGCCGCGCACCTCGTTCTTCTTGGCGCCGGGACGCGCCTGAACCGGCAGAACGATTCCCTCGGGACGCGTCTGGAACTCGATCATCGAAAACACCTCTTAACGATCTGAATCACCCAGAGGAGGAGCGCCATCAGAACCCCCATCGCCAGGAGGATCGCCGCGACGAGCGGTCCGATCAGAAAATCGTGGATTCGGGGGAGGATCGCCTCCCAGCCGAAGATCACCGCCAGCGCCGCCAGACAGAGGAACGGGCCGTACGGAATCTCGCGGGGCGAGCGGCACGCCAGACGGACAAGACCGAAGACGACCCCCGCCAGCGGGGCGAGAAAGAAGAGAACCATCCCCCCCTGCCAGCCGAAGACGGCGCCCAGGAATCCCATCAGGACAACGTCGCCGAATCCCATCGCCTCGCGTCCCATGACCCAGCCGCCGATCAGACGGACGCCCCAGATCAGGGTCATCGAGGCGGCTGCGCCGACCAGCGCCGAAAGGAGCGCACGCTTTTGGAGTTCATACATTCCGGCGGGAGTGTGGTAGAACCACCAGAGCGCGGCGAGGGCGGCGGCGGCCAGTCCAAAAAGGAACCAGGTCAGACGCGACTGCCGGAGACGGCGGAAAAAGAGCGCCGAACGCCGACGGAGACCGAGCCGCCGGTACCACCGCCGATCCGACATCGCGAAAACCCAAAAGAGAACCGCCGCGGCCGAGACCGTCAGGCGGAACGAATCTTTGTCGACGTCGGCGAACGCGGTCAGCACCTTCGGAAAGACCGCCCCGGTACAGGGGTCCACGTCGTAGTCGGGCATCGCCGCGCCCGGAAGGAGGGTCATCAGGAGAACCGCCAGTATCGTGGCGGGAATCGTCACAAGGTCGGGAATAACGTATTGCTCGAAATCGATCAGCGAGACGAGCGCCGCCACCGCCAGGAGAAACACGTGCGCCGCGAAACGAAAAAACCCGCTCCCGCCGCTGAACATCAGCGGCAGGTCGCGGGCGACCTCCCAACGATAAAGCGCCGGTATCGCGGCGGCAAAAAAGAGCGCGGTCATCACCAGACGCGTTTTCGGCCGCGCACGGCAGCCGAAAAGACGCGCCGTCCCGCTGAGCGCCGCGCCGAGGAAAACGCCGAAAACCGCCAGGAGGAAATACGGCGGAAAACCCGCTGAATTGATGTTCATCATGCGCACCGCGCGGAAAAATGTCAGTCGATCGGTTTATCGTAGACGCGGAACTTTTTATTGACGATGGCGCCGCCCCGCTCGAGGCTTCCGCGGGAAAACTGGTTCGATTCCAGAACCCACGAGAATTCCGCCTCCTGAATCCCCCAGTCCAGAACGCGCGGCACCAGCGCGTTGACCAGCACCAGTCCCAGACCGAGCATCTGGTATTCGGGCAGGACGTTGGTGCTCAAGATCCGGATCCGTTTTAAGTCCTTCTTTCTGCGGAGGAGCTTGATAAACCCGAACGGGAAAAGCTTCCCCTTAATGGCGCGGATCCGCGGATTATAGTCGGGCAGACAGAACGCCGCGCCGACGATCTTCCCGTCGAGTTCGACCGCCACGACCAGGTCGGGCACGATCAGGAACTTCATTCCGAACGCCATCTCTTTCAGTTCGGCGTCCGAGAAGGGAACGAATCCCCACGTATTGGTGAGCGAGCGGTTGTAGATCCCCAGGAACGCCTCGACGTCGCGGCCGAAATGCTTGATGTCGACGTACCGCACTTTGACGCCGGTCATCTCTTCGATGTGGTGGCACGCGTCGAGGTACTTCTCGCGCACCTTGGGGAGCATGTCGATCTCCCCCCAGAACGAGAAGAGATCCTGCACCTTGGCGAACCCGTAATGCTCGACGAGCCGGGGGTAATACGCCGGATTGTAGGTCATCATAAAGAAAGGGGAGGAGTCGAACCCTTCGATCAGAAGACCGACCGTGTGGTTCATCGAGGGGTTCATCGGGCCGCGCATCGTGGTGCAGCCGCGCTCTTTGAGCCACGCGGCGGCGGCGTCGAACAGGGCATCGGCGACGGTCTGATCGTCGATCGACTCGAAGAAGCCGAAAAAGCCGACCCCGTCGTTGTACCGTTCCAGATGCCCGACGTTCAGGATGGCGACGATCCGTCCGACCACCTCTTTCCCGCGATAGGCCAGGAACGCCTGGCATGAGTTCCTCTCGTAGAACGGCGTCTTCGAGAATCCGACCAGACCTTTTTCGTCCATTCGGATATTCGGAACCCAGTAGGGGTCGTCCTTATAAAGCTTGAACGGAAAATTCAAAAAAGCGCGGCGCTGAAAAAACGACTTCGCTTCGACCACTTTCAGACTTGAATCGCTCATATCATTCCTGTCCCGGTCTTTTATGAGTTATACAGAAGTTCAGGTTAAACGTTCCCCATCGAAACGGGAAAAAAACGGCTATCGGCCGAAAAGCGCGCTCAGCGTGATGGAAGACCACGTCTCGAACGCGCGGCCGCTTTCCAAAAGGCCGTTCACCTCGTAGAACCCCGATTCGATCAGATCCGGCTCGTTCGGCGTCACGCGGGGCGACTCCAGCTCGAAGCGGTGGACCACTCCCAGATGAACCCTGCCGACCTCGTTCCGGTCGTCGTTGATCAGGCCGACGCACGACTCGACGTAGGGGGAACCGACCGCGACCTCTTCGCGCAGTTCGCGCAGAAGCCCTTCGCGGTAGATGTCGCGCCCGTCGTCCCGGTGCGCGGCGCGCGCCAGGTCGGTGTCGTTGATATGTCCGCCGACCCCGACGCTCATCAGGTTGTGCAGACGCGCCTCGCCCATCCCTTTTCCCCGGACGTAGCCGAAGACGCTCACGCGTCCGTCGGCGGCGGTGTGGGTGAAAAGCATATAGGGGATCAGCTGTTTGAACGCCGGGTTCGACTCCATGTCCCCCCGTCTTCTGAAACTCAGATTGGCGGGGGAAAGGAGAGGCGCGTATCGCCCCGGCTCGCCGCAAAATCCCTGGAAATACCCGATCGAACGGAACAGCTCGGTCGGAACGACCAGGATCATTTCGTCGTCTTTCGCGCTCATCGCCGACTAATTCGCCTCGGCGATCCCGTCGAGCCGGACTTCAAGGTCGGCGACCGACATCACGTTCGGCAGGAGCGTCTGCCCCTGGGCGTCGAGGACGATCATCATCGGCGCGGCCTGCATGCCGAGCGCCAGCGCGGTCGGGCTGTTCGTCACGTCGAGGGCGGTTCCCGGCACAAAGACGTTCTTCCACGACATCGAACCGATCCGTTTGATGATCTCCTGCGCGTCGGCGGCTTCCTGATCGAGCGAAACGCCGATCACGTTCACGT
>CACXFR010000097.1 GCA_902766935.1 uncultured Planctomycetota bacterium | reverse complement strand
GTTGTCGCGCACCACAAAGTTTTCGGTCGGAGCGCCGTTTCTGTACATCATGATACACCGTCCGTTCGGGTCGGGCCGCTGAATGTGTCCCCAGCCGTATCCGGCGCTGTAACAGAGATTCTTCTCGAAGAGGATGTTCTTCGTCTGCGAGCCCGCGCCATTCCAGTACTCAAACGAGTACTCGGCATTCCAGATCAGGTTGCCGCGATAGGTGATGTTCGACTCGACGTTCCCGTCGACTCCCTGGTTTGTCAGCGCGGCATCGTAAATCTCCCAGATTTTGTTGTTTTCAATCAGGCAGTCGTCGGCCTCGCCCCAGAACTCGATCCCGTTACCGAACCGTACGCGACGGCCCTCCCCCCCCTCGCGGTACTGATCGGCGCCGCCGATCCACGAGATATCGCAGTTGCGAACCATGTAATGCGCCGTCCCGCCGCCGCCGAATCCGTGCGCCGCGCCGTAACGAACGTCCAGCCCGTCGACGATCGCGTACGAAACGCCGGAATGGGAAATCACATGCCGTCCGATCGCGGCTTCCACGTCGATATATTTCTTGCCGGGGTTCTCGTCGGAATAGTAGTAGATCCGCCTGTCGCCGGTAATGTCATACCAGAAATCGTCCTGAGCTTTCAGGTCTTCTTTCCGCCACTTTTTGAACGCGGCGCGATGGCCGTTGATAATAATGTTCCCGACATCCCACTTGTCGAACACCGCGGTCGCGTTCTTCCAGGAGACCCAAAGATTTTCGCCCGCCGGTTCCCAGTTGACCGGGCTGTTCAGCGGCGTCGAACCGAGGATGATCGGTTTCGCCCCTTTCCCGTAAGCTCCGTAATAGAGGGGCGCCCCCTCCGCGCCCGACTTCAGCTGCAGATTCCCGCGCCACTGACAGCCGCGGGCGAACAGGACGCGGTCGCCTGGCGCGAACTCGAACTCGTTGACCTTCGCGAGCGACGACCAGGCTGTTTGGGGAGACAGCCCGTCGTTCTTGTCACTCCCATGGTCGTTGTCGATATAGTAGTCGGCGGCAACCAGAGCGCGCGCGGTCAGAAGGAGGGCGAAACAGGCGAGATACAAAAAACGGAACGTTTTCATCGGAACCTTTCTGAGAGAATCCCGTTCCGGGTCTTACGCCGTCGGAAAGGGAGAGTACGGGAAAGCGATCGCGGGTTTTCGGCAAGACCGCGTCTTTCCCCTAATTTTACCCGGAACAATTTCACTCGGCAAGCTTCGAGGCCGCGAGAAGAACGCGCAAATCGCAAACGTTCGTTCCCGTCGCCCCGCAGGTGAGCAGACCGCCGTATTTTTTGAAAAACGTATAAGAGTCGTTACGGCGGGCGGCCTCTTCGGCGGCGGTCCGAAATTCTTCGCGGGAGATCGGGGGATCATCCACGAACGTCTCATCGAAATACGCCCCGGCGGCGTCGGTCGGTCCGTCCTCCCCGTCGGTTCCCCCCGAAAGGAACGCGAACCGCGCCGGAAACCGCTCCCGATGCCGGAGCGCCTCGATCAGCGCCAGAAGAACCAGCTGCGTATTCCGTCCTCCCGCTCCCCGGATTTCGGGAGGGGCGAGCGTCACCGTCGGCTCGCCGCCGCTGATCAGCGCAGCCGGAGTTCCGGCGGCGGACTCGGTCTCCAAAGCGGCGATCAGCCGCCGCGCCACCCCGCCGACGTCCCCTTCCGAGCGCGGCGCGCTTTCGCCGACCGCGTGAAATCCAAGCTCTTCGGCCCGCCGAAGCGCGGCGTCGACCGCCGTACGGTTATTCCCGACGATCAGATTCCGGTGATTCTCATATCCCGCGCCGGTCATCGGGTCGGGAATGAAGCCGCTCGCCCTCGTTTCGAGCGCGGCGACCACATCGGCCAGATCGGCGCGGCCGCTCAGTCCGAATCGGCTCAAAACTTCCAGCGCGTCGGCGGGGGTCGCGGTGTCGGCGGCCGTCGCGCCGCTGGCGATCACGTCGAGCGGATCTCCGAGAACGTCCGAAAGAATCAGAGCAACCAGACGTCTGCCGCGCGCCATTCGCCGCATTCCTCCCCCTTTGATTTCGCTCAGCTGTTTCCGAACCGTATTCAGTTCGACGATATTCGCTCCCGAGCCCGAAAGGAGCCGGGTCACCAACGCTTTCTTCTCAAGGGTGATTTCCGGTATCGGCAGCGGCGCCAGCGCCGAACCGCCGCCGGAAATAAGCGCCAGAATCAGATCGTCCGCTCCCGCCGAACCGATAAGCCGGGCGATTTCGCGCGTTCCGGCCACCCCCTCTTCGGTCGGCTCGTTCAGACCCGCCGGTCGGCCGGCATGCGCGTAAACGACACGCAGCGGGGTCAGCGCGTTTGCGGGAAGATTGACCCAGCCGGAAAGACGGCCCGCCTCAATCAGGGGAGCGAGCGCCTTTTCCGCTCCGGCGGCCATCGCACCGCTCGCCTTTCCCATTCCGACCACGATCACCCGCCCGGCCGCCGGGAGAGGAAACGCCTCGCCGCAGAGAGTCACAACCGCCGAGCCGGTCGGCTCGCCGGAAAAGGCCAGACGGGTCTCAATCAGTTTTTCCGGCAGAACGGCATTAACACCGGATTGCCAGATCGTCAGCGCAGAATCAATCAGCCGACAGGACACGGGAATAATCTCCGGCAGGGTGGAATATCAAAAAGAGGCGCCGGAAAAGCGCGCTCGACACATCCACATTATCCGCGTCGGCTCGCCGCAAGTCAAGGTTCCGCCCGAGCATAATATGCTCTCTCCTCGGTTCGGCACATCGCTCTGAAGTTAAAAGTATTGAAAATCCGGCATGAGAGGATAGAATTAACGGAGTGTACCGTACGGGATTTCTCAGGTCACCGCAAAAGGAAAGGCAGAAAAATGGAATATTCTTACAAGACAGCCGGCACCTGCGCCCAGCAGATCGACTTTGACAT
>CACXFR010000096.1 GCA_902766935.1 uncultured Planctomycetota bacterium | reverse complement strand
GGGTCAGCGATTTGGTGCTGTATCCCCCGCCGCCGTGCTGTTCCGAGGAATTGTCGGAGATCGTCGAGCCGTCGATCGAAAGAGTGCCGTAGTTGCAGAATCCGCCCCCATCCCAGTTCGAGGAATTTTTGGAAATCGTCGAACCGGTAATCGAAAGGTTAGTGTCGCTTCTGATCCCGCCGCCGCCCGAACCCGCGGAATTCCGGAGAATCGTCGAGTTGGCAATCGTCGTTTGGCCGTGGGAATCGCTGAAGATCCCGCCGCCGCCCGAACCCGCGAAATTCTCGGCGACAGTCGAGTCGGCAACCGTCAGCGCGCCCGCATAGCCGTCTATTCCGCCGCCGCGGTAGCGCGCGACGTTTCCGACGATCCTTGTGTTTATGATCGAAGCCGATTTTCCCCGGTTGCAAATTCCGCCGCCCCACTTTGCGGAATTTCCGGCCACGGTCGAGTCGGCGACCGTCAGTTCGCCCCGATCGCTGCTGATACCGCCGCCGTCACAAAACGAGGTGTTCCCGATAATCGTCGAGTTCGCCGCGGTCAGCAGGCCGTTGTCGATGTAGATTCCGCCGCCGCTCCCTTCCGCGTAATTGTCGGCAACGGTCACATGGGTGAGCGTCAGCGCGCTCCGGTCGACATAGATTCCCCCGCCCCGTTTCTCTTTCCCGCCGACAACGACCAAGCCGATCAGTTCCACTCCGCCCCCCTCGGGCGGGACGGCGACGGTAAAGACGCGCCCCGTTCCCCTGCCGTCGATCGTCACACCGCCGAACTTCATAGGACCGACTGACGAGGCGTCGACGGTGAGCCCTTTATCGATCTTAAGGCTCCCCCGCCGGAGGTCGATTATGGTTCCGCCCGGCATCTCGCCGAAGGTAACCGTATCCCCTTCGGCGGCGTAGGAAATCGCTTCGCGCAGCGATATGAGACCGTCGGTCCTGTTGCAGACGTCAAGGTCGGTGGTCACGACGGTCGAAGGCGTTTCGGGTTCGCCCCCGCCCGTACCGAAACAAACGATGCCGACCGCCAGACAGGCCAGCACAAGAGGACAAATGAACTTACACATAACACGGCTCCTTTTAAAACGAATGAAAAAAAATAAATTACGGGCGCCGCGCCCAAAAAAGCGGCCGCACGGCCGCATTGAAATTATAACAAAATGACCCGAATCTGCAAGAAAAAAAGACAAAAACAAAAAAATAATCAACCGCAGCGGCAAGCCCCGGTAAAGGGGTTTGCCGCGTCACTGCGCGGCGTCCGGATTCCCCCGATATTCATACGCGCCGAGATCGACCGCGGCGCCGGCAATACGCGGATTCCCGGCAAGGACGCTTTCGGATTCAGCCGCCCCTTCCGCCCCCCTACTCCTGCCGGACGAGGACGAAGCGGAACCCCACGAACCGGCTCGACCGTCCGGCCTCGTAGACCCCTCGGTACGCCGACCGCGCCTCGTTGGGCTGGCTGTCCCAGCAGCCGCCGCGGTCAACCCGGACTTCCCCTTCGGTCGTTCCGCGCGGGTCGGACGCCTCGTCGGCGGTATAGTCGTACCACCCGTCGGCGGTCCATTCCCACACGTTCCCGTGCATATCGTAAAGCCCCCAGCCGTTCGGCTCCTTTTCGCCGACCGGATGGGTGCTTCCCGACTCGGTCGGCTCGCCGATCCATCCCGCCGTCTCGATCGGCATGTAATACGGTCCGAGCGTCCCGGCGCGGCAGGCGTATTCCCATTCGGCCTCGCTCGGCAGACGCGCGGACGTCGAAACCGGCAGACGCGCCGCCTTCGCCCACTCGGCGCAGAACGCGCCGGCGTCGAACCACGAGACGGTATCGACCGGCATATTCTCCCCCTTAAACTCGGAGGGGTTCGTTTTCATCACCGCGGCGTACATCTCCTGGGTCACCTCGGTTTCGAGGATCCAGAAACCGCGGGTCAGCGTCACCGAATGGCGAATTTCCGCCTCGGCGTCGCGTCCCTCTTCCCCCTCGCTGCTCCCCATCAGGAACTTGCCCGGCGGCGCCCATCGGAACGGGAACTCGACGCCGTCGATATTGAGAACCAGGCGATCCCCTTCGACCTGTCCCGGCTCAACCCCCTGAACCGGCGGCTCGGTCCATTTCCGAGACGCGAACACCGCGCCGACCGCCACCGCCAGCGCCACCAGAATCAGCTTCACCCCCAAAGGCATTTTCATAAGGCTTCTCTCCGTCGGTTCGACCGCGGGTTCTGTTCGATTTTTTGTTTGTATTCCCCGCTGTCGGGGTGCTGTTCGGCAAGCGCGGGAACCGGTTTCATACACGCAGACTTTTTCATCGAACAATTCTCCGCTGAAACGACCCGAACCGGGACTTTGAACTTGCCGGACAACACGTCAATTCTAAAAAACGGAACGATAAACTGCAAGACGGAACGCGGCTGCTGTACGACTCCGTTAAAACGCGCCGCCGTTTGCGAAATCCCGTCTTTCGGTATCCCAAAAAAACGAGAGCCGACCCGCCTTTCCGGCAAGTCGGCTCTCTCGAATGGGGCGGACGGCGCGCTCGATCAGAAGGGCACGCCGACCGAAGTGCGGGGAGGACCGGGATTCGGATCCCCGATTTTCGACTTGGCCGCGCTCTTCTCGGCGGGCGCGGCGGGAACGGCCGCCGGGGCGGCCGCGGCTTCGGCGTAGGCGAGCTTAAACGTGCTGCTCCCCGTTCCGTCGGGAAGCGTCGTCCCGGCGGCGGGCGCGGCGGTCTGTGCCGGTGCCGCCGCGGCGGTTTGAGTCGCGGCAGGCTCGGCGGTCTGCGGCTTCACCGGCGAGGCGGCGGTCCAGACGGGCGTCTTGGGGGCGGCCTTCGTCAGTTCCGAGTCGAAGAGAGGATCGCTGTCGAGCGGCGGCGGCGAGGCCGGCTTCGTTTCGGGAGGCGTCGCCGGGAGCGAGCCCGGGGCGGGCGCGTCATACGACGGGGCGGCGCCGTCGAGGGCGGGCGCCTGTGCGGCGGCGTCGGCCGGCGGCGCGTTAAGGGCCGGTTCCGCCGGAGCGGTCGTTACCGGAGAGAAGCCGTCCTGAGCCGGGGGAGCCGCGGCGGGGTCGTTCTGAACCGACGACGTCTGCGCGGCGCTGAACGTCGGCGCGGGCTGTTCGGTCCGCGTCACGAAGGTCGGCGAGGCGGCGCCGCTTAGGGGAGGCGCGCCGTTTTGCGCGGTGTCGGCCGGCGGGGCGACCATCGGGGCCGAGCCTTTCGACTCGAGCTGGGTGATCTTATTGGTGATGTCCTGGTTCGTCGGGTTCAGGCGGGAGGCGGCGCGGAGATTTTCGAGCGCGGCCTCGCTGTTCCCCAGCTTCTCCTCGACCAGGCCGAGTTTGTAGAACGCGCGGTAGTCGTTCGGCGCCCAGTCCTTGATCTTGGTCAGTGCGTCGGCGGATTCCTGATTCTTCCCCTGCGCTTCGAGGAGATAGGCGATTTCAAGCTTCGGTTCGACCGAGTTCGGCTCTTTCTCTTCCCATTCCTGCAAGACTTTCATCGCCTGCTTTTCGTCTTTCCGCTGGTTCAGTACGGTCGCCAGGCCGCGGTAGCAGCAGACGGTCGTCTCGCGGGTCGGGTTCTTCTGCAGGCAGATCCGATAGTTCGTCTCGGCCTGGGTCAGCAGAGAGGGGTCCTGATAGCGGAGCGCCTGCTGCTGATAGGTCGAGGCGATATTGTAGTAGATCTCCGGATCGTCGGGATTCAGGCGCGAGGCGGTCTGAAACGCGGTCAGCGCCTGGTCGTACTCCCCTCGGGCGTAATAGTTGACCCCTTCGGTGTTATTGATTTTCCCTCCCCAGCTGGAACAGCCGCCTGCCGAAAGAAGGAGGAGCAGAAGGACGGTCAATATCGTTTGGGTCTTGGTCATCATATCGGTTTACCGGCGGTTCTATTCTGTTTTTCGTTCATCATATCCCCGTAGCATCTTCCCGTTTTCCACCCCCGCGAAAGGGGCGGGAAAAAGAGAAACTCGGGGAATAGTAATAAAATGGGAAAGGAAACGCAAGACGAATAATCCGTTTCCGCCCGCGGCGGGAAGAACGGGGGACTTTTCGGGCCGGGGGGAACGCGCCGAAAAAACAATTCGCGCCGAAATACCCCCCCGCGACCTTGGAAACCGAATCCGAATCGTATAAAATAACAGGCGTCCGCGGGCCGATTCTCCTGAAAACCGGCCTTTCCCCGTCCGGGGCGGGGCGTCCGTTCCTCCGAAGGGTAAATTTTGCAAAGTGAAACTCCTAACGATTGAATCGAGCTGCGACGAAACCGCCGCGGCGGTCATCGACGACCAGCTGAACGTGCTGGGGGCGGTCGTCGCCACGCAGATCAAAATCCACGAAATTTACGGCGGGGTCGTTCCCGAAATCGCCTCGCGCGCCCATCTCGAACGGATCCTGCCGGTGATCGACCAGACGCTCCGCCAGGCGGGGGTCGCGCTCGGCGAGCTCGACGCGGTCGCGGTGGTCAACACCCCCGGGCTGGCCGGTTCGCTTCTGGTCGGGCTGGCGGCGGCCAAGGCGCTGGCGCTGGCCGCGGGGATCCCCCTGATCGCGGTCAACCACCTTCAGGCGCACGTCTACGCCTGCAAGGTGGCGTACGGGATCGACCCGTTCCCCTGTGTCGGGCTGATCGTGAGCGGAGGGCACTCGAACCTCTACCGATGCCTGACCCCGATCGACTTCGAGCCGCTCGGCACCACGATCGACGACGCGGCGGGGGAAGCGTTCGACAAGGTCGCCGCAATGCTCGGGCTCCCCTACCCCGGCGGCCCGTCGATCCAAAAGGCGGCCGAGGGGGGCGATCCCAAAGCCTATCCGTTCCCCCGTCCGCTTCTGAACGAGCCCGACCGGCTCGAGTTCAGTTTCAGCGGCCTGAAAACCGCCGTTCGGTACAAGATCGCCGGGGTCGGAAAAGTCGACTGCGCCTCGGTCGACCTTTCCGAAAAGACGCGCGCCGATCTGGCCGCGTCGTTCCAGGCCGCCGTGGTCGACTGCCTGGTCGGCAAGGCGATGGACGCGCTCCGCCTGACCGGGCTCGACACCCTCTGCGTCGGCGGGGGGGTCGCCGCGAACCGGCATTTCCGCGAGACGATCGAAAAGGCCGCGAAAAAGCGGTCCGCCCGTCTCTATATCGCCCCGCCGAAACTCTGCACCGACAACGCCGTGATGGGAGCCGTCGCCGTGGAACGATACCGTGCCGGTCTTTTCGAATCGCTCGATCTTGACGTTTATCCCGGATTGGTTCGAAATTAGGGGGGGGCGGCGGAATTTTCAGTATTTTTTTCCGAAAACCCCGTAAAAATACTGGAAATCGAAATTTTGAGGTGTTAAAATAGAAAAAGAGGTGATTGTGCCGAAACTTTGCCGGTTGAACCGTTTGTGACCGCGCACGGTCCGAACTCCGGCGGACGACAGACCGATCGACACAGATGTTTTTGTTTTTTCGCATATAGACAGACTGAAGGAGTATCCTGATGAAAACGACACGTCGTGATTTTCTCAAGACGGCCACCGTCGCGGGGGCCGGGTTTATGGTCGGAGCGGGTAACGCGCACAAGATCGCGCGCGCCAGCGCTCTGCAGTCGATCGCCGTCGCCTGCTTCGGCGTCGGCGGCAAAGGGGGCGGCGACGTCAGCAACGCGGCGGCGTACGGCAAGATCGTCGCTCTGTGCGACGTCGATAAGAACACGCTCAACGGCCAGGCCGCGAATTACCCCGACGCCAAAAAATACGTTGATTTCCGCGACGTCTTCGCCGAAATGGGCGATAAGTTCGACGCCATGACCTGTTCGACCACCGACCACATGCACACCGCCATTTCGGCGATGGGTCTGAAGGCGAAAAAGCACTGCTACACGCAGAAGCCGCTGACCCGTACGATCGGCGAAGCGCGCTACCTGGGGAACCTCGCCAAGGCCGCCGGCGTCTGCACCCAGATGGGGAACCAGGGCAGCTCGCTCGACACCGTCCGCCGCGGCGCCGCTCAGGTCCGCGCCGGCGTCCTGGGCGAACTGAAAGAGGTTCACGTCTGGACGAACCGTCCGGTCTGGCCGCAGGGTCCGAACCGCGACATGACGCTCGAAAAGTTCAGCAAGCAGATCCGTGAAGAAGATCCCGATATCGCCGAAGACGAAATCGCCGAAAAAGAAGAGCAGATCAAGAAGGCGCTCGAAGTGCTCGATTGGAAACTCTGGCTCGGCACCGCGCCCTACCGCGAATACTGGCCGGGCGTCTATCACTCCTTCTCGTGGCGCGGCTGGTGGGATTTCGGTTCCGGCTCGCTCGGCGACATGGCGTGCCATACCGCCAACCTTCCGTACGCGGCGTGCGAACTGAAAAACCCGACCAGCGTGGTCGCCGAAAGCTCCGGGCACGACTACAACAGCTTCCCGGCTTCGTCGCGCATCTGGTACGAGTTCCCCGCCAACGACTGGCGCGGCCCGCTTCCCTACACCTGGTACGACTCGAAGCAGACCCCGCCGAAAGAACTTCTCGCCAAATACGGGATCGACCCGACCGACAGCGGCGCGCTCATCGTCGGTGAAAAGGGCGTTCTCTTCTCCCCGAACGACTACGGCGGGAGCTACGAGCTCAAGGCCGAAGGCGGCGCCGAGCTGCCCGAACTTCCGGGCGTCGAATTCCGCGCCGCGCCGGAATACGACGGCGACTTCGACCGCCGTAACCAGCTCGAATGGTTCACCGCGATGTGGGAAGGCAAGCCGGAACTCTGCTGGTCGAGCTTCTCGGACCGCGGCGGTCCGCTCACCGAAACGATCCTCCTGGGGAACCTTGCCGTCTGGGCTGCCGCCGAACCGGGCAAACGGGGCGAAAAGATCGAATGGGACGCCGAAAAACTCGTGGTCAAGAATCTCGCCTCCCTCAAGACCCCGGGCGTTGCCGAACTGGTTCGTCCGAAGTATCAGCCGGGCTATGACAATATCGAGGTCTGAGCGAAACGCGAGCATGACGCTCTGAAATGATCAGTCTTACAAGAAACGGGATCCGAGAGAAACGCGCTTTCTCTTTGATTCCGTTTCTCCAGTTAAACCATACAACCAATAAGGAACCGTAAAATGACAAAGTTCTCTCGTCGTGACTTTCTGAAAACGTCGACTGTCGCCGGCGCCGGCTTCCTGGTTGCCAGCGGCAATCAGAAGAAAATCGCCCGCGCCTCGGCACTTCAGAGCGTGGCGGTCGCCGGCGTGGGCGTCGGCGGCAAGGGGGCCGGCGACATTCAGCAGGCCGGTCTTTTCGGTAAAGTCGTCGCCCTCTGCGACGTCGACAAAGGGACGCTGGCCAGCATGGGCGAAAACTTCCCCGACGCCAAGCGCTACGTCGATTTCCGCGATATGTTCGCCGAAATGGGCGACAAGTTCGACGCGCTCACCTGCTCGACCACCGACCACATGCACACGGTCATCACCGCCATGGGTCTGAAGGCGAAGAAGCACTGCTACACGCAGAAGCCGCTCACCCGTACGATCGGCGAAGCGCGCTACCTGAGCAACCTCGCCAAGGCCGCCGGCGTCTGCACCCAGATGGGGAACCAGGGGAGCACCGACGACACCCTCCGCAAGAACGCCGCGCAGTACCGCGCCGGCATTCTG
>CACXFR010000095.1 GCA_902766935.1 uncultured Planctomycetota bacterium | reverse complement strand
TACTCTCTTTCGGGGGATTCTTTTCTTCTTCGGCTTTCTCGGAGAAGAGACGGGCCAGGTCGCTGAAACTGCGAAGCGGCTCTTTCCCCTCCCGCATTTCCTGAGAAAGCGTGTCTTTCTTTTCGATTTTCGAGACGAAATTCATCGAACGGGGCTGACGTGGGCCGCGTTCGCGCCGGTCGCGCGACTGCGGGCCGACGCCTTCGAAACGGCGGCGTTCGGAATGGGGGGCGGCGTTCTCTTCACCGCGCGGGGCGCTTTCGCGCCGGGGCGGACGGCGGCCGCGGCCGGACTCTGAACGCGGCGCGCCGGCGGTCTGCTCACCCGGCGCCCCTTCGGCCGGGCGGGGACGACGACGGGGACGGCGCGGCGGATTGGCGCTCTCGTCGGAAGATTCTCCCTCCTTGAGCTTACCGCGCCGGCCGCGGTCAGGCGCGCGGCGCGGCTGACCCGGCGCGAGCATCGAAAGTGAAATCCGTTCGCGCTGGATGTCGGTGTCGACCACCCAGACTTTGACGATGTCGCCGACCGAAAGACGCTGGTGCGCGTCCCGGACGTAACGCTCGCCCATTCGGCTGATGTGGACCAGACCGGGATTGTGAAGGCCGATGTCGACGAACGCGCCGAAATCGACGACGTTCAGAACGGTTCCCATCAGTTCCATTCCCGGCTCGAGATTTTCGATCTTCATGACCCCCTTTTTGAAAATGGGGGCGGGAAGACCCTCGCGCGGGTCGCGGCCGGGGCGCTTGAGCTGCTCGAAAATGTCGGCGACGGTGCTCAGGCCGGCGCCGAGCTCTTCGGCGGCCGTCTTCGGATCGAGCCGGTCGAGTTTGGCGGTCAGTTCGGCGTGTTTGACGCTGTTGCGCAGATCGTCTTTGCTGAAGCCGATCTTATCGAGGATTTTTTCGGCCAGCTCGTAACTTTCGGGGTGGATCCAGGTGGCGTCGAGCGGTTCGACGCCGTCGCGTATTTTAAGGAACCCCGCCGCGTGGGTGAACGACGCCGTTCCGAATCCCGGAACGTTCATCAGCTCGCGCCGCGAGCGGAACGGGCCGTTCTGGCGGCGGTAGTCGGCGATCCGTTTGGCCGTCAGCTGGTTCAGACCCGACACGTAGCGAAGGATGGCGCTGGTGGCGGTGTTCAGGTCGACCCCGACGAAATTGACCGCCGAGGCAACAACTTCGGTGAGGGTGTCTTTCAGATCTTTCGGCTTCATATCGTGCTGATAGATGCCGACTCCCATATTGGCCGGATCGATCTTGACCAGTTCGTTGAGCGGGTCTTGCAGACGGCGGCCGATCGAGATCGCGCAGCGGGTCAGCGCGCTCTGATGGGGGAGTTCCTGCGCCGAGAGAGGACCGCTGGAGTAGGCGCTCGCCCCCGCCTCGTTGACAATGGTGTAGGCGATGTCGGCGTCGGGAAACTTTTCGGAGATCATGGCGGCGACCAGGCTTTCGGCCTCTCGGCATCCGGTGCCGTTGCCGATGGCGATGACGGTGATTTTGTATCGCTCGATCAGCTCGGCGATTTTGGCGACGGCGCGCTTTTTGCGTTCGGCGCTCCCGGTGATGAAGACCGTCTCGTCCCCCAGGAAGTTGCCGAACTCGTCGAGCGCGGCGAGTTTGCACCCGAACCGGAACCCGGGGGCGACCGCCAGAACCCGGCGTCGGAAGAGGGGCTTTTGCAGCAGAAGATTCCGCGTGTTTTTGGCGTAGACCCCGAGCGCCTGTTTCTTGGCGTTTTCGACCGCTTCGCGGCGCACCTCGCGCTCAATCTGAGGGATAAGAAGACGGGCGAGAGCGTCGTCGAGACAGGCCTCCAAAAACGCGGCGTTGGCGTGACCGGCGGGAATGAGCGCGGCTTTCGCCTCTTTTTTGATCTCGTCGGTGTCGGCGACGAGCCTGACCTTGAGACGGCGTTCGTTCAGACCCCGGTTGAGCGCCAAAATTCGGTACCCCGGGCAGGAGCGCAGATCGCCGGAGAAGTCGAAGTAGTCGCTGTATAGCTTTTCATCGCGCTGACGGCGCTGCTCGGCGGCCGATTCTTTTTTTCTTTCCTTGCGGCGTTTTTTGGCCTGAGCCGATTTCGCCCTGACGGGCGCGGCGGCGGGCGCCGCGGTCGGGGCGGCCGCTTCTGCGGCGGGGG
>CACXFR010000094.1 GCA_902766935.1 uncultured Planctomycetota bacterium | reverse complement strand
GCCGCACGCTCTTTTCACACCTGAACACCCGCCTCCGGCGAGCCGGGAAGAATCTGTCGGCACGCAAAAAGAAAGGGGGGAGATTACGCCGCATCATACCGGAAAAAAAGGTTTTTGTCTATGGGAAATCTCGCCGCGGGGCTCCCTTCGCCCGATTCCGCGCGGCGGAGGAGCGGGTTCAGCTGACCGGCAGTTCGATTCGGAACGACGCCCCCATCCCCTTTCCGGGACTTGACGCGTAGATATGTCCCTTATGCCCCAGAACGATACGATTGGCGATCGCCAGCCCCAGACCGGTTCCGACTCCGGGATCTTTGGTCGTAAAGAACGGTTCGAAGATGTTCTCGAGGGTCGCCGGATCGATTCCGCTGCCGTTGTCCGAAACGACCAAAATCGCCAGGTTCCGCTGTCGGTGCGCCGAAATCGTCACCAGGCCGT
Organism: uncultured Planctomycetota bacterium; assembly: GCA_902766935.1. Lineage (GTDB taxonomy): Bacteria > Planctomycetota > Planctomycetia > Pirellulales > Thermoguttaceae > RUG695. The sequence continues at coordinate 12,511 of CACXFR010000094.1, read as the reverse complement.
CGTCGCTGATCGAGTCGAGCGCGTTGGTCAGCAGGTTCAGGATCACCTGTTTGATCTCCTGCGGATTCACCATCGCGTAGACCGGCCCGCCGGGGAGGATCTCGATCCGCTTGTGGCGGTACCGGCTCTGGGTCAAAGCCATCTCGACCATGCTCTCGGCGATCTCGCGCAGCTCGGCGCGCGTCTTTTCCCCCCGGCCGGTTCGGGAAAAATCAAGAAGCTTCTCGGTAATTCCCTTACAGCGGAACGCCTCGTTTTGGATCATATCGACGTACTTCTGCACCACGTTCAGTTCGGCGCGGATCTGCTCGGCGTTTTTCTCCCGATCGAGAAGCCCCCGAATCCGCCGGGGGAGGGACTCGGCGCTCATCGCGATCGAGGCGAGGGGATTGTTGATTTCGTGCGCTACTCCGGCGGCCAGGAATCCGACGCTCGCCAGACGGTCGCTTCGGATCACCTCTTCGGACCGCTGCCGAACCTGATCGTCCAGATCGTCCCGAATCCCTTCGAACCGTTCGGTCATCTGGTTCAGCGCCCCGGCCAGTTCGTCGAACTCGTCGTTCGTCGCCATGTCGATGCGGTAGTCGAAATCCCCCTGCGCCACGCGCCGCGACCCGGTCACCAGGGTCCGCAGCGGCCGGAAGACCCAGATGTAGGCGAAATGGATGAGGAGGATCGTCAGAACGATCGACGCGACGCTCGCCGAAATCAGCGTCACACGGATATACTTGTACTGCGAAAGGACGCGGTCCGAAAAACCGGCCAGTTCCCGGTGCAGACCGCTCGGGAGGCTTTCGGTCAGACTCTGAACTTCCCCCAGCCAAAGGTCGACCTGATCGATCATCTCGTCGTCGGTGATCCAGCGGTAATGGGTGGTCACCGCGTGGATCTCGTCGAGAAGGGCGCGGATATCGGCGATCGCGCGGAGTTCCGACGAAAAGACCGAACCCGAATCGGCGGCGGCGCGGGGACGCTGATGAATCAGCTCTTCGTATTGGTCAAGCTGCTGGCGGTAGTCGGAAAGCTTTTTGAGAAAGAGGGAATACGCTTCCAGGGCCGGTTGTTTCGAGAAATCGAAAAGCTCCATCCGCCGCATCTGACGTTCGACCCGGTTTTTGACCTGCTGTTCGGCCATTCGGGTCCCTTTGATCTGACTGACCTGCATCCGCAAGGCGCCGATCGACGCCCCCAGCCGGGCGGCGGCGGGGAGCTCCTGAGAACGGCGGCTGATATCGTAGACCAGACTTCGGAAATGCCGCAGCGTATAGACTTCGGTCGCGATCAACACAATCAGGAGGACGAGCACGAACGTTGTCCATATCCGGATTCGGGATTTGAGCGACCAGCGTTTCATCGTAAAAAACTTCTTCCGTCTGTAAAAAACCGCGGTGTGTGCCGATTTTAGCACAACACCGCGGTTTGACTCAAGGCGGATTTACGGCTGCGAAACGGCTATTTCTTCCGGGCGAAGAAGTTGTTCGTCGTCTCGCGCATCTTCTGACACATCGCGTAAAAGGGCGGGACGAACGCGACGCCGACCACCCCGGCGACAATCATTCCCCAACCGGTCGAAATCCCGACGATATTCCGGCTGACCGCGCCGGCGCCGGTGGCGAACATCAGGGGAAGGACGCCGACCACGAAGCAGCCGGCGGTCATCATCACCGCGCGGTAGCGGTACCGCGCGCCGCGGACCGCCGCCTCGTCGATCGGAACTCCCTGCTCCCGTTCCTGTTTGGCGAACTCGACCATCAGAATCGAGATCTTTGCCGAAAGACCCAAAAGCATAATCAGACTCAACTGGGCGTAAATGTCGAGCGGCATCTTGTTGAACCACATCGCCGCCAGCCCGCCGAACGTCGCGAACGCGCACGAAAGAAGGACGGGGAGCGGCACGGTCCACGATTCGTATTTCGCGGCCAGGAAGAGATATCCGAACGCCAGCGCCAGAACCATCAGATAAAAGAGTTTTCCTTCGTTCCCTTTCTGGTGGAAACTCATATCGGTCCAGTTGATCGAAAAGTCGTGCGAACCGGGATCGTTAACCGCCTCGTCGACGTGTTTCACCAAATGGTCCATGATCGCGCCGGTACTCGCGCCGGGAACCGGGATCACCGTCACGGCGGCGTCCATCGACTGCTTGAAGCGGGAGATCTTGTGTGCCCCCATCTTCGAACGGACCCGCGCCAGCGCCGAAAGGGGAACCTCGTCGCCGGAAATGCTGGGGATCATAATCTCGTCGAGGTTTCCGATGTTCGAACGCGTATCGGCTTTCCCCTGCACTTTCACCTTAAATGAATAACCGTACAGATTGAAGTCGTTCACGTAGAACGAGGCGATCTTCTGCTGAAGGGTCGAAAAGAGGACGCCGACCGGCACGCCGAGCGCCTCGGCTTTCTGGCGGTCAATATCGAGATAGACTTCCGGAGTACTGGCGTTAAAGGGCGAGAAAGCGTACGCCACGTCCGGAAAGATCTCTTTGTTGTTCAGATCGCCCAGAAACCGGCCGAGCCGCTCTTCCAGGTCTTTCGGCGTGTGATCGCCGCTGACACACAGAGCGAACGTCACCCCGCCGGTCACTCCCAGTCCCATGATCGCCGGAGGCTGGAACGAGGTCAGCGTCCCGTACGGAAGTTTCTCTCCCTGCGCCATCACCGCGTCGTTGATCGCGTCAATCTGAAGTTCGGGGGTTTTCCGCTCGTCCCAGTCGACCAGATCGACGATTCCCAGCCCGTAGTTTTCGCCCGACCCGCTCACGAACGAAAAGCCGGCGACATTCGTCACGCGTTCGATCCCCGGCAGGGGCGAAACCAGATTCTGGAATGCCAGGACCGCCTGGTCGGTTCTCTTGAGCGAGGCGCCCGGCGGCAGAACGATTTCGCACAAAAGCGCGCCTTTGTCCTCGTTCGGGATAAAGCCGGTATTGAGCTGTTTAAAAATCGCCCAGTTGCCGTAAAGAAGCGCCGCGAGCACGATGACCGTCAAAACGATCCGGCGGATAAAGACCTTCGAGACCGCGATATACCCGGTTTTCGTCGTCTCGACGAACCACTCGAAAAAGCGGAACAGAAAGAGCTTCTTCCGGTTCTCCTGATACGGGCGCAGCACCAGCGCGCAGAGCGCCGGCGAAAGGGTCAGCGCGTTCACCGCCGAGAAGATAATCGCGATGCACATCGTCAGCGAGAACTGTTTGTAGATGATCCCGACGATCCCGCCGAAGAACGAAAGGGGCGCGAAGAACGCCACCATCACGAAGGTCGAGGCGAGAATCGCGCCGGTCGTCTGATGCATGCTTTTGACCGCGGCGTCGTAGGGGGAAACGTGCTCTTCCTCGATCAGACGCACCGCGTTTTCGACGACGATGATTCCGTCGTCGACCAGAAGCCCGATCACCAGGATCAGTCCGAACATCGTCAGCACGTTGATTGTATATCCCATAATAAGCATCACGAAGAACGTGCCGAGGAGCGAAACCGGGATCGCAACCGCCGGAATGACCGTTGCACGCCAGTCCTGAAGAAAGACGAAGGTCACCATCACGACCAGCACGAGGGTCATCACGAGCGTTTCGGCGATTTCGCTGATGCTCCGCCGGATAAACTCGGTCGGGTCGTAACTCAGAATGTAGCTGACCCCTTTCGGAAACCGTTTGGCGATCTCTTCCATTTCGGCGTTGGCGTTTTTGATCAGCGACACGGCGTTCGCCCCCGTCTGCCGGTACATTCCGACGGCGATCGACTGTTCCCCGTTCAAATACGCGTTCGTGAAGTAATACTCGCTCCCCAGTTCCAGGTCGGCGATTTCGCCGAGCGTCACCTGCCGGCCGGCGTCGTCGGTCCGCACGATAATCTCCTTAAACTGTTCCGGAGTCTTCAGGCGGCCCAGGGCGTCGATCTTCAGCTGGACGTAGTCGCTGGCCGTCTCGCCCCCCAGGGTTCCGGCGGCGGCCTGCAGATTCTGCGACTGAATCGCGGCCACGACCTCGTCGGTGGTAATTTCCATATTCGAAAGTTTCAGCGGGTCGAGCCAGACGCGCATACTGTAGTTCCGCTCCCCCAGAATCTGGGTGTCGGTCATCCCGTCGATCCGCGCGAGGCGGTCGCGCACATTCATCCGGACATAGTTCGCCAGCTGCAGCAGATTGAGTTCCGAGCCGTCCGTGGTGAACGAATAGATCCCGACCATATCCGACGAACGTTTTGCGACCTTGACCCCGATCGCCTTCACTTCGGGGGGGAGTTTCGTTTCGGCGCGCTGAACCGCGTTCTGCACGTTCACCTGGGCGATGTCGTCGTCGCTCCCCGGCTTAAAGTAGACGTCCAGAAAGTAGTTCCCGTTATTGTCGCTGTCGGAACTGAAATAGATGCTGTTTTCGATGCCGTTCGCCTCTTCTTCGATGACGCTGGCCACCGTTTCGACAATCACGTCCGAGGTCGCGCCCGGATACGTCGCCGTCACGCGCACGCACGGCGGCGCCAATTCCGGATATTCGGCGATCGGAAGCCGGAAAAGACAGAGCAGACCGATCAGCGAAATCACGATCGAAACGACCAGGGCGAGTTTCGGCCGATCAATAAATATTTTCGAAAACATCAGTGTTCCTTCTTGCTCGGTATTCGGTGATATACTTTGTTCTTTCGTCCGCGAAAAGGCAAACCGTATTACAGCTCGTCCTTGTCGGCGGAAATCGGATTGACCTGCTGACCGGGCTGAATCTTGTTCATCCCCTCGATCACCACCGTCTCGCCCGGCTGAATCCCGGAAGTTATCTCGTAATATTTTTCGGAAAGCGCCCCGAGCTGAACCTCCCGGCGCTCGACCTTGTTCCCGCCGTCCAGAACGTAGACGAAGCTCCCTCCGTCCGCCGCGGTCTGCACTGCCGATATGATCACCGCGCAGGTCGGCTTGTCCGATTTCGGGCTCAGGTAAACCGTCGCGTAACTGCCGGGAAGGAGCTTATGATCTTCGTTTCGGAGGGTCGCCCAAATCATGATTTTATTCGTTTTCGGATCGACCTTATTGTCGATCAGGGCGATTTTCGCCTCTTCGCCGTACATCGTGCCGTCGGCCAATTCGAGCCGTATCCGGGCGATGTCGCGGATTCCCTTCTCGCCGCCGTAGGTCGTCAGGAAGAGCTGTTCGCTGATCGCGAAACGGACGTAAATCGGCGAGATCGTCTTGATATCGACCAGTTTGCCGAACTGCGGCGTCACCAGGTTGCCGGGAGTGACGGTCACCTTTCCGATCTTTCCCGAAATCGGGGCGGCGATCCGCGTGTGTTCCATATCGAACGCCGCCAGGTCGGCGGCCGCTTCGGCGGCGGCCAGCGCCGATTTGGCGGTTTCGTACTGCGACTTGACCGAGGCGAGGGTCGCTTCGGCCGCCGCCAGCTGAGCCTGGGTCGCCTTAAACGCCGACTCGGTATTATCGACGTCGTCCTGCGAGACGGCCGTGCCGCGCGCGAAGAGCTGCTTGTTCCTGTTATACGTCGCTTCGCGGTATTTCAAAATGGAGTTCAGTTCGTCGATCCGCGCCTCCTGCTGCTTAATGGCGGCGTCGGCCTGCACGATCGCCGACTGGCGCGACGAAACCTCGGCCTCGGCGCGTTTGAGCGTCGCGGCGTATTCTCGCTGCTCGATCTCGAAAAGGAGATCGCCCGCCTTCACGTAATCCCCTTCCTTGAAATTGATCTTTTCGATGTAGCCCGTCACGCGCGGAACGATATCGACCTCTTCGACCGCCACGATCGGGCCGGGAAACCGACGGACGTCCAGCTCCTCCGTCTCGACCGAGGGGGCCGTGATCACGGTCGGAACCGCGGCCGGCGGACCGCCGGCCGGCTGCGCGGCCGCGCAAAGGGGCACCAAAAGAATCAGTGTCAAAAAGAGAGGGCTCAGTTTCATCGTCTTCATCGCGTTCTCGATTTCCTCTGAAAGAAATTCCCGGGGGAAAGGCCAAGATCCTTGACAGGCCGGAATTTTCGGCTAAATTGTTTTATACCAAAACAGTTTTATAATAAAACAATTTCGTTACAAAACAGTTTACCCCGATTTTTGAATTTTGGAAGGTCAGCCCCCGATGGAAAAATCGAAAAAAATTTTTCCCGACTACGACCCCTGCGCGGCGCTTTTCATCACGGTCAACGCCCTGATCGCCTACGGCGACGCCGTCGTCAGCGCCGGGAACAGCGGGGAACTTCAATCCCTCTCTCCCCGGCAGAAGATAGCCCTTTTTGCGATCGAAGCTTCCACGCGTCTGATTCCGGACGGCGTTCCTCTTTCGACCGTCGCCCGCGCCATCAACATTCCGCTGCCGAGCGCCTCGCAGTTAATCGAAACGCTTGTCAAAAAGAACCTGGTCAGCCGCATCACCAATCCCGAGAACCACCGGTCGGTTCGGATCACGCTCACCGAACTCGGCAGGAAGCTGACCCGCGACATCGTCTCGGCGGTCGACGGCAAACTCCGGGAGCTCCAGGAGGGGCTTTCTCCCGACGAGATCGCCGCGTTCAACAAAGCGGTCCTCCACTGCTTCTCGCGCAAAAACGACGTGCTGAAATAGAAACCGCCCGCCCGAGCGTTGCCCGCCCGGCGTCATTCGGTTATACTTTCGTCGGGCGTCGGCGTCCGCCGGGGCAGGCGGCCGTCAAGGGTTGTACTCCGAGATTGAAAGAACGAATCGTAATGCGAGCGTGTTTACAGCGGGTGACCCGGGCGCGGGTCGTCCTTCCCGACGAGGGAAACCGCGTCAGCGGTCAGATTGAAAACGGTTTTCTGGTTCTTCTGGGGGTCGGGCAAGACGACACCTCCGACGAGGTCCGCCTCCTGGCCCGCAAGATCTGCCGTCTGCGCGTCTTCGACGACCCGCAGGGGAAGATGAACCTCGACATCGCGCAGGTCGGCGGCGCGATCCTGGCGGTCAGTCAGTTCACGCTTTACGCCGACGCGGTTCACGGAAACCGCCCAGGTTTCACCGACGCGGCGCCCCCCGACCGGGCGAAGCGTCTCTACGAGGAGTTCGTTTCGCTCGTTCGCGCCGAATACGGGATTCCCGTCGAAACCGGCGTCTTTCAGGCGATGATGTCGGTCGAGCTGGTCAACGACGGCCCGGTCACCGTCTGGCTCGACACCGACGAACTCTCGAAAAAGAAAGCGTCACGATGAAAAAGTTCTTTTCCGCCTATTTCGCCGTTCCCCTCATCTGGCGGATCCTCGCCGGATTCGTGATCGGGATCGTCCTGGGGATTACCGCCTCGCATTTGGAGAAGGAAACCCTCGACGCCGTACTTCCCTATATCGAACCGTTCGGCACCCTGTTGATTTCGATGCTCAAGATGATCGTCTTCCCGATCATCTTCTTTTCGCTGATCATCGGTTCGGCGAGCCTTCCGTTGAAAAAGTCGGGCAAACTCGGCGGCGCGGTTCTTCTGTGGTATTTCGCCACCTCGGTCATCGCCGCGCTGTTCGGTATCGCCACCGCTTATTTCCTGAACCCCGAAATGTCGGGCGCTGCCGAAGCCGCGGCGAGTCGCCAAAGCGAACTGGCGGCGATAAAAGCCGGTCCGTCGGGGGGCGGGCTCGACGCCTTTCTGGTCAACCTGTTCGCGAACCCGTTCCAGGCTCTGGCCGAAGGACGCTTTCTGGCAATCGTGATTTTTTCGATCCTTTTCGGTCTGGCGGCGCGCGTCCTTCTCGATTCCGTCAAAACGCCCGACGGCACCAAAACACACATCGAAGCGTTCCTTGACATCTGCCGGGCGGCGGCGTCGATTTCGTTCAAATTGATCGACTGGGTGATGGAGTATTTCCCGTTCGGCGTCTTCGCTCTGAGTTTTGTCAACTTCGCGCGGAACGGTTTTCTTCTGTTCGGCCCCTATCTGCGAATCGTCCTCTGCGTGATCGCGTGCGTCTCGGGAATGATTTTCATCGTCTATCCGCTGGCGCTTTTCGTCGTCTGCCGGCAGAACCCGTACAAAGTCCTCCTGCGTCTGCGCGAACCGATCCTCACCGCGTTCGTCACCCGCTCGAGCGCCGCGGCCCTTCCCGTTTCGCTCCGCACCGCCGAAAAGCTCGGCATCTCTTCCTCCCTCTCGAGCTTTTCCCTCCCCCTGGGGTGTACGATCAACATGGACGGCGTCTGCGTTCACCTTCCGGTTTTCGTGATTTTGGCCTCGAATATTTTCGGCGTCCCCTTCACGGCGGCCCAGATGCTGATTCTCCTGGTTTCGGTCGTCTTCGCCTCGGTCGGCGCGGGAGGCGTTCCGGGAGGAAGCGTTTTTCTCCTCTTTATGGTTCTGGAAAACGCCGGATTCGATCCCGCCCAGACCGCGATGATCGTGGCGCTGGCACTGGGAATCAACCCGATCCTCGATATGTTCGAGACCGCCTGCAACGTGACCGGCGACAATGTCTGCACCTACATCATCGCCGAACGAAACGGCCTGATCGGCCGGGACCCGCCGAAAGAAACCCCTTGAACCGGAGCGGTGCGCGGGGTAAAATCAAAAGCGTCAAAACGGAGCGAAGAGAGCCGGGTTTTCCTCGTCCGGCGTTCAAGCCCCCAACCCAGAAAGGCTTCCCTATGGATCAGAACAGTTTTTATACACTCGCGAACGGCGTCAAACTCCCGGTTCTCGGGTTCGGCACCTGGCAGTCCCCCAACGGCGAAGTGGCGACAAACGCCGTCAAGACCGCGCTGGAAATCGGTTATCGCCATATCGACACCGCCGCGGCGTACGGCAATGAAGAGAGCGTCGGCGCGGGGCTGGCGGCAAGCGGCCTGGCGCGGGAAGACGTCTTCCTGACCACCAAACTCTGGAACAAGGACCACGGTTACGATCAGACGCTGGCGGCGTTCGAAATGTCTTTGGCCCGTCTGAAGACCCGTTATCTCGACCTCTATCTCATCCACTGGCCGATCGCGCACGAACGGCGAACCGACTGGAAAGACACCCTTCTGGGGACCTGGAACGCGATGATAAAACTCTACAAAGACGGCCGGATCCGCGCGATCGGCGTCTCGAACTTCCGCCCCCACCACCTCGAACACCTGATCCGCAACACGTCGGTCACGCCGATGGTCAATCAGATCGAGTACCATCCGGGCTTCTGGCAGAAATACGTCGTCGACTTCTGCAGAGACCTGGGGATTCAGATTCAGGCATGGAGTCCGATGGCGCAGGGACGCGTCTTCAATCTTCCGCTTCTCAAAGAGCTGAGCGCCAAATACAACAAGTCGATCGCGCAGATCTGCATCCGCTGGGAACTTCAAAAGGGGGTCAACCCGCTTCCCAAGTCGGTCACCGCCGCGCGCATCAAAGAGAATTTCAGCGTTTTCGATTTCACCATTTCCGACGAAGACATTGCCAAGATCGACGCGCTTCCCGAATCGGGCGCCACGGGCTACGACCCCGACTCGTTCATCTATCCGTCGTAAAGGTTCCGCCCTTCCGGCCTAAAATCAAGAACCGCTTCCCTCCGAAGGGAGAAGCGGTTCTTTTGTTTTGCGGCCCGCCGGGAAATAATCACCTTACGTCGGGCTTCTTCCACGAGCATTTCTGTCCGCCGCCCGGCGCGGCCGTCATCGCCGGAGCCGAAGCGGTTTGGGACGAAACGGTGCTGGTGATCACCGCGTTCCAGCCGTCGTTCTCGTCGGTCTCCTCCTTCGCGTCGGCGGCGGGAGCTTCCGCAATCGGCTTGGCGACCGAAATCGTCTGACTCGAGGCGTCGTCGCCCGAATCGTCGTATTCAAAATCGAAACTCAGTTCTCCGCCGGCCGACTCGTCGGCTTTCGGTTCGGCGTTCGTCGGCTCGTCGGCGCTCTCTTTAGGTTCGGAAGAAGAGAAGTCGTCTGAGAAGACCAGTTCCTGCGAATCGTCGTTCAGACTGAACTCTTCGAGCGATTCCCCCTCGCTGAGGACCGAATTCAGCTCCTTTTCGACTTCCGCCTCGCTCTGTCCGCCGATCGCGGGAAGATCCGACTTCGATTCCGACTTCGCCACCGTCGATTTCTTGTCGGCGGCGCTCGGGAACGGCATACTTTCGCCGCCCGACGATTTGGTTCCGGACGTCTTGGCGGACGAACTTTTCAGCGCCGCCAGACTCGGAGTCGGCATTGAACTCTTCGAAACGCTCGGAGTCGGCATCGCGGTTGACGCCGGGGCGTTGGCGGGACGGACCTGCGGTTCGTTGACCACGGTCATCTGCGTCGGCTGATTCCGACGCGAGAGGATAACGGCGGCTTCGGCCTTGGCGACGTTCATCTTCGGCATCATATAGTAATCGACGGTAATCCCCTGGCTCCGCATCGAGGCGTGGCCGGTCACCCGTTCGATGTAACCGAGCAGTTCTTCTTTCGTCTCCGCCGAAATCGACGGGACTTCCTGAACCATCTCGGCGAGAACTTTCGGATTCCGTTCCATCAGTTCGGAGATCTGGTTCACCGAATCGACCGTCTTGACGAAATTCGCATCGGCGATCTTTCCGACCATCGGCGCGAACGCTTTGCCGACCAGATCGGCGCTGGCCGACGACATTTTGACGAACGTGTCGAGCCGGGTCACGGCGATCGGTTTGTTCCCGTTGGCGGTGTCTTCGGTAAAGCGGTACTGCATGACGCAGAAGATATCCCCCTGAATCGGACGGGGCGAGAGCTGTCCCTCGTAGACGCCGTTGCAGAGGAACGCAAGCATTTTGTTGTCGTGGTAAACGATCTCGATCTCGCCGCGCGTTCCCGAAGTGTCCTTGATCGTGAACCGGCCGCTGCCGTGATTGGTAAGCGAAAGCTGCTTAAAGCCTCCCGCTTCCCACGTTCCGACCACCACTTCGGGATGGCAGACGAGAAAATCGTAGATTTCCGGATTGCAATAGCCGCCGGTCATCGGCAGACGGCGGTAGAACGTGTAGCTGGCGATGATCTGCTCAGCCTTCTGCCTGGCCTGGGGGGAGATGGCGTTCCACGGAACCTGCGACACGACTTCCGAGGCGCTCTCCTGGGAAGTCGAAGCTTTGGCGAGCTGGTCGACCGAAACCGACGAGGGGGTCTTTTCGGGTTTCGCCATCCGCTGGGCGTCGGCGTAAACGAGCGCCGAAGGGGTGTCGGCGCGGCGCGCCGGCTTCGGCGAAGGAGCCGCGCCGCGGGCCTGCTGCGCGGCGGCCTGCGCCTGCATCCGCTGCTGCATCAGCCGCGCCTGCTGTTGCTGCTGCGCCGTCATCTGCGGGTTCTGCCCCCCGTGATTGTGCGCCGCCGTCTGCGGCTGAGGAGTCTGCTGAGCGGCGAAACCGGACCGGGGCTGAGCCTGAGCCTGCTGAGGGAATCCGCTCTTCGTTCCGGAATTTTCGGAGACGCCGAAGAGACGCTGCAGTGCCGACAGCGGGTTCTCCTGGCTGTAATTCCCCTGCGTCTGCCGGTTGGCCTGAGTCTGGGAAGGAGCCTGGTATCTTTGAGCCCCGCTCCCCTGCGCGCTGTTCGGAGCGTGATTGTGCGCCGAAGAGCGCGACGCGGCCTGCGCCTGACTCTGCTGCTGTTGATACGCCTTCATCTGCTCGTTGAACTGCCGCATATTCTGCTCGTAACGAACCTGAGCGCGCTGACGCATCTCTTTCATCGACGAGAGAAACGAATTCGGCTCCCCGCCGACGGCCGAGGCGACCCTTTCGTTCTGTCGGGGAATCGTCGCCGGCTGCGCCGCGCCGATCCCGGTAAACGCCAAAAGAAGAGCGGGGATCGTCCCCCAGAGTGCGGCCATTCGACAGGTCATCGCGAGAATATTATCTTGGCGGCGTTTCACGGACAGAATCCTTTCTGTTTTGCCTATTTTTCCTATTTAATAGGAGACAATTCGAGACTTACGGGTCTCTCCCTCGTTATATCGGGCAACCTTATCTGACGACTTTTGTTAAAGAAGGGAACCTTTTCTTTTTTTGCCGAATTTAGCTCGTCTGTCGGATATAAGGAGGGTCTTGCCCCCTCGACCGGGGGAATTAGAATGAAGAGAGAATCAACCGGGAAGACCTTTTCCGCAACCCCGACGGCCCAGAATGACCTTCGAAATCGTCCGCCCCCACCCCCGATGGCTTGAAGCTTATCTCGACGCGTGCCGCGTCTGCTGGGGGCATGTTCACGACAGCTATATCCTCCACGATCCGGCCGACTACCCCCGCTGGAAAGAGCGGATTTTTACCGACTACCGAAACCGGGAAGCGGGAATCGGCCTTCCGCCGGGAATCGTTCCCTCGATCACGTTCTGGCTCATTGAGCCGGGCGCCGACGGCAAAAGCGACGAATGTCTCGGCGTTCTGAACGTCAGGCGCGTTCTGACCGAAAAGCTCCGCCGCTACGGGGGAAACGTCGGGATCGCGATCCGGCCGGATCGACGCGGGCGCGGAATCGCCTCGGAACTTTTACGGCGGCTGCCCGAGCTTTTTGAGCGGCTTAAGATTCAGGACGATATTCTGCTGACCTGTTTCGAAAACAACATCCCCAGCCGCAGAATGCTCGAAAAAATCGAAGG
>CACXFR010000093.1 GCA_902766935.1 uncultured Planctomycetota bacterium | reverse complement strand
GAGGTTCACGAACTCGATCACCTCGCGCGCGTATTTACTGACGCTCTGCCATCCCCAGTGCTTGATGATCGTCGGAATGAAACACTCTTTCTGTTTCAGTTCCATCGTGTCGAACGCGCACCCGTCGGAATCGACGCCAATGAAAAAATCGGATTTCGGGGTAAATTCCTCGCTCATCGGAGCTTCTCCTTTGTGTTAATCTTCTTCGTCGGCCTCGTCGAACTCGCTCTTCGGAAGGGGCCACATTTTACACAGGCCGATCCCGAGGAAGTAGAGCGAGACCAGCGGAACCATCATACAGAACATGCTCCCCGGGTCGGGGGGGGTGAGCATCATCGCGCCGAACGCGATCACCAGGACGGAGATCCGCCACTGGTTCATATAGTCTTTCGTGGTGAAGATGCGCAGACGGTAAAGGGCGAACATCACCAGCGGCAGCTGGAACCCGATTCCGAAGCCGATCGGAAGACCGATCGCCAGTTTCAGCCATTCGCTGATCCGGGGGTCGGGGTCGATGTTCAGACCCGAGTTAAAGGTCAGAAGGTAGTGCAGGACGAACTGGAAGACCACGAAGAACGCCAGCGCCGCCCCCCCGAAGAAGAGGCCGAGGCTGAACGGGAAGAAGCGGTAGACCAGCTTCCGTTCTTTCGGATAGAGGCCCGCCCCCACGAACGCCCAGAAATGATAGAAAAGGCCGGGACTTCCGATAAAGGCGCCGAGAACCAGCGCGGCTTTCAGGAAGATCACGAAGGTCTCGGGCATACTGAGCGACTTGGCGCGGATCCGCGGGTCGTTTTCGAGTTTTTCCCAGAAGAAGAAGGGGATCGGCTCGGCCGAGAATCCCGGCGCGCTCCCGGCCGAATCGGACGGACGGCGGTCGAAGTTGTCGACCAGCTCGAGCGCCTGCCGGTTCGTCAGCGGGGCGGGTCCCTCGGACGCGCCGCCGCCGTCCAGGACCCGTCGGAGCCGGTCGATATCTTCCGGAAAGAGCCAGACCTCCCGTTCGGCCATACCGAGCCGCTGGGGAATCTGCGCGACGTTCTGCGAGTAGCCGAGCCGCCGGAGCTGATCCATTTCGTCGGAGAGCCTGCGGGTCGAGTGCTCGGTGTAGTACCTCTCGAGCGCCTGGGTCAGCGGGCGCTGGATACACGAGACCGCCCGGCTGGTCAGCGAGCCGTGGCTCCCCAGCGGAATGAGCGCGATCACAAAACCGGCCGCCAGCCAGTAGATCGCCCGGATCAGCCGAAAGCGGAGCTCATCGAGATGTTCCAGGAAGGTCATCTGCGAATTTTCGAAGAGGTCGTCGCGTTTCTTTCGTGCCATCACAGCTGTTCCGTCGCCCCTTTCTCACCGTCGCCGCGCTTCGGAGCCGGCGTCAGAAGAACTCGGAGGATCATCAGCGCCACGCCGCAGACCAGGGCGGCGTCGGCAATATTGAAATTCGGCCAGTGATACGTGCCGATCATCACCAGGATCCAGTCGCGGACCGCGTGGATCGGCGTGCCGGCGATATGGTCGGCGTACCCGGGAGGCCAGGTGATGCCGTGCAGCGCCAGGCGGTCCCAGAGGTTCCCCAGAATCCCGCCGGCGATCAGCGCCAGCGAGACGAGAACCACGAGAGACTTCCCCCCCTCGGCGCGGAGCCAGAAGAGGACCCCGGCCAGCGCGGCGAACGAGACGGCCGACAGAAACGCCGTCTGCCGGGCGCCGACCCCCCAGAGCGCCCCCGGATTGAGGCTCGTCTGGAATCCGAAGACGTCCCGAACGACCCACTCGGCGTTGCCGGAAGGAAATCCGAGCCGGTCGAAGAAGAACCGTTTCGTTCCCAGATCGGCGCCGGTCACCAGCGCGGCGATCAGGAGGAAGAGAAAAAAACGCCCCCGTCGGAGGGGCCGCGCGGTTCCGCCCGTCTCGGAAGGAAGGTTCGTTTCGGTCGAATCTGTTCGCATCGATGACGCCCCGCCCCGGTTAAAGAAGGAATTTGATCAAGTAAAAACCGCCGACCAGCATGACCAGGAAGATCACCGAAAGGATTCCGAAATATTTGTCAATGAACCCTTTCACCGACGGGCCGAAGAAGAACAGGAGGGTCGCCACGGCGAAGAAACGGAGGGAACGGCCGATAAAGCAGGCGAACAGAAAGACCGGCATCGGCATCGCCATCATTCCGCCGGTGATCGTAAACGCCTTAAACGGAAGCGGCGTAAACGCGGCGGCGAAGAGCGCCCAGAACCCCCACGTCTCAAAGAAGGCGTGAACCTTGTCCATATTCTCCTGGGAGATGATGTTCGGCACGAAATAGGGACCGAGCCACCCCCAGAGAGCGTAGCCGATCACCCAGCCGAGAACCGCGCCCAGCACCGAGGCGACCGCGCTGACCAGCGCGTAACGGAACGAACGGCGGGGCCGTTCCATCGAAAGGGCGATCTGGAGCGGGTCGGGGGGGATCGGAAAGAAGGAGCTCTCGGCGAACGAGACCAGCGCGAGCACCGAAGCGCCGAACGGCGAATGCGCCCACGAAAGAACCCAGTCGTAAAGACGGCGCATCCCGCGCACCGGCGAAAGAAGGACGGCGCGCCAGAGAGGCTCGGGCTTTACGATTTCAATTTCCTGTACGGATGTCGGTTCTTCCATGGGCGATGTCTCGGTCACGCGGCGCGGGGCGGACCGGCGTTTTTGATCGCGTCGCTCGCCTGGTCGGCGTATTTCGCGAAGTTTTCGTGAAAGAGCGCGGCGAGTTTGCGCGCGGTCTTTTCGTACTCTTCTTTGTCGTCCCAGGCGTTTTCGGGAATCAGAACCGCGGGGGGAACGTTCAGACAGACCGTCGGAACGCGGAGCCCGAAGATCGGGTCGACGACCGTCGGCGCCTTGGCCAGTTCGCCGCTGTGGATTGCGTCGATGATGGCGCGGGTGTGGCGGATCGAAAGGCGTTTGCCGACCCCGTATTTGCCGCCGCACCAGCCGGTGTTGACCAGCCAGGCGTGCGAGCCGTATTTCTTGATCTTTTCGGCGAGGAGTTCGGCGTATTTCGTCGGGTGCCAGACGAGGAACGCCGCGCCGAAACAGGCCGAGAAGGTCGCCTGCGGCTCGACGATCCCGACTTCGGTGCCGGCGACCTTGGCGGTATAGCCGCTGATGTAGTGGTACATCGCCTGCTCGGGAGAGAGGAGGCTGACCGGCGGCAGGACCCCGAACGCGTCGCAGGTGAGCAGAATGATGTTGCTCGGATGGTTCCCCATACAGGGCTTTTTGATATTTTCGATGAACTCGATCGGATACGAGGCGCGGGTGTTCTCGGTCAGCGAGGAGTCGTAGAAATCGACCAGCCGGGTTTTATCGTCGAAGACGGTGTTCTCGAGAACGGTGCCGAACCGGATCGCGTTAAAGATTTCCGGCTCGCTCTCTTTCGAGAGGTTGATGCATTTGGCGTAACAGCCCCCCTCGATGTTCACGATTCCGTGGTCGGTCCAGTAGTGTTCGTCGTCGCCGATCAGCTTGCGGTTCGGCTCGGTCGAAAGGGTGGTCTTCCCCGTTCCCGAAAGCCCGAAGAAGAGGGAGACGTCGCCGGAAGAACCTTCGTTCGCCGAACAGTGCATCGAGAGGATCCCTTTTTTCGGCATCAGGTAGTTCATAATCGTGAAGACGCCTTTTTTCATCTCGCCGGCGTATTCCGTTCCCAGGATGACGAACTCGCCCCGTTCGAAGTTGAGCGCGACGCTCGTGGTCGACGAGACCGATTCGACCGAAGGGTCGGCGGGGAACTGCCCGGCGTTGAAGATGACGTAGTCCGGCTTGCCGAAATGAAGGAGTTCTTCGGGGGTCGGCCGAACGAGCATGTTCGACATGAAAAGGGCGTGATAGGCGCGCGCGCAGATGACCCGCACCTTGATCCGGTTTTCTTTATCCCACCCGGCGTACGCGTCGATCACGTAGATGAGGTCGCGGGTGTTGAGATAGTCGATCGCGCGGCGGCGGTTGTAAAGGAACGAATCGTCCGAAATCTTCTGGTTGACCGGTCCCCACCAGACGTCGCCGGTGCTTTCGGGATTGTCGACGATCCGCTTATCCTTGGGGCTGCGGCCCGTTTTCGCGCCCGAACTGTTCATCAGAGCCCCGGATGACGTGACGGCCGCGTTCTCTCTGAGAATGGCGTCTTCATAGAGCTGTGCCGGAGAGGGATTCCGGTGAACGCGGCTGACGAAAATCCCGTAGGGGGATAAATCGACTTCTCTTCTCATATAAATAATCCTCCGTTCCGTCTATTATAGTCGGATGCCCCCCGTATGAAAAGGGGGTTGTCCTTTCGGCCGCGGGCCGGCCGCCCTTGAAAAAGGGGGGTTTTCCCCGTTTTTTTCCCCCCCGGCGGGGCCGGTCCGCCGGCCGGGGCGCGCCGCGGACCGCTCAAAAATTTTGCCGGCGGACCGCTTTCCGCGATCGGCCGGCAAAACGGGAAAAAGATTCGGAAAGAAATCTCAGGCGAGTTCTTTGCCGAACTCGCGTTTGAGAAGCTTGAACCCCTCGTCCCCGTCGGCGTCGTCGATGACGACGTTGACGCTCCGTTCGCTCGTGCCGATGATGCTGACGTTGATCTTGGCGCGGTAGAACGTCTCGAACATCCGAAGCGCCAGATCGGTATGGCTCCGAAGACCGGTGCCGCGGACCGAGAGTTTCGCCACGGTCGGATTCCACGAGACGGTGCAGCCGTGTTTCGTCTTGAACTCTTCGGCGAGCGCCTCGATCTGCGCGAGGTTTTCGCGCGGAACGGTGAAGCTGATCTCCGCCACGCCCTGAGCCTTGTCGCCGCTCGACTGGACGATCATGTCGACCACGACCGACTTCTCGGCGATCCGGCCGAAGACCTCCGCGGCCAGACCGGGATTGTCGGGGAGACCCGAAAGGGTGACGCGCATCTGCGAACGGTCGAGCGCGATCTGCTCGATCACGATATCTTCCATCCCGCTCAGCCGCGAGACGAGGACGTCCGAAAGGACCGCCGACGAATAGCCGGCGTCGGCCAGATAGGTCTGGGCGGTCGAAAGGTCGACGTCGACCTTGACCTCGTCGCGGTCGGCCGGGGCGCGGTCGAGCTGGAACGCCTCGTGAATGGCGCGGAGCGCTTCGACCCCCTGGGCGCGGTTGACCAGAACCGAGACTTTGATTTCGCTGGTCGTGATCATCTCGACGTTGATCTCATGTTCGGCCAGGACGCGGAACATCGTCTGCGCCACGCCGTGCCGCGTTTCCATTCCGAGCCCGACGATCGAGACTTTCGAAAGGTTGTCGTCGCCGGTCACCTCTTTGGCGCCGATCTCTTCGGCGACCTTTTTGACCAGTTCCAGCGCGTTGTGCAGCTCTCCGCCGCCGACCGTGAAGGAGATGTCGGTCTTCCCCCGGCTTCCGGCGCTCTGAACGATCATGTCGACCGGAATCCGCGCCGCGGCGATCTTCGAGAAGAGTTTCATCACGACGCCCGGAACGTCGGGAACGCCGGCGACGGTGATCCGCGCCTCGTTCTTTTCGAGCGCCATCCCGCAGACCGGGATCTTATCCGATTCGGGTTCCGGGCCGATGATCGTGCCGGGCGTGTCGCTGAAGCTGCTCCGCACGTGAACCTGAGTGGCGAACTTCTTGGCGAACTCGATCGAACGGCTGTGCATGACCCCGGCGCCCAGACTCGCCATTTCGAGCATCTCGTCGTAGCTGATCCGTTCCATCTTCCTCGCCTCGGGAACGATGCGCGGGTCGGCCGAGTAGACGCCGTCGACGTCGGTGTAGATGTCGCACGAGTCGGCCCCCAGCGCGGCGGCCAGGGCGACCGCGGTGGTGTCGCTTCCCCCGCGGCCGAGCGTGGTGATGTTCAGGTCGTCGTCAATCCCCTGGAACCCGGCGGCGATCACAATTTTCCCCTCGTCGAGGCTCTTGCGCATCCGTTCGGTCGAAATGCTCTTGATCCGCGCCTTGTTAAAGGCGTTGTCGGTCCGGATCCCGATCTGCGCGGCAGTATAGCTGACCGCCTGATGCCCGAGCGACTGGAGCGCCATCGCCATGAGCGCGACGGTAACCTGTTCGCCGGTCGACATGAGCATGTCGAGTTCCCGGGAATTCGGGTTTTCGCTGATCTCCTTGGCCAGGGCGATCAGGTGGTCGGTGTTCTTCCCCATCGCGCTGACGACCATCACGACCTTGTTCCCCGCCTTGACCTCGCGGATCGCCTTGCGCGCCGCCGCCAGAATCTTCTGCGTGTCCGCGACACTCGTCCCGCCGAACTTTTGAACGATCAGAGCCATTGTACTTTCTTTCCTTTGTTTTTTTGAACTGTTGCAGACGATGCCGGACGCCGAAACGCCCCGGCTCCTCCCCCGATTCTATGAATTATAATACCCGCCGGAAAATCGGAAAGGAGCGTCTTTCCGCAAAAAGGGGCGATATAAGGGAAACAAAATCGGGTATTAGAAAAGGAGCCGGCGCAGAAGGTCGAACGCGCGGGCGGCGAAGACCGGTTTGACGATCGCCGGATGGAACCCGTAGGGGTACGACGCCTCGCGGTACCCGCCGTCCAAAAGCGCGGCGACCGGAACGGGAAACTTTTCGCGGAGGGTCTCTTCCTCCCCCGCCGGGAACGGGCCGACCGCGGCGACAGCCTCGGCGCCGGTCATTTTCTGCCAGGCGCGGAGAACCTCTTCCAACGGCGAATCGGCCGCCAGGCCGAGAGTCTTCGGAATCAGACCTTCCCCCGAATCGACCAGGCCGCCGGCGAAGACCGCCGGGGGAATCTGCTGCGCCAGATAGCCGCGCGTCCCCCACTCGAGGACGGCCAGGCGCTTCCCCGCGACGGCGAGTTTTTCCGAAACGACCGAGGCGAGCGTGTCGTCCCCTTCGCCGTAGACCAAATCGCCCAGTTTTTCGTATATCACGCCGGCCGTCTCGTCGACCAGGCGGCGGCAGAGCGCGGCGTCTTCTCCCTGAGAAGTTATCCGCAGCGAAATCACCCCCTGCGAGGCGGTGATCCCGACCCGCGGCTCGCGGCCGCGGGCGATCAGGTGCGGAAGACGCGACTCGACGTCGCTTTCGCCCGCGCCGAAGGTGCGCAAAACGCGCGCGACGGTCACCGACCGCCTCCCGGTCATTTGCTCCTGCCAGTCGAGCGAAAGGGCGCGCCCCGACCCTTCCCACATCTCGCGCAGTTCGGCGGGAACGCCGGGAAAGACGAGCGCCTTCGCCCGGCCGGCGCCCGGCACCGACGCGCCGCGGGAGACCTCCAGCTCAAAGCCGGGAGCGGTGCCGTGGGGATTGTCAATGACGCGCGCGCCGCGCGGAAAAAAAGACTGGATTTCGTTCGAGGCGGGCATGACGCGCCCGCGGATTTCGAAGAGACAGCGGATCCGCCTCATCGCCGAAAGGTCCTGAACCAGATCGACCCCGGCGGCCTCGGCGGCCGCCTGACGGGTCAGGTCGTCTTCGGTCGGGCCGAGCCCGCCGGTGATCAGAACCAGGTCGCTGCGCGACAGCGAGGTCCGAAACTGACGGCGCATCGCCGCGCGATCGTCCCCGACGGTCGTGTGACAGAGAACCGGCATGCCTAGCTCGGCCAGCTCGCGGCTCAGGTAGGCGCTGTTCGTGTCGACCAGCGCCCCGCTGGTCAGCTCGTCGCCGATCGAAATGATTTCGGCCGTAAACATACCGGTCTCTCCGATCCGACGGTCAGAAGGGGAGCGTCTTGGCGGCGATCTCGTCCTTCAGTTTCTGAATGAATTCGGCGACCGGCATCGCGCCCAGCTCGCCGTCTTTCCGGCTGCGGACCGAAACGGTGCCGCTTTCGGCCTCTTTCCCGCCGACGATGCAGACGTAGGGAACCAGGTCGCTGCGGCCGGCGTAGATCTTCGCGCCGATCTTTTCGGGACGCAGATCGGTCGTCACGCGCAGTTCGGCGTCGAAGAGCGCCTTTTCGACCTGCTTGGCGTATTCGTTGAACTTTTCGCTGACCGTCATGACGCGGACCTGTTCCGGCGAGAGCCAGAGGGGGAACGCCGCGCCGAAATGCTCGATCAGGATCCCGGTGAACCGTTCGAACGAGCCGAACGGCGCGCGGTGGATCATCACGGGCTGATGCGGCTGGTTGTCGGCGCCGATGTATTTCAGATCAAACCGCGAGGGGGACGGAAGGTTGTAGTCGAGCTGAACCGTGCCGAGCTGCCATTTCCGGCCGAGGCAGTCGCGGACGATAAAGTCGGCTTTCGGCCCGTAGAAGGCGGCCTCCCCTTCGACGATGTCGAGTTTCGGCAGGTTCATGTCGCGGCAGACCTTTTCGAGGGCGTTCTGCGCCTTCTTCCAGTTTTCGGGATCGCCGACGTATTTGTTGCTGACCCAGTCGCGGAAACTGAGCCGAACCTCGTAGTCGGCAAAGCCCATCGTCTTTAAGACGAGCTGGGTCATTTCGATGCAGCCGCGGAACTCGTCTTCGACCTGGTCTTCGGTGCAGAAGATGTGGGCGTCGTCCTGGGTGAACCCGCGCACGCGCGTCATCCCGTTCAGTTCCCCCGACTGCTCGAACCGATGGACGTTCCCGAACTCGGCCAGACGCAGCGGCAGGTCGCGGTAACTGCGCGGCTTCATGTTATACGTCATCACGTGGAGCGGGCAGTTCATCGGGCGGAGGAGGTAGCGGTCGCCGTCTTTCAGGACGATCGGCGGGAACTGGCTGTCGGCGTAGTAGGGGTAATGCCCGCTCGTCTCGAAGAGCTCGACGCGGCAGATCACCGGCGAATACATCGGCTGATAGCCGTGGCGGATCAGCTCCTTATAGATGAAGTTTTCGAGCTCGCGGCGGATGACCGCCCCTTTCGGGAGCCAGACGACCAGGCCGCCGCCGATCTTCGGGTCGACCATAAACAGCTCGTGGCGTTTCCCCAGAACGCGGTGGTCGCGCTTCTTCGCCTCTTCGAGCTGAACCAGGTACGATTCCAGCTCTTTCTTATCGAAAAAGGCGGTTCCGTAGAGGCGCTGCAGCTGGACGTTGCTGGCGTCCCCCTTCCAGTAGGCGCCCGCCACCGAAAGGACTTTGAACGCGCCGACCCATTTGGCCGAAGGGATATGCGGGCCGCGGCAGAGGTCGATGAACTCCCCCTGGCGGTAGAACGAAACGGTTTCCTGATCGGACAGACCGGTCTTGAGATGGTCGACCTTGAGCGTCTGCCCCATGTCGGCCAGAAGATCGAGCGCCTGGGCGCGGGGCATTTCGACCCGCTCGAACGCCTCGTCGGCCTTGACGATCTTTTTCATCTCTTCTTCGATGGCGGCGAAATCGTCTTCCGAAAACGGCTTGTCGCAGAGGAAATCGTAGTAGAAGCCGGTTTCGGTCGTCGGGCCGAACGCCAGCTGGACGTTCGGGAAGAGGCGCATCACCGCGCGCGCCATAATGTGCGCGGCCGAATGGCGGAGAATATCGAGCGCCTCGGGATCTTTTTTGGTCAGGAGGCGGAGTTTCACTGTTCCCTCGGCGGGGAGGGGCGCGTCGGCCGAAAGGGTCTTCTTAACAGGATGGCCGCTCGGGTCGAGCTGTTCGGGGAAGGTCACTTCCCCGGCCAGGGTCGCCTTGGCGAGTCCGGCGCCGATTTCCGCGGCGACGTCAATCACTTTCACGGGATTTGAATAACTTTTCTCCGATCCGTCCGGCAGAACGACTTTCAGCATTTTCGATACCTCCTCTCGGCGCCCCTGATACAAAGAGGGCCGCGCCACTTTTTGGAAATACGGGTAAACAAACGTCTCTTACGGGGGCGAGCCGAACGCACCCCGGCGTCCCATTATATCCCAATTAAAATAACCTGTAACCCACCGAGGAGCGGGCGGGGCGATTTTCGGCGCGCCCCGCCGCGGCCGAGGAGGGGAATCGTTCTCCTTCCGCGCGGCGGAAAAGAAAATTTTCCGAAAATTTCCCAAAAACGGGGGGCGAATAATTGGAAAACCGCCCGTTTCTGTTAAAATGGGGGAGAGTTTTTTGTTTGATGCCCCGTCTTTCCCAGCGTAAGGCGGGGCGCGGTTCCCCCTCCGCGATCCGGAGGGATGTCAGAATTTAGGAGTATTTGCAGATGAAAAAAATGATGCTGCTCGCCGCGGCCCTGATGGCGGCGGCCGTCTCCTGCGCGTATGCCCAGGAAGACCTGACCCAAAACCCGGCGACACAGTCGAGCCTTCAGTGGCTTGAAAACGCCGTTCCGAACGCCGACGCCGAAGCGGCCACCGAAGACGATATGAAAGTCTACGAAGAGTCGCTCCAGACGAACACCGGCGCGACCTACACCTTTAAGATGATCCCGATCAAGGGGGGCACCTTCACGATGGGGAGCGAAAACGGCCAGCCCGACGAGGCGCCGGCGGTCGAAGTGACCGTCAAGCCGTTCTGGATGGAAGAACACGAGACGACCTGGGAAGAATTCCAGCTCTTCGCCCTCGCCTATCTGGCGAAAGCGCACAACGGCAAACAGGTCGAGATGCTCCATCCCGAACGGGACGCGGTCGCCGACGCCATGGCGATGCCGACCGCTCCTTACAGCATCGGGTCGATCAGTTACGACAACAGCAGCAAACCCGGCTATCCCGCCAGCGGGATGACCCGTTACGCCGCGCAGATGTACTGCAAGTGGCTGACCGCGATCACCGGCCGCTACTACCGTCTGCCGACCGAAGCCGAATGGGAATACGCCTGCCGCGCCGGCACCACCACCGAGTATTACTTCGGCGACGACTCGGCGATCGACGAGAACGCCTGGTATCTGGGCAACTCGCCGGACGGCTATCACGAAATCAAGCAGAAGAGCCCGAACGCCTGGGGTCTTTACGACATGACCGGAAACGTCTGCGAATGGGTTCTCGACGACTACGACAAGAAGGCCTACGAGAAGCGCGCCGAGGGGAAATTCGAAGGCGAATTCGCCAAAGCGAAAAAGGCGAAGTCGGTCTATAAGATGTTCGACGAAGTCGCCCGCGGGGGTTCCTGTGTCGACGAGGCCGCCGACTGCCGCAGCGCCCGCCGCATCGTCTCGAACAAAGAGTGGAAGAAGCAGGACCCGCAGTTCCCGCAGTCGATCTGGTGGATGACCGACGCGCCGTTCGTCGGGTTCCGCGTCGTCCGTCCGCTCGAGACGCCGACCGCCGAAGAGGCCGCCGCGATGGAACCGGACTTCAACGTCTGGCTCAAATACAAAGAGCTCAACAGCCGCTGAGCCTCAGCGGACGCGGGGCGGAATCTCCGCCTTCCGAAATTCAAAAAGCCGCGATTTTCCGTCGCGGCTTTTTTTCTTTTCCCCGGCGGGCCGGGCCGCCGGAGCGCTTCGGCCCGTTTCCCGGAGCGGGTGCGTTTCGCGGCGGAGTTTTTTACCCGACCGCCTTTCGGATGAATTCTTCGATCGCGTCGAACGGAATCACGTCGACCTTGTCGTAGAGATCGGTGTGTACCGCGCCGGGAACGATCAGGAGCTTTTTGTTTTCCCCCCTGAGTTTCTTATAGAGATCTTCGCTGAAATAACGCGAGTGCGCCTTTTCGCCGTGTACCAGAAGGACGGGGTTTTTGATCTCCCCGGCGTACGACTCGAGGGGCATATTCAGAAACGAGATCGACGAGGTCACGTTCCAGCCGCCGTTCGAGTTGAGCGACCGGGGATGATAGCCGCGGTCGGTCTTGTAGTAGCTGACGTAGTCTTTGACGAAGAAAGGGGCGTCCTTATCGAGGTCTTCGGGCATCGGAAGCCCCCCGGCGAGTTTGTATTCGCCGCTCTTGTAGTCGAGCGTCCGCTGCGCGGCGAGATTTTTGCGCATTTCGTCCCGCGCGGCCTCGTCGCTCGCGCCGAAATACCCTTCGGCGGTCACGCGGCTCATGTCGTACATCGTCGAAGCGACCGCCGCCTTGATCCGCGGGTCGACCGCGGCGGCGTTGACCGCCATCCCGCCCCAGCCGCAGATTCCCAGTATCGAGATTCTTTCGGGATCGACGTTTTCCTGCACCGAAAGAAAATCAACCGCCGCGCAGAAGTCTTCGGTGTTGATGTCGGGAGAAGCGACGTAGCGGGGCTGGCCGCCGCTCTCACCGCAATAGGAGGGATCGAACGCGATGGTCAGGAAACCGCGGTTCGCCATTTCCTGAGCGTAAAGCCCG
>CACXFR010000092.1 GCA_902766935.1 uncultured Planctomycetota bacterium | reverse complement strand
GAGGTCAACAGTGGGAACCAAAAAGACGGGTAAAGGTCGGCGGAAGCTCGGAAGAAAAAAGCGGCGAATGCGTTCGAAGATCAGACATCGCAAGGACTGATCCCCCTTTTTCGTTCCGGCGTTCCGGTCTTAACCCGGTTCGTTGAAGCGCGACGCACAGATCCCCAAATCCGACATTTCGGCTCGGATTTGGGGCGCGTGTTTTGTAAGCAGATTGTATTCCTCTTCCCGGCGGTGCGAACGCGCGAAAGCGCGGTCGGCCGCCGAAGCTTCTTCAGGCACGAGATTCTCTTCCCCCGCCGTTTTCCAGGGGTGCAGATTGATTTCGATCGGGCGGTTCCCGGCGGCGATTCCTCCGGCCGAAAGCGCGCCGAGAATCGCGCGGACCGCCGAAATGTTCATTCGGCCCGAGTCGACGATTCCGAAGTAGACAGGCGAGAGGCCGAAATTTTCGCTCCGCCGGCTTTTCGCCAGAAAGTGATCGAGGATTCTCTTTTTCGCGTACCCCTTGGCGTGAAAGAGAAGAGGGGGACGGAAAAGCCGCCCGGCCGAAACGACCGGTTCGGACGGAACGCGCAGCGTCAGGCCGCCGCGCCGCGCGGCGTCGGCCAGAAGGGACGTGATCGGCGGAAAGACGTGAATATGCTGGTGCGAGTCGATGTGGTCGACCGCCCCTTTCAGCGCCGGGGGAAGGAGTTCGCCGAACCGGGCGAGCTGCGCGTCGAACTCGAGACGGATCTGGCGCGCCGCCTCGTCGCGCCGGCGCGAGGCGAGAAGGCGCGCCAACGAAAGGAATCCGTGCCGAAACCGTCCGTCGGGGCCGACCAGAAGGGGGATCGCGCCGGGGGGGGAAACCGCCCGGCCGCTCGTCAGACAGAAGTGAAGCCCCAGACCGATCGGCTCGGCGAGCGCGGTGGCCGCGCTCAGCGCGTCCCCGGCGGCAGAGTGCGTGACAAAAAGGGACGCCGATTTCATCAGCCCGGCGCGAGCGCACTCGGCGATCGAACGGTTGACCGAGGGGGAAAGCCCGAAATCGTCGGCGTTAAAGACCAGCGGCGTCATTCTCATCCCTCTCGTGGGGGAACGCGGCCTGCGCGACGCGCTTTTCGTCGGCGCCCCAGACCTTTTTCACCGTGAAGAGCGGGCGCTGTTTCACCTCGTTGTAAATACGCCCGATATACTCCCCCAGGATCCCGAGCGAAATCAGCGTCGCCCCTCCCAGCAGGAGGTTCACCAGGATGATCGAGGTCCACCCGGGAGTCTTCGCGCCCAGGAAGAAGAATTGGAAGAGGGCCCAGGCGCCGTACGGAACGGTGATCAGGAGTACGATCATCCCCAGAAAGATGATCGCGCGGAGCGGCTTGGTCGAAAAGCTGATGATGCCGTCCAGCGCCAGTTCTGCCAGACGGATGAAGTTGAACGACGAGGTCCCCGCGAACCGCTCTTTGCAGTCGAACGGAATCGACGTCTGCCGAAACCCGAGCCAGGGGATCAGCGCCTTGAAATAGCGCGTCCGTTCGGGGAGCTGAACCAAGAGGTCCACCACGCGCCGGTCGAGGAGTTTGAAGTCGGGGGCCGCCGCCTCGATCTTCGTTCCCGACAGGACGTTCATCACCTTGTAGAAAACGAACGAAAGGAACCGCTTCGGAAAAGGCGCCTTGTTCCCGTAACGGCGGACCGTATTGACGATCTGATATCCTTCGCGCCATGTCTCGACCATTTTCGGGATCAGTTCGATCGGATGCTGCAGGTCAGCGTCGATAATGACGACCGCCTCGCCCCGCGCCATCGCCAGCCCCGCCGAGACCGCGACCTGATTCCCGAAGTTCCGGGCGAACGAGACGCCCCGAACCCGCGCGTCCCGCCGATGGAGCCGGTCGATCACCTCCTGCGTGGCGTCGGCGCTCCCGTCGTCGACCATAACGATTTCCCAGGTCAGACCCGCGGCGTCGAGACAGGCGGCCGTCTGCCGATAGAATTCTTCGAGATTTGCTTCTTCGTTAAAAGCCGGCGTGACCACCGAAAGAAGCGGCGCGCCTTCGTCGTGCGATTCTGCCATAGACCTCTCCGTGGTACGATGGAATCGTCCGTTGAACGATAAACACAGAGAAAAAACAATCCGGCCCGCTAGAACGAGCCCGTATTCCTGAGATCTTCCTGTAAGCCGTCGGGGATCGGAAGGGTTTTCGGCGAGCCGGGGAATTCGGGCAGCTCGTCGATGATCTGCCCGTATTCGCCCTGGGGAACTTCAGGGCGGTCGCACCCCGAAATCGCCCAGAGCCCCAACAGGAAAAGGATTCCGCCGAAAACTTTTTTCATAACGCCCTCGCTACGCCTCGGCGGGAGCCTGTCCGCCGATCAGGCGGTTGACCGCGCCGATCATCGCCATAATCGAAGCTTCGAAAACATCGGTCGAGACGCCGTGACCGCGATGGATGACGCCGGGCTCCGACGCGTCTTCGAGGAGGACGAGCGCCTCGCCCTGCGCGTCGGGACCGCCCGAAACGGCGTCGACTTTGTATTCGCGGATCACCAGCTGATAGCCCGTCGCCGTCTGAACCGCCTCGAAGAGGGCGTTGACCGGCCCCCCTTCGCCGCGGACCTCGATGGTTTTGTTTTCGTTGTTCTGCGAAAGGGTCAGCCGCAGAAGCGGTTTCTTTTCGGAACCGATCTCCAGCTCGTAGCCGACGTAACGCCAGTAGCGGTCGACCGATTCCCCTTCCGACTTTTTATCGTGAATCGACTGCTCGATGATCGCCAGGATATCGACGTCGAAAACGTCCTTTTTGCGGTCGGCAAGTTTTTTGAACTCGATGAAGACCTTGTCGAGCTGCTCCTGGGTCAGTTCGTGCCCCAGGTGCTTGGCGCGGTCGTTCAGCGCGGCGCGGCCGCTGTGCTTGCCCAGAACCAGGTCGCTCTTGAGGAGCCCGACGCTTTCGGGGGTCATGATCTCGTAGGTGGTCCGTTCGCGGAGCATCCCCGCCTGATGGATCCCCGACTCGTGGGCGAAAGCGTTCTGTCCGACGATCGCCTTGTTCCGCTGAACTTTCAGCCCGGTGATCTGCGAGACGAGCCGGCTGGTCGGAACGATCTTCTTGGTATTGACCCGCGTGTCGGCGCGGAAAATGTCGCCCCGCGTTTTCAGACTCATGACGACCTCTTCCAACGCGCAGTTCCCGGCGCGCTCCCCAAGGCCGTTGACGGCGCATTCGAACTGCTGGGCGCCGGCGCGGATTGCCGAGAGGGTGTTGGCAACCGCCATCCCCAGGTCGTTGTGGCAGTGAACGCTGATCGCGGCCTTGTCGATATTCGGGACGCGGTTCCGAAGGGTCTGAATCCGTTCGAACATCTCCTGCGGCGTCGTGTAGCCGACCGTGTCGGGAATGTTGACCGTCCCCGCGCCGGCGGCGATGACCGCCTCGACCACCTTGCAGAGGAAGTCGATTTCAGTCCGCGACGCGTCTTCGGGAGAGAATTCGATGTCGTCACAGTAGTTGCGCGCGCGCTTGACCCCTTCGACCGCCCGGGCGATGATGTCGTCCTGCGTCATTCGGAGCTTGAACTCGCGGTGAATGGCGCTGGTCGCCAGAAAGACGTGAATCCGAGGACGGACGGCGACTTTCAGCGAGTCGCGCGCGGCGTCGATGTCTTTGTCGACGCAGCGGGCCAGACCGCAGACGCTGCAGTTTTTCACCGTCTTCGAAATTTCGAGAACCGACTCGAAGTCGCCGGGCGAAACGATCGGGAACCCGGCCTCGATGACGTCGACCCCCAGCTCCTCCAGCGCTTTGGCCACTTCCAGCTTTTCCGAAAGGTTCATGCTCGCTCCGGGAGACTGCTCCCCGTCGCGCAGAGTGGTGTCAAAGACGGTGATGAGCCGGCGGGGCTCGGAGGTTTTCTCGGCTGACTGTTCCATCATTTCCTCAAAGGGTCAACGACAGGGGTTAAAACGGCGAATAAAACACTGCCCCGTAATTATAGGGAAAAGGCGGGAATTTTCAAGAGGATCCGCCGAAAAGCGTCCCTTGTCCGGAAGAGAAAAAGGGGGGCGGAAAAGCGTTCGAAAAAGCCCGGCACCCCTTCCCTTTCTTTTCCGAATCCCCCCTCTTTTCTATTCGGACAGGTCCGGCCGGCTCTCGTTCGAAAATGGGCGCGTCTTTTTGACAAAACCGTTTTTCCCACTATAATGGGGGATAGCCTTCGGGCGGCATTCCGTATTACCAACCCTTTGTACCTGACAGATGGCAGAACTTTCCGTAGACGAAATCGCTCAGCGGGCGCTGGCGCTGGAGATTCTCACCCCCACGCAGCTCGAAGACGTCTGGAACGCGCTCGGCACGCAGAATGTCGAGCTGGATCAGTTCCTGGCGACGCTTCTGCGGCAGGGGCATCTGACCAAGTATCAGGCCGACCGCCTCGCCAAAGGGGAATCGACCGGCTTTTTCTACGGGGATTACAAAGTCCTCTATTCCGCCGGAGCGGGGACGTTCGCCCGCGTCTTTCGGGCGGTGAACACCAAAACGGGGAAGACCGCCGCGGTCAAGGTTCTGCGCAGCCGCTACTCGGACGATCCCGAGGCGGTCGACAACTTCCGGCGGGAAGCCGAAGTGGGGATGGAACTCCACCACCCGAACATCGTACGCATCTACGATTACTTCTCCGACAAGAAAACGCACTACATCGTTATGGACTTCATCGAGGGACAGACCCTTCGGCAGTATATCAACGTCCATAAAAAGATCGAATACAAGATCGCCACGCGGATCGTCGCCGATATCTGCACCGGGCTCGACTACGCGTTCCGGAAATCCCATCTTCACCGCGACATGAAGATGACCAACGTTCTGATCGCCACCAGCGGCAAGGCGCTCCTGCTCGACTTCGGACTGGCGGCCGAAACCGATTCGAAGGCCGAGCAGAAAAACCAGCGCGCCATCGAATACGCCGCGCTCGAACGGAGCACCGGCGTCCGCCGCGACGATAAACGGAGCGACATCTACTTCCTCGGCACCATGTTCTATCAGATGCTTTCGGGAGTCGCCCCTTTGGGGGAAGTCAAGGAGCGCGCCCAGCGGCTGAACAAAGACCGCTTCTTTAACGTCAAGCCGATCCGCCAGCTGATGCCGCGGATCCCCGCGTCCCTTTCGCATATCGTCGAAAAGTCGATGGCGCTCGATCCCCAGAGGAGGTACCAGTCGCCGGGCGAAATGCTCGCCGACCTGAAGATCACCGCAAAAAGGCTCGAAAATTTCGAAACCGACGAGGCCGCCGAAACGATGTCGGTCGGCGCGGCGGCGCACCATGCCCCCCAGGTCAAAAAGAGCGCCGCTCAGTCGATCGTCTGGGTGGTCGAAACGGACGAGAACCTGCAGAACTCGTTCCGCAACGCGCTCAAAGGCGCCGGATACCGGGTTCTGATCTTCTCGACGTTCCGAACGCTCTTCGACCGTCTTGACGATCCGGATCAAAAAGTCGACTGCATTCTGCTCAACGCTCAGTCTCTCGGCAAGAACGCAGTGGTCGCGTTTAACGATCTGGCCAAAATTCCCGCCGCCGTCGAAAAGCCCGCCATTCTCCTTTTGGACGAAAATCAGCGGAAGTGGGAAGCGAAGACCGCGCGCTCCCGCTGGCACACCACGGTCGGCATGCCGATCACGATGGGGAGAATCCTCAACGTCATCAGTAAACTGCTTGCCGAAAAGAAAGACCAGAAAAAGCCGGAAGAGCCGCAGGCCTCCGAAGAGTCTTTCTCCGCGTTCGACTCGACCCCCCATCTGATGAGCCCCGAATCCCCCGCCGCCCCGCCGGCGAAAAAGAACCCGTCCCGCGCGGGGAGAACCCGCTTTCAGCCGCCTCCGAAAAAAGAGGAAGCGCCGCGGGCCGCCCAAGCGCCCGCCCCGGCGAAAGAACCGCATTCTCCGCACGGAGAGAACGCCTCCCCTTCCCCGTCCGACTCGTTCGACGGCATTCTCGGCAATCTGGACGAGTTCGACAAGGTCGCGATCCCTGACGTGGCGGCGCCGAAACCGAAAACTCCCCCCTTCGATCAGATTCTGGAACGGGACGTCGGCGCAATGGCCGAGGAACTCGAAAAAACGCTGGCCGAACCGAGCCGTCCCGCGCCCGTCCCTTCCGGCCGCGGCCCGCTTGAACCGTATCCCGACGACGAAGAATTCTTTTTTGACTACATCGACGACCGCGATCTGAGATGACGGCGTCCCGTCTTTCATTGATACACAGCACAGGAGGTTGGTGTTATGACAAGTGATAGAAAACCGAACCGCAGATCCGTCTCGGCTCAGCCGAGCCGTCCCCAGCCGTTCGACCGAAATCTTCCGTTCAGCGCCGAGGCCGAAGCCGGGGTGATCGGAGGGATGCTCCTCAACTCCCTCGTCTGCGACGAGGTCGCCACGATCGTCCGCGCGCAGGATTTTTATTCCGACGCGAACCGCCGTCTCTTTCAGTGCCTCATCGATATGCACAACGAGGGGAAAGGGATCGACCTGATCCTTCTGACCGAACGGCTCCGCCGCAGCGGCGAAATGGAACAGATCGGCGGCGAGGCGTACCTGGCCGAACTGATGGAATCGATCCCGATCGCGGCGCACGCCCCCCGCTACGCCGAAATCGTCCGCGACAAGGCGATTCTGCGCAGTCTGATCGAAACGACGTCGAACATCCTAACGAACGCGTACGAGTCGGACCGAACGCCGCGGGAACTGATCTCCGAAGCCGAAGAGAACATCTTCCGGATCAGCGACGAGCGGAGTTCGAAAAACGTCCTGCCGATGAGCGTGATTATGGATGACCTCCTCTCTAAGATCGACAGCATGACCGGCGATTTGGACGGCGTGCCGACCGGATTTGCCAAAATCGACGATATGCTCAACGGGCTTCACGCTTCGGAATTGATCATTCTGGCGGCCCGTCCGAGCATGGGAAAAACGGCGCTGGCGGCGAACATCGCCGAATATGTCTCGATCGAAACGAAACAGCCGGTTCTCTTTTTCAGTCTCGAAATGAGCCGCGAAGAACTGAGCATGCGTATGCTCTGCTCCCGGGCGAGGCTTCGAAAAGACGATCTCTATATGAACCGCCTGGACGAAAACGAAAGAAAGCGTTTTAGGTCGGCGTGCAGCGACCTGGGCAACGCGTCCCTGTTTATCGACGACACTTCGGCGCACACCGTCGCGGAGATCGCGGCGACCGCGCGCCGGATCAAGCGGCAGAACGGGCTCGCTCTGATCATCATCGACTACCTGACCTACATCGAGCCGGACAACCCCCTCGAACCGAGGCAGGAACAGGTCGCCAAGGCGGCGCGCCGCCTGAAAGGGCTGGCGCGGGAACTCGACATACCGGTTCTCTGCCTGGCGCAGGTGAACCGCCAGGCCGAACAGTCGAAGGACAACCGCCCCCGTCTGAGCAACCTGCGCGACTCGGGCGCGATCGAACAGGACGCCGACGTCGTGATGTTCGTCCATCGCGAGGAGTACTACCGCCGCGACGAGAACGCGTACGACCAGGATCTGAAAGGAAAAGCCGAAATCATTATCGCCAAACAGCGGAACGGCTCGACCGGCACGGTCGAGCTGCGCTGGGTTCCCGAGTTCACCCGCTTTATGAACGAAAGGGACGACGATCCCGACGCCGCCTTCGGCGACTATTCCGAACTGAACGACAACAGCTCCGACGAGTTCTGAGTCTTCCGCCGGCGGGGGAGGCGTTCCCCCGCGGCGTCCCGTTTCAATTCAAAAAGAAAGCGTTTTTGATGTCCCTTCCGATCGTTGAGATCACTTCCTGCGATTTCGCCTACCGGCCCGACGACCCGGTTCTCGAAGACGTCAACCTGACCGTCGACGAAGGGGAGTTCGCCTCGATCATCGGGCCGAACGGCGGGGGGAAGACCACGCTGGTTCGTCTGATCCTGGGGTTTCTCGCCCCGCGGCGGGGAACCGTCACTCTTTTCGGGGGGAACCCGGCGCGGACCCGTCTGGCCGCGGGATATGTGCCGCAGCAGGTCCATTCGGACCGGCTCTTTCCGATTTCGGTTCTGGAAGTCGTCCTGACCGGCCGGCTCGGGCTCGGGGCGCCGGAAAACGCCCCGTGGGGGGAACGGCTGCGGCGGGCTCTTTTCCGATACACAAAAACAGACGCCGACGCCGCGCGCGGGGCGCTGGAACGAATGGGGCTTTCCGGATTCGAAAAGAAAGCGTTCGGCGACCTTTCGGGAGGGGAACGGCAGCGCGCACTGATCGCCCGCGCCATCGCCTCGTCCCCCCGCCTCCTCATTCTCGACGAGCCGACCAATAACATGGATCCGCAGGGAACCGAACTTCTCTACCGCCTTCTCGAAGAGGAAAACCGCCGGATGACGATTCTGATCGTCTCGCACGACCTGGGGGTCGTCTCGCGCCATGTGCGCAGCGCGATCTGCGTGAACCGCCGCGTTCTGGTTCACCCGACATCTCAGCTCGACGGAACGGCGATTCGGGAGCTGTACGGTTCGGACCAGCTTCTCGTCCGCCACGACCACCGCTGCCGCGAGGCGGGGCATCAGCATCTCCCCGAATAAAAAAAACCGGTCCGCGGGAGGATCTCAGTCGGGAAAATCGCGCAGAACGTTCCGAAAGGAATTCTTCTTT
>CACXFR010000091.1 GCA_902766935.1 uncultured Planctomycetota bacterium | reverse complement strand
GCAGCCCCGAGTTGGCCGGATCGATCCGATACGCCCAGGGTTTATAGAGGAATCCGGTCAGGGAGACCTCTTCGCGGTACCCGCTCCCCGAGCCGACGGGAACGGGCCGGCCGTCGGGGGCGGTCGGAAGTTCCGCAGTGCAGAAGAGGATCGGGTAGTCCTGAGACTCGTTGGTAAAAAGATAGAGCTCGTAGTAGTGGTCGATCCCGTAAAGGGAGACGACCTCTCTGTCGGGGATCAGAACCGGCTGGACGCGGCGCACATGACCGGTCAGCGTGACGGGGACGCCCTGGAAAGAAGCGGGGCGGTTGAAAAGGTCGACCGCCCCGGGAGGGTCGACTCCGGGGGGGATCGGGGTTCGGGCGGCGCGGGCCGCCTCCGCCAGAAGACCGTAGAAGGGATAGCGGTCGTCGGGGGTGAGGCGGAAGTTCCGGAGGATCTTTCGACGCTCATCGCCGTCGGGGAGGGAGGAGAGCTCGCCGACCGCGTGCGCCCGGACGCCGTCGAGGAGGGAGACGTCGAATCCCATCTTTCCGAGAGGCGTCGGGGCGTCGAGCCACCCCAGACGCGAAAGGGCGGCGACCGGATGGGCGAACTTTTCGAAGAAGACGCCGAGCCCGGCGCATTTCTGACCGATCCCCGCCGCGCCGTCGGCTCCCCATCCTTTCGGGACCGACGCGGTCCAGAGGGTCAGAGGCGGGTCGTTCTTTCCCAGTTCGACGCGCCAGGCGTCGACGGGGGGGAAGTCGGCGCGCTCATCGAGCCGGACCGGGGCGATCGCGGTGACCTCCCCTTCGACGCGGACCGGGCGGCCGAAATTTTCGGGAAAATCGTCGAACGGGTCGCCGTCGGCGGGAAGGGCGCGGGCCAGGAGCCCGGGAGAGACGCCGCTTTCGAGGCGGGTCAGGACGATCTGCAGCGATTCACGGAACGCGGGAGCTTCTTCCGACTCGGCGGCGAAGAGGAGGTCGGTCTCGATCGGGGTGACCTCTTCCCAGAAGACGCGGTCAATCGAAACGGCCGGCGGATCGTCGGCCGAAGCGGCCGCCGCCGACAGGAGAAGCGCCGCGAAGAGGAGAGAGAGCCCGGTTTTCGAGGCGGACGCGCCCTCTCCGCCGTCGGAATCGGCGTCCGTCGGCAGGGTCGGAACCGCCGCGTCTTTCAGCGCGTCGAGCCGGGCGGGGTCGAACGGCGCGTCGTCTTCGGTCAGTACGCGCCGAAGACGCTCGCTCCGCCGCTTCTTCCCCCGCGGAAGGAGAACGAAGCGGACGAGGATCCAGAGGACGGCAAGGGCCGCCAGCGCGATCCCTTTCCGCCGCCAACCGGCGTCGGATGAGGACGCCTCCCCCTCGGCGGCGATCGGCGTCAGGAGGGTGAAACCGGCCGCGGCGACGATCGGCGATGTGTAGAAGTCGTCCCCGGCGTTATAGGAGGCGAGCCGATAGTAGATCCCGTCGGCGGCGATCCGTTCGCGGCGCAGGGGCGCCCCGTCCGCCGAAGGGGCGATCCCCGGCGGAAGGGAAAGGGTCAGAAGGCGGATCGGGATCTGCCGTTCGTCGTCGAGAAGAACCCACGACTCATAGAAGGTTTCGAGGTTCAGGCCGTCCTCCTTTTCGGCGGGAAGGACGATTTCGCCTGTCCGCAGAAGCCGCCCCTCGATATGGACCGCGCGGCCGCGGTAGGCACGGCTCTGGCGGGAAAGGGGGATAAAGCCGACCGCGATCGGATCGGCCATCGGTTCGGTCTCCAGGCGGGCGCGGAGCCGGTCGATCGGTTCCCGTTCCCGTTCGGGAAAGAAGGGGAGTCCGTCCGAGACCTCGTCGGCGCGGAGGGGGAGGAAAACCGCGGCCGACAGGAGAAGGAAAAAACCAAAAAGCGCGCCGCGCCGGAAAAGGGAATCGGTTCGGGTCATAGGGATCGCTCGCCGCGCGCGGAGGCGGATCCGGCGGCAGGCGGAAAACCGCCTGAAGCGGGCGCGCGCCGCGCGATTTTTTCTGAAATGGGTTTCTTCTAATGTTGTTTAATGAGCCAATTATAGTATAATAACGGGTAAGTTGTAAACCGAAGCGCCCCTCCTTTCCCGTTTGCCGGGCGCTTTTTCGTTCCCGTTACTCCCAGAGAGATTTTCCCGGCCCGATGTCCTTTCTTCGCCGATTTTCGATCTTCTGCTTCCTTCTGACGGGCGCCTTTTCTCTCGGTTCGGCCGCGTCCGTTTCGGCGGCGGAGGATTGGGAATCCTTTTACGACGCCCTGATGAACCGCGGTTATTACGACGTCGCGGTCACCTACCTCGAATCGTTTCGGGACAATCCCTCGATTCCCGACGACCTGGCGACGGAACTCGACAACTATCTGGGCGAGACGTCGCTGGAACTGATGCGTTCGTCGGCAACCAAGGCCGAACGGCAGCTGTACAGCGGCCAGGCGAAGGAGTATCTCGACCGCTACCTGAGCCAGAACGCCGGAGGCGAACACGCCTATAAGGCGAACAGCGCCCTGTCCGACCTCTACTCCGAAGAGGGGAACGACGAGCAGATGCGCCTGCAAAAGGGGCTTTCCGAAACGGAACGGAAAAAGATCGAAAAGACGGTTCAGGACGACTACGCCAAGGCGCTCGAGTACGCCAAAACCGCCGTCGCCCAGGCGAAAGAAGCCGCGCAGCGGATGAAATCGAGCGACGCGACGAGCCATTCGGCCGAGGCGCAGATCATCTACGCCGACTACCTCGGTCTGCGGATCAAAGAAAACGACCTTTCGATGAAACTCGCCGAGACGTACCCAGAGGGGTCCGCCGAACGGAAAGAAGGCTTGGAGGCGGCCCGCGCCGCGTTCGACGCCCTCTACGAGAAATACAGCAAGTATCCCGGCGGTTTTAAGGCGCGCCTCTTGGAAACGAAGGCCGCCCTGGCGCTGGGCGACAAGGCCGCGGCGGCCGAGTATCTCGACGAGCTCCTCGGTCTGCCGATGAACAAGGCGCTCTACTCGATCAAGACCGAGACGATTCTGCTATACGGGCAGATGATCATCGAAAAAGGGGAGGCGGCCGACCTGTTCCGCCTTCTGGCCGCCTTCTACGACTGGAAATACGCCAACGATCTCCCGCCGGTCTTCTACATCACCGCCGAGGGGCTTCAGATTCATCTTCTCGCCGGGCGGGCGGTGCTGAAACTGGACGAGATCAAAAATTCCGATCCGAAGAAATACGCCGACGCGGCGAAACAGGTTTTTAACGATCAGAAGCCGGCCGTTCTGAAAGCGGTGACCAAACTCCTGGCCAAGCCCGACAAACAGGCGTACGAATGGTTCGACTTTGTCTATCGGCAGAAGAGCCCCTTCAGCGCCGAGGCCGAAAAGCTCCTGGCCGATCCGGTCTTCGCCGGTCGGGGGAATCCTCTTTCCGAAGAGGAACCGACCACATTTGAAGAGGCGGTCGAACGACTCAACCGCGCGTGGACCAACTTCATTCAGGCCAACGCCGACGCCGGGAACGCGCTGACCGCCGAAACCTCGGCGAAGACCGCCGCGCGGAAAACCGAAACCGCCCGCGCCGTCGACCGCGCGATGCGCGCCGCGTTCCGGACCGCCGGGCGGTACAGCGCCGAGCCGGGCCAGCTCGACAAGCTCCGGCTCCAGTGGGCGACGCTTAACTTTATGACCGGCCGATGGACCGACGCCGAAGTCCTCGGCGATTTCCTCCTCTACCGGCGCGGGGGGAGCGCGATCGCCCCGAAGGCGGCCGAGATATCCCTCTTGGCGGCCAAGAGCGCGTTTCGGGAAGGAAAAAAGAACGGCGTCGAAGACGCCGAACTGGACGAACTGCGGCGGGAGGTGCAGTCGCGCGCCGAGTATATCGTCCAGAAGTGGGGGGGGGATCTGACCGGCGACAACCTCCTGCCGGTGGTGCGCGAGGCGCTGATCGTCCAGATGGACACCGCGGTGACCGCGGGGGATATCGACAAGGCGAAAGAATTTTTAAGCGCGATTCCCGAGTCGTCGACGGCGTACGCCGACGCGGCGATCCAGTTCGGACAGTCGCTCTGGGGCGCGTATATCGAGCTGCTGAACCAAAAGAACGAAGAGCCCGAGTCGGTCGCCGACGCCGCGCTGCAAGAGGTCTTGGAAAGCGCGCGCGCTTCGCTCGAGTCGGGGCTGAAAAAGAAACTTGAACTGACTTCCGGCGGCCGGGGAGACGACCTTCCGACGGTGAACGCCGCTCTTTCGCTGGCGCAGATCGACCTTCTTTCGGGGCGGGCGCAGGAGGCGCAGGAGTGGCTTCTCCATCCGAACATCGGTCCTCTGACCCTGGTCGAACGCCGCTTCGCCGGCGTCGCCGAGCCCGCCGCCGAAGCGGAAGAAAAACCCGCCGAAGAGCCGGCCGAGTCGGAAGACGAGGCCGACAAGACCGACGCCGAATCCGCCGAGACCGAAACCGCCGAAGACGAAAACAGCGCCTCCGCGACCCAGGGGCTGATTCTCCCCCCCTCGCCGCTGAGCGACCCGTTCCAGCTCTCGGCGCTCACGCTCGGGCTGCGCGTCCTGGTCGCGACGCAGGATTTCGAACACGCCGAAAAAGTGATGAACTGCCTCGAGCTGTTCGTCAACACCGGGGTCGGGAGCGAAGAGCGGCTGACGCTGGTCTACCTCCAGCTGGGCAGGCAGCTCCAGGAGCAGATTCAGACGCTGCGCCAGAGCGGCGACGTCGAGACCCTGCGGGCGATCACCGCCGGATTCGAGGGATTCCTCGACCGGATCTCATCGCGCACCCGGGGGAACACCTATCTGACCCTCCGCTGGGTCGCCGACACGTATTTCAACTTCGGGCTCGGTCTGAAACCTTCGGCGCCTCCCGCCGCGGCGGAGCCGGCTCCCGAGGGGGGAGAGACCCCGCCCGAGCCGACGGCCGATCGGGAAAACGCCGAAAGCGCCGCCGAGTATTTCAAGAAGGCGGGGAAGACGTACCAGACAATCCTCCAGCGGATCGAGGCCGAACCGCAGTGGGCGACCTCGCCGAACGCGAAGATCGCCACGACCCTGCGGATGTCCGAGTCGCTCCGCGAACTCGGCCGATACGGAAGCGCCGTGAAGGTCCTCATTCCGATTCTCGAAACGAACGAGACGAACCTGGAACTCCAGACCGGCGCGGCTCTCATCCTTCAGGAGTGGGGGAAGAAAAAACGCGCGCTCTATCCGCGCGCGATTCAGGGAGCCGTTCCGAGGAACGGGGGGAAGAACCTCGTCTGGGGGTGGAACCGGATTATCGCGCTCCTTTCGCGCAACATCGACAAGTCGCCTCAGTTTAAGGAAAAGTTTTACGACGCCGTCGTGAACAAGATGGAGTGCCGCAACGCGTGGATCGCCGGGATCACCGATCCCGCCGAAAAGGTCAAACAGGCGCGCGGGGGCGAGACGGAGCTTCTCAAGCTGCACAAGCTCCATCCCGACCTGGGGGGGGCGGCGTATAAGAAAAAACTCGAATTCTACCTCAAATCGTTCCGCGAAACCGCCGGCGAACCGTCCGACGCGGGTTTCCCGAAACCGCAGCAGCAACCGCAGGAAGAGGAGTCCGCACCATGACATCTTCCCACTTCTCGATTTCAAACGGATTCGGGCGTCTGACGCTCGCGGCGGCGGGGCTTTTCCTTGCGGCCGCCGCCGCGCTCTACGCCGACTCGGTGATCGTCTCGAGCGCCGACGACCCGTATAACGGCGAAGCCGACTCGACCCAGTCGGGAACGATCTCCAAGATCACCCGCGACGAGCTGACTCTCAAAGACAAGGCCGGACTCGACGTCGCGATCGCGGCGAACCGAATCATTGAAACGCATTTTAACGACGAGCCGGTCAACCTTCAGGTCGCCCGCTCGGCGATCGACGCCGCTCAGTACGAGGACGCGCTCAAGAAACTCGCCGACATTCCGAAGGGGGAAGCCGAGACGGCGACGGAGTTCGTCAAGCAGGATCTTGATTTTTACCGGGCGCAGGCTTCGGGGCTTCTGGCTCTTTCGGGACATCCCGAAATGACGCTCCGCAAGGCCGGTTCGCGCCTGAACGATTTCGTCCGAAACAACGCCGACAGCTGGCACTACTACGAGGCGAACCGCCTTTTGGGGCGGATTCTGATCGCGATGGAAGACCCGACGAACGCCAAGTCGTTCTTCGAGAATCTCCAAAAAGCTCCGTGGCCCGACGTCAAGGTGGAAGGGAGCATCGCGCTGGCGAACCTCCTTCTGAACGAAGGGAATGTCGACGACGCCGAAAAGGCGTATAACGACGTTCTCGCCGTCGAAGACGCCCCCGGCGTCGATCGGCAGAAAGCGTACGCGCGGATCGGTCTGGCGAAGATCGCGTCGTTCCGGAAAGAGAACGACGCGTCGAAAGCGCTCTTTCAGGAGGTGATCGACAGTTCCAATCCGGACGACACCGACCTGCAGGCGGCGCTTTACAACGCGATGGGGGAGGCCGCCGAACGCGCCGGCGACCCGAAGGCCGCCATCGTGGCGTTTCTGCACGTCGATCTGCTCTATTCGACCGCCAGCGCCGAGCATATCTCGGCGCTGAGGCATCTGGCGAAACTCTGGAAACAGCAGCTGCGCGACGACCGCGCCGCCGAGGCGCTTACGATTCTGCGCGAACGGTATAAGATCAGCAACTAACCGAACCTTTCAGGAAAATCACAGTCACATTCATCCCAATCGGTATGTGAGGAAACCTATGAGTAAATATTTGCGCTTGATGATTCTCTTTCTCTTTCTGGCGTTCCCCCTTTCGCTGGCGGCGCAGATCGACTTTGACAGCGACGCCGACGACGATTCGTTCCTCGGCCCTTCGGCCGAGTCCGCCGAAAATCCCCAAGCGGGTCAGCAGCCGGCGGCCGCCGGCGCCGACGCCGGGGACCAGACGCAGAAAAAAGAGAACTATCTGGTCTGGATGTTCCGCGCGCTGGGGTGGGTCTTCGGGCCGGTCTTCGTGATCCTTTCGCTCGTCGACGTGGCGCTGATCGTTATGAACCTGATGGCGATACGCCGCGTGAATCTGGTTCCCGAAAACCTCGTTCTGGAGTTCGGCGAACTGATGGACAGTCAGAAGTTCCAGGAGGCGTATCAGGTCGCCAAAGAGGACAACTCCCTTTTGGGGCGCGTCCTGGCGGCGGGGCTTTCGAAGGTCCCCAGCGGATACGACAAGGCTGTGCAGACGATGCAGGACGTCGGACAGGAAGAGACGATGAAACTCGAACATCAGATCGGGTACCTGGCGCTGGTCGGAAACCTCTCGCCGATGGTCGGGCTGTTCGGAACCGTGGTCGGGATGATCGCCTCGTTCCAGGTGATCGCCGCCGGCGGCGCGACCCCGTCGCCGCAGAAACTCGCCGAAGGAATCGCCACCGCGCTCTTTACGACGATGATCGGGCTGACGATCGCGCTTCCGTCTCTGGCGATTTACGACATCATCAAGAACCGTCTGGCGCGGTTCATCCTTGAAATCGGAATCATCAGCGACAACTACATCGGGCGGTTTTCTTCGGTCACCCACAAAAAGTAACGACGGTCAGTTATGCGTATAGCGTCTCCCAAAAACGAGTCCTTCGAGCCGAATATGACTCCGATGATCGACATCGTCTTCCTTCTGATGACGTTCTTCATCATGGTCATTAACTTCTCGCAGGCCGAAAGCAACGAGGCGGTTCAT
>CACXFR010000090.1 GCA_902766935.1 uncultured Planctomycetota bacterium | reverse complement strand
ATTCGTACGCGGTCTGCACCGACTATCACACCATTCTGCGCGGCCGGCTCCGCGGCGTGGCGCAGTTTATCGCCCCTTCGTTCCCCGATGAAAAGTTCCGCGTCGCGGTCGATACCGCCCCGCTCCTCGAAAAGGAATGGGGCGCGCGGAGCGGACTCGGGACGATCGCCAAAAACAGCCTCCTCCTTCATCCCCGCCTGGGAACCGACTTCTTCCTCGGGTTTCTGCTGACGACGGTTCCGTTCGAATCGTTTACCGACATCCCCGACGCCGCGGAGTCGGCCGATCCGTGCGCCGAGTGCGACCGATGCCTCAAGGCGTGCCCGACCGGCGCGCTCAATCCGGACCGAACGCTGAACGCGACGCACTGCATCAACTACTGGGGAATCGAGTACCGCGGCGACGAGATCCCCGAAGAGATCGTTCCCCTCCTCCGCCGGTTTCCGTTCGGCTGCGACCTCTGCCGCCGCGTCTG
Source organism: uncultured Planctomycetota bacterium (assembly GCA_902766935.1). GTDB lineage: Bacteria > Planctomycetota > Planctomycetia > Pirellulales > Thermoguttaceae > RUG695. The sequence continues at coordinate 24,879 of CACXFR010000090.1, read as the reverse complement.
TCCGCGGAACCCGGAACTCCCCCCGCGTCCGGAAGTCCCCCTCGATCTGACCGAGGAGGAGTTCAAAACCCTCTTCAAAGGAACCCCCGCCCAGCGTCTCGGCTACGAACGGTTCCGCCGGAACCGCGGCCGCTGACAGCGGCCGGCGATGGGCGTGCCGGCTTTCTCACAAGACGGACGCGCCGCCCCGCCGGGGTTGATATACAAAATGAACGGGCGCACGCCGCCCGCCTGGACGCAAGATGCCCGTTTTTCCCGGGAAAACAGAACCCGGAGAACCCCCTCCCGCTTGATTTCCGCTTTCGTTCCGATAATAATAAGGGTGCGGGGCTGGGTCTCCCCCCTCCCCCAGCCGCTCTCCCCCCCCGGTCCGCTTACGGACATCCGCCGAATGCGGCCGGCGAATCATCCGCCCTGATACGCGCGGATCGTCGGTTTGCCCCGCCCCGCCGGGCGCGGCAGACAGAACTCGAACGTAATTCATCTACCGCGGAGCACCTATGAAATTTTTACCCGGAAATACCGTCGGAATCGACTTGGGAACCACTTTTTCGGCCCTGGCGCAGATCAATGACGAAGGGGAGCCGGTTCCGATTCAAAACGAGGACGGCGACGTCGAGACCGCCAGCCTGATTCTCCTCACCGACAAGAACCATGTGGTCATCGGGCCGAATCGAAACCGCGCGGCGATGGAAGATCCCGAAAACGTCGTCGAACGGATCAAACGGAAGATGGGGGACGCCGCCTATAAGCGGACGTTCGACGGCCATGAAATCACGCCGGAATTCATCTCGTCGCTGATCCTGCGCAAACTCAAGCAGGACGGCGAGCGGGTTCTGGGTCCGATCGCCAACGCCGTGATCACGGTTCCGTACTACTTCAACGACGCGCGCCGGAAGGCGACGCAGGACGCCGGGCGAATCGCCGAGCTGAACGTGATCGACATCATCAACGAACCGACCGCCGCCGCGCTCACCTACGCGTGGCACCGCGGCGAACTCGGGCGCGAGATGCCCGATAAAAAATCCCGACGCGTGCTGATTTACGACTTGGGGGGCGGGACGTTCGACTCGACCGTGGTGGAGTATGACGGAAATCATTTTCACGTCATTTCGACCGACGGGGACGTCAAACTCGGCGGGGTCGACTGGAACGACCGCATCGCCCAACACGTCTGCAAGGTGTTCAAAGAAAAAACCGGGCTCGACCCGTCCGAGTCGGCGCAGGCGTTCCAGATCCTGCGCAACGACTGCGATACCGCGAAGATCGCGCTGACCTCCAAAACCTCAACCACCATCACCTGCCGCTACGAAGGGAACCGCCTTTCGGTTCCGATCACGCGCGAACTCTTCGAAGACCTGACGAAAGACCTTCTCCAAAGAACGTGCGACACCACCGAGGGCGTTCTGGAACAGGCCGGTATGAAATTCGCCCAGCTGGACGCCATCGTTCTGGTCGGCGGCTCGACGCTGATGCCGCAGGTTCCCGCCATGCTGGAAAAGCTGACCGGGGTCAAGCCGTATGTCAGCCCCGACCTCGACCCGCACACGGCGGTCGCCAAGGGCGCCGCGATCCACGCCGCCATTCTGGAAGCGAAATACAACCCGAACGGGAAGCTGACCGAACGCGTTCGGAAACTACTGAAAAACATCAATCAGGAAGACGTCAACTCGCACGCGCTGGGGATCGTCGCCACCGATCCGTCCAAGGGAGAAGTGGTCAACAATATCATGATCCCGAAAAACACCACCCTTCCCTTCTCGCTGACGCGCACCTTTAAGACGAACAAAGAAAACCAGGAGCGAATCTCGATTCAGGTTCTCGAAGGGGACGCCCCCGATCCGAAAGCGTGTTCCGTTTTGGGGAAATGCCGGATCACCGACCTTCCCCCCAATCTGCCGAAAGGATCGTTGGTCGAGGTGACCTACGCGTTCGACAAGTCGGGACGGATCTCGGTCACGGCGCGCGAAAAGACGAGCGGGCACGAGGCGAAAATCAATATCGAGCGGAAGGGGATTCTCACCGACAACCAGATAGAAGACCTGACCCATCTGGCCGAAGAATACCAGATCGAATAACGCGTTCGGCGGAAAGATCTCCGCAGAAAAAAGGCATGAAGACTGAATCCCGGGCGCGGCGGTTCAGTCTTCTTTTTTTCCCAGGTCGTCCGGCCCGGCGACCGCGCCGATCCCCGCCAGCGCCAGATACTCCCGTTCTTTGGCGCGCATCAGTTTTTCGTCGTCCGGAGCGTGATCGTCGTAGCCGACCAGATGGAGCACCCCGTGTACCACATAGAGGAGAAGTTCGTTTTCGGCGGGCCAGCCGTAGTCGCGCGCGCGGTCGAGGGCGGTCTCGTCGCTGACGACGACGCTCCCTTCGAGAAGCGCCTCTTCGGGATCCGACTCCATCTCGAAGGCCAGAACGTCGGTCGGCCGGTCGTGACCCAAAAACTGCGCGTTCAGACGATGAATCGACGCGTCGTCGACCACCGTGACTTCGACGACCCCGCGCCGGATCCCCGCGTCGGAGAGGATGCGCCGAATCAGTCCGGCGGCGCGATCGGTGTCGAAGGGGACGCGCTCCGATTCGTTCCCGATTTCTATACGCGGCTCGTCCATCTCCTACTCTCCCGCCCGAGCGTTCCGCCGAACGACTACTTTTCTTTCGCCGGGGACTCTTCTTTTTTGACCTCGGGGCCGCGGGGCTTCGCGCCGTCGGCGCTTTTCGCCTCGCCGGAAATTTTGTCGATTTCGTCCTGCCCCGGATACTTGATCCGCTGGTGATTCATCGAAAGGGCGGTGGTCAGCATGCTCGCCTCGATCTTCTGGATCTCGCTCAGCGTCAGACCGCAGTCGTTGAACTGCCCGTCGTCAATCCGTCTTTGGACGATGTTGTGAAGCATGTTGCGAATCTTCCCCTTGTCGGCGTCCTTGATGCTCCGGCTGGCGCTTTCGACGGCGTCGGCGATCATTAGAATCGCGGCCTCCTTCGTCTGGGGGATCGGGCCGGGATACCGGAACTCGGCGATCGGGATTTCCGGCTCGCCGCTGCGCTCCGACTCCGCCTTCGCCTTCTCGTAGAAATAGGTGACCGGAAAAGTTCCGTGGTGCTGACGGATCAGATCGACGACCTGGCGCGGAAGTTTATAGGTGTTCTCGGCCATGCTCACGCCGTCTTTGATATGCGAAATGATGATCTCGGCGCTCTTTTTCGGCTTGAGTCCTTCGTGCGGATCTTCGCCGGGAATCTGGTTCTCGGTGAAATATTCCGGCCGGAGCGCCTTGCCGATGTCGTGGAAATACGCGCCGACCCGAACCAGGCCGGTCTGGGCGCCGATCTCTTTGGCGGCGTTTTCGGCGATCACGGAAGTGGCGATCGAATGGTTATACGTTGCCGGCGCACGGTTGTAGAGCGTCCGAAGAACCGGGTGATTCGTGTTCCCCATATCGACCAGACGCATCGGCGTTAAAATCCCGCAATACCGTTCGAGGAAGGGAAGGAGCGCCTCGGTGATCAGTCCCGCGGCGAAAACCCACGCGGCGTTGAACGCGGCCTCTTTTAAAACTTCTTCGGGATGGGCGCAGGTTTCGAGGAGGGAAACGCCGATCGAAACGACGAAGATAATCACCATCACCATCAGGGAGCGGCACAAAACGTCGGACCGCTCCCTAATGTCCCGCGCCAGGAACGACGAAAGAGTCATCGTCGTCGACATCACCAGAAACGGCGCGATGTCGTTGGTGCTTGAAATCGAAAGGATCAAGACCAAAAGGAGACTGACGATAAACCCGATCTCCCAGAAGAACGCGATCGTGATGATCTGCGTGAAGACAAGAAGAGGAATGATCTCCATCACGCCGAAGCGGCCGAGCGTCAGGTACTGAATGTATTTACCGGCCAGAAGCACGGCGACGATCAGCACGTAGACGACCAGTGAGGACTTGAGGTTTTCCTTCTGCGGGTCTTTGTATTTCGTCTTTTCAAAGAAGTAGAGAACCACGTTGATCAGGAACGTCGCCGCGAAGACGACCAAAAAGAACCCGAGCGCCCGGCGCAGCTGTTCGCGCAGAGGCATCTGTCGAATGGACGCCTTGTATTCTTCGGCCAGAAGGAGAAGAATGTCGTTGCTGATCAGATCCCCGCCGCGGATGATCGTCTTGTCCTTCTCGTACTGAACCATGTGGGGCGGAACCCGGCTTTCGGCGTCCCTCTGCGCCTCGACTGTCGCATTTTTGTCTTCGGTGAGGGTCGAAAGGGGAGGAAGAGTCGGATCGGTAACGTCTCTTTTGGCGCACTCGTTGATCCAGTTAAAGATCAATTCGGAAAACTCTTTGGAATAGTCCCAGTTCAGACTGTCTTTGATCTGGTACATATTCCCGACCAGGACATCGCTCGCGAGAACTTCCTTCGCCTCGTCGGGGGAAGAACCCGCGTTGTAAACGCGGATATTCCCTTGGTTTCCCTCATCCGCCGGATGAAGCTTCAGGAGAATCCCGTACTTGTCGTACGGATGAAACGCCTTGTCGATCGCTGCTTTGAACGTCTTGAGGTCCTGGTCTTCGGCCAGGGTCTCCTTGAACTTTCTAAAGAGTTCCTCGGCCTGCTGATCGTCGGCGTTTTCGGGGAGAAAAAGCCGCCAGGCGGCCTTTTCGTCGTCGGGCATCGCCTCGTAGCTAGTCGAGGTCAGGATCGACTTGACCCGGTTGACCAGGACTTCCTTGAACTGGACAAGCCTGAGAGGCTCGTTCATGTAGACGTGGGGAGTCTCGAAACGGGCCGAAAGCCGGTCTTCCAGGGTCATCGCCGTGTTTTCGACCGAAAAAGGCGTCATGCAGACCACGTCGCGGTTCGGGCGCGAGCCGCCGGTAAAGATGAAAGGGGGATCCCACGCCTTAATCGTCAGACAGAGGATGAGCGTGGTCAGCGCGCAGAGGAGGAGCCGTTTGCCGAGCTGAAAGTTTTTCATTCGGCTGAGCAAACGTTCGAAAATCGACTGCTTCGGAATGCGGCTGGCGACGTAGTTGTCGCGTTTACTGCGGAATTGTCCGAAATGCATGGAACTGACTACCTCGCTCTCTGTGAACCTTCTTCCGGCTCCTCATAGGCGCTGACGACTTTCTGAACGAGGTCGTGCCGGACGATGTCGTCGCCGGTCAGCTCGATCTGCCCGATCTCGCTGATGGGACGGAGCCGAACGAGGGCGTCGGCCAAACCGCTCTTTTTATGCGAAGGGAGATCGACCTGGGTGGCGTCTCCGCATACGGCGATCCGAGAACCTTCCCCCATACGGGTGAGGAACATCTTCATCTGGGAAACCGTGGTATTTTGGGCCTCATCGAGGATAATATAGGCATTGTTGAGGGTTCGGCCGCGCATATAGGCGAGCGGAATCACCTCAATTCGGTCGTCGCCGCGGAATCGGGCGAGCATTTCGGGCTGGATCATATCGGCCAGCGCGTCGAAAAGGGGACGGAGATACGGATTGACCTTCTCGTGCAGGTCGCCGGGAAGGAAACCGAGGCTCTCGCCCGCCTCGACCGCCGGACGGACCAGCACGAGCTTGTTGATCCCTTCGGTTCGAAACGCCTCGACGGCACGGGCGACCGCCAGATAGGTCTTTCCGGTTCCCGCCGGACCGCAGCAGAAGACGATCTCTTTCCGGCGGAGAAGATTGACGTAGTCCGCCTGTCCGGCGGTGCGGGGCAAAATGCGCTTTCCGCCGTAGACTTCGATCGGGGGAATCTGCGAAACGGGACGGTCCCGTTCGACTTCGGACAGGGCGCGCAGAATATCGTCCATCGAAAGCATCTCGCCGCGAAACGACGCGGCTTTCAGCAGACCTTCGATCAGGCGCCCCCCTCTCTCGGCGGCGCCGGGTTCGGGAGAACGGACCGACAGACCGCCGCCGTCCTGAACGACTCGTACCCCAAGCGCTTTGCGGATCACCCGGAGGTATTCGTCACTCACTCCGAAAATGCTCTGGAGGATCTGACGACTCGGTATCGGGACCTTAACTTCTTCGAAATTTTCCATAAAAGGGCGCTGCGGAAACGTCTCTCCGAAGAGAGACCGCGCAACGAAAGAGGATTAACAGCCCGGCGTCTTCCCGAACGCCGCCCTCTCCCCGGAAGGGAAAGGACGCCGCCGCGCGCGGCGCTGCCCGCTATCAAAACGACTCGGCCGCCGAAAGCCCCCTTTATTTCTATAGGGGACGCCGAACGGAAGAGGCGCCCTAACAAGGGAATTTTACAGCAAGGGAGGGAAGCTGTCAATAACTCTCCCCGGCTCGGCGTGCGGTCCGAAAGGGCTATCGGGCCCTCTCTTTCTCCAGGATTTCATCCCGAATCGGGAGGAATCGGCCGACGGCGGCGGCGTTTATCTTCGCGCCCTCGTCTCCGGAAGGGGAGGTAATGACGAGCGCCTCGACGCCGGGCGTCGAGGCGGCCAGAAGGATTCCCTTTTCCGGACCCAGAACACTGATCCCGCTCGCCAGGGCGTCTGCCGACGCCGCGTCGGGCGCGATGACGCTCACGACCGAACGGGCGGTGAGCGGCTCGCCGCTGCGCGGGTCGATAATGTGAGAATATCGGATCCGGTCGATCTCGAAATATTGGAACATATCGCCGCTGGTGGCGATCGCGGTGTCGGAAAGGGTCAGGTAGTAGGCGGCCTCAGCCCCCTCGTCGAGAGAAACGCCCCCGATCGTCCACCCGTCTTTTCCCGGCGGCGGGCCGGCGGCGCGGATATCCCCCCCGGCGTCGATCAGCGCCGCGCCGATCCCCCGTTCCTTTAACAGACGGATCCCCTCGTCGATGGCGTACCCTTTGGCGATCCCTCCCAGGTCGAGCCGAACGTCTTTTTTGAGAACGCGCAGAAAAAATCGGGGCGGATCCGAACCGTCGTCGACCGAAAGTTCCCAATTGCCGTTTCCGACCAGCGTCTTGGCGCGCTCCAGGTAGTCGGCGGGAGGCCGGCGGCCGTAGATCCGGCTCCGACGCCAGAGTTTGACGATCGGCGAGACCGAAATGTCGAACGCCCCGCCGGTCTGCCGGTTCATCTCCCGCGCCAGACTCAGTACGTCGTAAAGAGAAGAGCTGATCTCGACGGCCTCCCCCGTCGCGCCGCTTTCGCGGCAGGCGCGGACGATCTCGCTTTCGGGATCGTAGTCGCTCATCATCCGGTTCAGTTCGTCGAATCGGCGGTAGACCGCTTCCTGCGCGGCGTCGGCCTCTTCGGGCGACTCGGCGTAGAAGACGAGCCGTACCGGCACCGCCATCTTTTCCTCCAGGTATTCGTACCGCCGCGGCTCGCCGGCGGCGGCCAGAGAGGCAAAAAGGACGGGAAGGCTCAGAAAAACAATCATCGGGCGCATGGCGGAATCCTCTCGGCGCGGACCGAATCGACTCGAATTCTCTCTAGCCAGTATAATCGACGCTTCAAAATTAGCAAATCGCGCATCGAACGCGCCTTCGTTCCCCTCGGCGCGGGACTACTTGTACATGGGCAGATACCGATAGGGGGTCTCCAGAATGAGAACGGAGAGCGCCGTGTTCAGAAGCCGGCCGCCGTCGTTCATGTAGAGGTCGTGGAAGAGCCAGCTCCCCTTTTCGTGCGGGTTGACCTCCCCCCGATTCTGCGTTTCGATCAGAAAATCGCGCGTCTTGGCAAAAGACTTATGCCAGGCCGCTCCGCCGGCGTGATGAAGCGCAAGCGAGGCGTAATAGGCAAAATAGAGATTGTAACGGAACCGCCCCTCGGAAAAGAGCTGTTTCCCCTGGCGATTTTCAACTGTTCCGTTTTTCGCGAGCTTCCAGTCGTCGTACATTTCGTCGAACCAGCCGGCAAGCCGTCTGGTCGCCTTGCTCATGTATCTGGGTTTTTTCTCCCAGCCGATATACTCCCGCATCAGCACGCCGATCGCCGTCGTCCCCCACATCTTTGATTCCGGCTCGTGGGTTCGGGCCATATACCGAAATAGAGTGTTGTTCTTGGACTGAACCGCATCCAGAAAAAAACCCGCCTTGTAAAAAACTTCGGGCGGCCAGCTGAACCCCGCCGACATCGCCGATTTGAGCGCGAGCATCTGCCAGCCCGAAACGGAGGTGTCCCCCGGCGCGTACGAGAAGAAGGTCGAATCGACCGCCCCTTCGTACCGCCAGCCGCCGTCGTCCCGCTGCGAGTTGACAATGAAAAGCGCGCCGTCGTGCGCCAGCGTTTTCAGCTGCGGATCTTCGGTCAGCTCATACGCCTCGCAGACCGTCACGGCGACGATCGCCTGAGTGTACATCCCGTACCGTTCCCCCCATTCACGAAAGTCGATCCCCGCCTTCGTCTGACGCGCCCGGTATCTGATATACCGCAGACCCGACTCCACCGTCTCGCGGTAGACGCCGGGAGTTCGGTGGTCGTACCCCGCGCCGAGAAACGCAAGAAGCGCGATGCCGGTCGCCGCCATCCTTCCGGGATAGAGGCCGTTGACCGTCTGATTCGCGCGGGAGGTGGAGTGGCTGTTCGAGCATTTCCCCTGACATTCGCCTTCGTCGCCGTTGTCGTCGGGAGAGGTCAAATCGAACGCCCAGCCGCCGTCGGGGAGCTGGTGCGCCGCCAGCCAGGCCAGCCCCGCCTCGACCGCCGCTTCGCTCGCGTCGGTGGTGTCCCCTTCCCGCCCGGGAAGCCCGCGGCGGCGGGTCGCCGCGGTGCGCCCGGAGGTCGCTTTCCGGCCCGACGTCGTTTCGAGCCCTTCCACCACCGCGTCGAATCCCCCGGCGGTTCGGTCCAGCTCGTCGAGATCGGGAGCCGGCGGGCCGGTTCCGTCCGTCTCGGCGGTGAACGGGTTCTGAGGGGTCTCGGTCGGGAGATATTCCGGCGCCGACGAATCGGGCGCCGGCTCGTCCGGGGTAAAGTCGAGACCGGCTTCGTCCCCCAAGTCGTCGAAGATCGAGACGTCCCCCTCGTCGGAAAAGCCGACCTGAAGCGGCTCGCCGCGCGAACCGTTTCGGATCGTAATTCCCCAGACCGCCAGGAGGATTAAAATAAGAAGGTGAATGAGAACGCTCACGAGCGAACCGATTCCGCGGCGCGAAAGAAGAATCTCCCCCATCCGCAGAAACCACGGGGTCCGTTCGAAAAGCGTCTTGAGTCCGACGCCCGGCCCGGCAGTGTGCGACAGCGCCGCTTCAAGACGCTCGGTGAGCGGGTCGCCGGGTTCGACCTCCGCCAGGATGACGGGAACCTCGGTTATCGTCTCTTCCGATTTCGGGAGAAAATCGAACGCGCCGGCCTCGATGAAAGGGGGAGCTCCCGAATCGCTCCGGGGGTCTTCCTGACCCCCATGCTGCGGCGCGTCACTCTCGGTCGGCGATTTCAACGTAGTCGGTTTCCGAATTCCCGATGTAAAGTTGGCGCGGTCGGATGATCTTCGCCGTCGGGTTTTCGTGCTGCTCTTTCCACTGGGCGATCCAGCCCGGCAGACGTCCGATGGCGAACATTACCGTGAACATGTTCGTGGGGATCCCGATCGCCCGCAGAAGGATTCCGCTGTAGAAATCGACGTTCGGGTAGAGTTTCCGCTCGATGAAATAGTCGTCTTTCAGGGCGGCTTCTTCGAGCTCGCGGGCGATGTCCAGAAGCGGATCGGAAATTTTCTGAATCTGGCAGACCCGTTCGTACGCCTGTTTGAGAATCTTGGCGCGCGGGTCGTAGTTGCGGTAGACCCGATGCCCGAACCCGAAGAGGCGGAACGGATTGGTCTTGTCTTTGGCCGCCTCGATGCACTCCTGGGGCTTGCGGTTGCCGCGGTAGATGGCGTCGAGCATTTCCATCACTTTGACGTTCGCTCCGCCGTGGAGCGGCCCCCAGAGCGCGTTGACCCCCGCCGAAACCGAAGCGAACAGATTGGCGCGCGACGAGCAGACGACGCGGACCGCGCTGGTCGAGCAGTTCTGTTCGTGGTCGGCGTGCAGGATCAAAACCAGGTTCAGCGCCTTGGCGATCTCCGGCTTGACCTCGTACTGTTTGTAGGGGAGCGAGAACATCATGTGAAGGAAGTTGCTGCAATACGGAAGCGCCGGGTCGGGATAGATATACGGCAGCCCCATCGCGCGGCGGTAGGTGAACGCCGCGATCGTGCGGATCTTGCTGATCAGGCGCGAGACCCCCTCCAGAAAGACGGGCTCGTCTTCCGGCGAGAGGAACTCGTCATAGTAACACGCCATCGTGCTGATCATCGACGAAAGGATCGCCATCGGGGGCGCCTTGGCGGGAAGGAACTGAAACTGACTGCGGATCCCTTCGTGCAGGAGCTCGTGGTTCGTCAGGGTGCGGCTGAAAAGCTCAAGCTCTTCTTTGTTCGGCAGACGCCCGAAGATGAGCATCCACGCGACTTCGATGAAGTTGGGGTGCGGCCGATCGAACTGCTCGATCGGAACGCCGCGGTAGCGGAGAATGCCTTTGTCGCCGTCGATATAGGTGATGCTGCTCTGGCAGATCCCGGTGTTTCCCAACGAAGGGTCGTAGGTGATCAGGCCGTGCTTGGAGTAAAGAGATGTGATATCAATGGCATGATCACCCGCCGTTCCCTCGATAACGGGAAGTTCGATCTCTTGGTCGGCGTATATCAGTTTCGCTTTGTCGGTGGACATGCTCGAAGCTCCTTTGCTAAGCGTCTCGTGTCGGTGTTGGGTTTATTTGGCGCTGCTGAACTTGGCGTGACAGACGCTGCACGTTTTTTCCAGCTCTTTGAGCGCCGCGGCGTAGTCGTCGAACGCGCCGCCGTTCGACAGGGCGCGCGCCGTCCGATTGACGTTGAGACTGAGGACGGCGAACTCGTCGCAGTATTCTTTCCAGAGAGCGTCCTGATCCGGCGCGGTCGTTTCGGAAACGTTCAGGCGGCTCCCTTCGGCCACGACCGCCAGAAGGGCCGCCGCTCCGGCGACTTTGTCGATATTTCCCGCCCGAAGAAGAGTCTTTTCGTTTTTACTGAGGCGTTTGATTTCGGACGTCAGCGAAGGAACGATCTTGCCCATCAGGGGCGCCAGCTGCGCGGCCTTTTCCCAGCGGACGGGCGCGGCCGAACCGGCGGGGGACGCGACGTCGGCTTTGATTGCCTTGACCGCCGCGGCTGCGGCCTCGGCGTCGCCCGCGGCCAGAAGAGCTTTCCCGTCGGCCAGAACCGCCGGCGCGGCGGCTTTGAGGTCTCCCGACTCGTCGGACTGGGCGATCGCCATCGCCAGAAGAACCAGGACGTTGGCGTCGCGCATCAGATTTCCCGAAGCGTCGCCGAAATCTCCGCCGAGCGAGAGATCCTCGAGGTCACGGTCAAGCTTCGCGAAAAACTTGGTGAACTGACTTTCCATGTCGGCCATCGGGGGGAGCTTCCCCGCCGCTTCGGCCGCGTAGGAGGGAAACGTTTCAGATATTAAAAAAAAAAGCGGTCGGAAGAGGGGCGGCCGTCGAAGCGGACTCGGTTTCTTCTTCGATCACTTCGATGTCGATCGCCTCGGAATCGCCGCCGGTCGTCGCGCTGTCGAACTGGAACTCGGCCCCGGTCGTCGCGCCGGAGAAACTTTCGTCCCCCGTCGTGGCGCCGGCAGTCTCTTCCGGAACGTCGATCGCGAGAAACTCGAGGTCGACGGTCTCTTCGGCGTTGTTGGCCGCCTCTTCGACGACGGTTGTCGTCTCGTCAGTGACTTCGACGACTTTCTGGCAGCCCGAGAAAAGAAGAAGCCCGGCAACCAGCGCCGCGCTGAAGACCATAACACGGTTGAATTTCATTGTCTTCTCCCAACAAATGGCAGTTGTATGGTTCACAGAGCCCCGAACGCCCCGGGCGGCGGAGCCTTTTGTAAAAAATCGTTCGATTTCGCCCCCCCGACACCCTATTATCTATTATATCAACATCGGGAAAACTTTCGAGGGGGTAGAACCTTTCAGCGCAGAAGCGCGTCGGTCAGGGTTTCGATATTTTTCAGCGGGTCCGTCTCGAGGGGAGAATGAACCTCGATGTTCAGATTCAGCTCCGAGGCGACCTTTTCGACGGCCGTCCGGCTGAACTGCGGCTGAACGAAAATTTTTTCGGCGTTCTCTTCCCGCAATCGGCGGATCAGCTCGACGAAATCTTTTGATTTCGGGGATTTTCCCCCCGCCTCGACCGCCGCCTGACGAAGACCGAACTCGGCGCAGTAGTAGCCGTAGGCCGGATGAAAGACGTAGAGCGTGCGGTTCCGGAGAGAGGCGAGCCGCTCGGCGGCCGACACCTTTAACGCCTCGGCGTCCCGGCTGAAGCGAAGAGTCCGCTGATGGTAGAGAGGCGCGTTTTCGGGAAAAAGACCGCTCAGGGTCTTTTCGACGACCGCGGCCATCTCTTCCAGGTTCGACGGACTCATCCAGACATGCGGGTCGATTCCGTCGTGATGGGGGTGCGCGCCGTCTTCTCCGTTCGGCTCGGTGAGTTCGATCTCTTCGGCGCTTTCGGCGGCGACCGGAAGACGCTGCGCCAGATTGACCACGCGAAGGCGCGGGTTCAGACTCGAGAGCCGCCCGACGATCGACTCCTCGACCGGGAGCCCGACACGAAAGAATACGCCGCAGCGGGCGATTTCCCTCATCTGAGACGGGGTCGGCATAAACGTTTCCGGCTCTTTGCCGGGAGGAACCAGAACGACGACGCTGCAGGTATCCCCCGCCACGGCGTGAACCAAGCCCGAAAGGGGAGGAACGGTTACCAGGATCTCGGCTCGGCCCGAATCAGGCTCCGGCGCCGGCCGGCACCCCCCGAACGCGAAAAGAAAGAACAGCGCCGGCAGAAGGAAACGGAACGCCCGCCCCCCCCGCCGTTCCGGAGGCTCGACGGCGATCATTGGAATTCCTCGTCGCCGAACGGCGCGGGTTCCCCGACCGGGACGTTTTTGGGGGGCTGAGGCTCTGTGTTTTTGGTCCGCGGGTCGGATTTGGGAGCGTTCGGCGAGGATTTTCCCCCGGCGGACTTCGCGGGGGAAGTGCCGCCGTCAAACGTGGTGTTGTCCGACTCGGTGTTGTCGGCGTCGAAAATATCGACGAAGTTCTCTTTGGCGATCCGCCGGTCTTCGGCGATCGTCCGGCGCATTTCGGCGCGTCGTTTCGCCTCGGTCGAGAGGTAGTTTAGCTTCACGACGTTTCCGTTTTCGTCGAGACGCTCGTCTTTTTGAAGGTTAATGAACCCTTCGCGGTCGCTGTCGGCCAACTCTTCGGAAATGTAGCCGTTCACCTCGGGAGAGAAAAGGGGACGGATCGGAGGAATCAAAGGGAGCCCGGCCGCCGGGGGAAGATCCGACGAGGGCGTCTGCCCCGAACGAAGACCCGCTTCCAGACGGCGGCGCTGCTGCTGAATCTCGTCGCCGAAGAGCGCCTCGTTGAACCGGCGCGTTTTTTCCTGATGCTCCAGCGCCGCGCGGCGGCGGATCTGTTCGATCAGGAGGCGTTCGTCCCCCTGAATCCGAAGGAGGTGCCCCGGAACGTCGACCAGGCGGCCGCGCGGAGTCAGCTCGGCCTCCGCCCCCTTGGCGAAGGATTCCCCCGCCTCTCCGGCCCGGCCGAGACGGAGCTGCGCGACCCCCAGGAAATAGTAGTTGGCGGGATTGTCGGGGGAGAGCTCGATCCCCTTGCGGAAACAGGCTTCGGCTTCGTCGTATCGGTCGTTAAAGAAGAGGGAGACGCCGCGGGCGTAAAGCGTCTCGGGGGTCTCTTCCTGCGCGGAGAGAGATGCTGCGGTCAAAAAGACGCAGAGCGCCGAAAACGCCGCGGAGATGATGAAAACGCTCTTTTTCATTTTCGGGATTCCTCAAAGGCCAAACGACGGCCGCGATCCGGAGGGAAAGGCGTCCGCCGCCGGAGTCCTTCCCCGCTCTCTGAATTATAATGTCTATACAGGTTTACGCAAGTTTTGCGAGAGGGGTTTGGAATGATTCTTTCGGGAAACATATCCGACGCGCGGTATTTATGACGGTTATGACGGCGGCGCCGGCGCGGTGGGGGGGTGAAAAATCTTTCAGAATGTCCTATACTTGTAGCGGATTCGATTTCGCAACAACCTTCAATCACGTTTCACGAGGGAAGACAAAATGAAAAAGATGGGTTTTGGAATTATCGGCTGCGGCATGATCGCGGGATTCCACGCCAAGGCGATCGAGGCGGCCGGAGGCGAACTGATCGGCTGTTACGACAAGCTCCCGCTGGCGGCGGAACGGCTCGCCAAAGAGTATCACGCGACTCCGTATCAGGATCTGAAAGAGATGCTGGCCAACCCGGCAATCGACATCGTCACGATCGGTACGCCGAGCGGCGCGCACATGGACCCGGCGGTTATGGCAGCCGAGGCGGGGAAACACGTTATTGTCGAGAAACCGCTCGAAGTGACCCTGGAACGGTGCGATCGGATCATCGACGCGTGCAATAAGGCGGGCGTGACCCTTTCGACCGTCTTCCCGAGCCGGTTCCACCCTTCCAGCACCCAGCTGAAAAAGGCGATAGAGGCGGATCGGTTCGGCAAGCTGACCTTGGGGGAAGCAATCGTCAAATGGTACCGCACCCAGGAATACTACGACAGCGGCAGCTGGCGCGGCACCTGGGCGCTCGACGGCGGGGGCGCGCTGATGAACCAGGCGATCCATTCGGTCGACCTCCTCCTCTGGCTGATGGGCCCGGTCGAGGAACTGACCGCGATCACCGGACTTCTGGCGCACGAACGGATCGAGGTGGAAGACACCGCCGTCGCTTCGCTCCGATTTAAAAGCGGCGCGCTCGGGACGATCGTGGCGACGACCGCCGCCTATCCCGGCTATCTGAAACGGATTGAGATACACGGCACGACCGGTTCGGCGATGATCGAAGAAGAAGACATCGTCACATGGGATTTCGCCGAGTCGGCCGAGGGGGACGCCGCGATCCGCGAGTCGATGCTCGGCAAACTCTCCGGCGGCGGCGGAGCCGCCGACCCGGCCGCGATCAGCTTCAAACCGCACGCCAAGCAGTTCGCCGACGTAATGAAAGCGATCGAAAACGGCACGAAACCTCTGATCGACGGCTACGAAGGACGCCGGAGCGTTGAGGTGATCACCGGAATTTACGAGTCGGCGAAAACGGGCCGACCGGTCAAGTTCGCCTGACCGCCGACACACACGCGGTCCGCGCGAATTTACCGATCCGCCGAAAAAAGAGGGCGCCGATGCGAAACGTGATCTGCATGAAGTGGGGAACCCGCTACGACCCGTCGTACGTCAACATCCTGGCGTCGATGGTCCGTCGGCATCTCTCGGCGCCCCATCGGTTTGTCTGCTTTACAGACGATCCGGCCGGGATCGACCCGCGTGTCGAAACGCGTCCGATCGCCGGAATGACGCACGACCCGTCGAAGCCGGAACGGGGGTGGATGAAGCTCTCGATCCTGGGAAAAGAGACGGGCGGTCTGGAAGGGACGGCGCTTTTCCTTGATCTGGACATCGTCGTTTTGGGGGATCTCGCCCCCTTCTTCGAACTGCCGGGGGCGTTCCGCATCATCCGCGACTGGAATCTCCGCGGCGGCGTGATCGGGAACTCTTCGGTTTTCAGATTCGAACTCGGAAAGCACGAAGACGTCCTCCGAAACTTCCTCGACCGCGAAGCGGAGCTCCGAAAAGAGTTCCGCAACGAACAGGCGTACCTTTCCGCGGCAATGCAAAAGAAGGGCGTCCTCGACTACTGGCCGGCGGATTGGTGTCTGAGTTTCAAACGACACTCTCTGCGCGCCTTTCCGGCAAGCCTCTTTTTGGAGCCGAAGCGCCCGGGACCGAACACGAAAATTGTTGTGTTTCACGGCTTTCCGAACCCCCACCAGGTTCTCGGCGGCTGGCACAACCTGAAAAAGCTCCGCTGGGTCAGGCCGGCCCGCTGGATCAACGACAACTGGAACGTCGACGACTAAGCCGAATTCGTATATCAATATTAAACACAGCTCTCCGAGACCGTCATGCCACGCTCGAACCAACCCTCCCGCAACAACCGCCGCGAGAAACCGGACGGCCGCAAGAACCGCCCCCATCCCCTTTCCCCCTCACGGGGACGGACGCGGGGGAAACGCCGTCCGATCGGCGAAGCCCGGCGCAGCGCCGGCTCCCTCTTTGCCCGGCCGGCGGTCGGTAAGAAAAAACCGGCGGCCCGAACCGAAGAAGAGCCCCGTCCCGAAGGGCACCGCGTACAGAAGATTTTGGCCGCCGCCGGTTACGGCAGCCGCCGCGAGTGCGAAGAGCTGATCTCGACCGGACGCGTCGAGATCGACGGGAAAATCGTCACCGAACTCGGCGTCCGCGCCAACCCGGCAGTTCAGCGGATCCGCGTCGACGGCGAGACGCTGCCGAAAACGCGCCCGGTCTACCTGGCGGTCAACAAGCCGAAGGGGTTCCTCTGCACCCACCGCGACCAGCAGGGGCGGCGCCGGGTGATCGACCTGGTTCCGGATCAGTTCGGCCGCGTTTTTCCGGTCGGCCGGCTCGACCAGTACAGCGAAGGGCTGATCCTTTTGACGAACGACGGCGCGTTCGCCGAACAGCTGACGCACCCCCGGTTCGAGGTTCCGAAGAAGTACCAGGTTCAGGTGGCCGGCGAGGTCGAACCGGATCTGCCGCGCCGCCTTCAGAAGGGAATACACATCGCCGAAGGCGTGGTGCAGGCCGATGAGGTGAAAATCAAGTCGCGCCATGCGCTCAGCTCCGTTCTGGAAATCGTCCTGCGCGAGGGGAAAAACCGCGAAATCCGCCGAATGCTCGCTCGGATCGGGCATAAAGTGCTGACGCTCCGGCGGATCGCGATCGGTCCGGTCAAGCTGGGCGATCTGGCGCCGGGAGAATACCGTCTTCTGACCAAACGGGAAGTGGCGTCTCTTTACAGCGCGGGAAACACGCCATGAGCGAACCCTCCCAAGACTCCATTCGCGCGGTCCGGCGCATTACGTGGATCGGCCTGGCGGTGAACCTGCTCCTTTCGGCGGTGAAATTCGCCGCGGGGTATTTCGGACAGAGCCGGGTTCTGGTCGCCGACGCGCTGCACAGCCTTTCCGACCTGGTGACCGACGCGGCGATTCTGGTCGGTTCCCGATACTGGGGCCGTCCCGCCGACAAGACCCATCCGAACGGACACGGAAAGATCGAATCGCTCGTCGCCCTGATCATCGGGGCAGCGCTCTTCCTCTTGGCGCTGAATCTGATCCGCGACGCGGCGGTCGCACTCTACGAGCTCTTCGGAGGAAAAAAGATCCCCGTTCCGGGACACTCGGCGCTTCTGGCCGCCGCTTTTTCGATCGTCGTCAAGGAGTCGCTCTACCGCGCGACGATGCGCACGGCCCGCCGGATCAACAGCTCGGCGGTGGCCGCCAACGCGCTGCATCACCGCAGCGACGCGCTCAGCTCGATTCCCGCGCTCCTGTCGGTCGGGATCACGATTACCTTCGGCGAACGGTGGACGTTCCTCGACCCGGTCGGCACGATCGTCGTCGGCTGCCTGATTCTCTATTCGGTCTACGAAATCACGCGGGAGCCTTTCCGCTCCCTTTTGGACCAAGGTGAAACGGAAGAGATCATCGACAAGATCGAACGGATCTCCGAACAGGTTCCGGACATACACCGGATACACGACATTCGAACCCGTCCGCTGGGAGGGGGGCATTTCGCCGCGGATCTGAGGATACACGTCGATCCCGCCATGCCGGTTCTCAAAGCGCACGCGCTTTCGCACCGGCTGACGGCGATGATCATCGGGGAAGTTCACGGTATCGTCGACGTCGTCGTTCATATCGAACCGGACGACATGACTCCGGACGGAAAGAGAAAAGTCTAGCCGTTGAGCCGCTCGGCGTAGGACGGATCGACCCACGAGACGTCGGCGAGAAGTTCGCCCAGGGGGTCGATGTCGCCGGCCGAAAACCCGAGCGGGTTGTGGCGGCGCCACCCTTCGGCGTACTCGTACTTCCCGCTCAACCGGCCGACGCCGGCGGCCGCCTCGGTCATCGAGTCGAGGTAGGAGTCGTACCCCTGCGAGACGTCGAGCCACTCTTTCTGACTCTTGTGACACGCCAGCGCCGCGCGTTTGCGCTGAAGCACCGACGAAATGTCGACGTACCGCTCGGCGCGGACCAGGCGGCGCATCGGGTCGAGATTCCCGTGCGGCTGGCCGTGGTAGAGCGCGACGTCTTTAAACGTCGGCGGGGTCGGCGGGTCGACCGGGGCGTTGACCATCCCGCGGCAGAACGCGGCGGTCACTCCCAGGCGCACCGCGTTCTGGTGGTCTTCCATATAGTCGACCGGCGACTGGAGAAGGATGATGTCGGGGTCGACCTGACGAACGACGGCGATCACCTTGGTGAGGGTCGGCCGGTCGTAAAAAACGTCCAGGTCGTCGACGAGCGACTCGTGATAGACGAACCCCATCTGCGCGGCGCTGGCGGCGGCCTCGGCGCGCCGGACGCGGATGATCTCCTCGCGCCGCATGGTGGCGGTCCCCCACGAGCCGTTGGCGATGTTCATGTAATGCACGTCACAGCCGCGATCCTTCAAAAGAAGCATCGTTCCGGCCATGACGAACTCGATATCATCGGGATGACACGCTATGGCAAATACCGTCGGCATGATTCGTCTCTTTCTCTTCGCGGCTCAGTGCATTTCGGCGCCGACGGTTTTGATCGCGGGCCTGTAGTAATGGAAGTGGACGTTCGGGTGGTCGGCCAGAAGGGACATCGGCACCGCCGAGTCGGGAATCTTCCTGGCGATCATCCACGCCGAAAGACGCATCCCGAACGGATTGTCGTGGGTCCCCGCCTGCCAGATGCTGACCTTGTTCGCCTTCCACGTTTCGACCGGACCGACCGTCGCCGCCGACTTCGGCACGTTGGCGACGTACCCGCCGCCGCTGGTGCGCGCGTTCTGCAGGATGGTGATCGGGTGAAGTTCCGTCACGCGCGCTGAAAGCTTCCGGTACTCTTCCGGGGTCGGCGGGGCGTCCTTGTACTTCCCCTTGCGGCGGACCGGGTCGTTGAACGCCCAGTGTTTGGTGTCCCCCTGCCCTCCCTGCATCGTGTCGCAGATGATGTCGCTGTAAGTCTGTGTGTACGCTTTCAGATCCCCCGACGGGAAGTGAATGTTTTCTTTCGGCATTCGGAGTTTTTTGTCGATGCGGTTGAAGCAGAGCTCGAAATCGGCTTTGGCGAACGAGAGGGGATGGTCCATCCCGACCGGAACGCCGTCTTCGACCCACTCGTCCATTCCCCAGAAGTGGGCGTGTTTCAGGCTGATTCCCAGAGCGTTGACGATCCGCGCGACGATCGGGAGCTGTTCGGTCGGACCGATCGGGCCGCAGATCCCGACCGGATTGTCGGCGGTCGCCTTCTGCCACGCCTGGACGTACTCGAGGGCCTCGGCGGCGTAAAACTCTTCAATCGTGTCGTAGTAGTGAACCGTGAAGCCCGGACGGGAGAGCTTGAAAAGAGTTTTCTCGGTCAGTTTTGCCGCGTCGGCAAGAATTTCCGGGTCGAGAGTCGTGTAATCCCACCATTCGGGGGCCACTTTGCTTAGAGGTCGAGACATCGGTTTTTTCCTTTCGGTTGTTTCCCTTGTAATTGACGCCGAACTTACGTCATTTTAAGCGGCGGGATAAAAATTGCAAGGGAAACTTCCGAATCGTCTCGAATTGCCGAAAGAGAAGATGCGCGCCGAAATCACCAAAGCGCGGGACGGCGGAACAAAACGGAACCGGCCGCGGCGACCTTTTTACGGCCGGGGGAAGCGGTTTTCTTATCGGTCTTCTGCGGGGTCGACGCGCTGTTGGCGGGGAACCAGCCGTTTTCGTCCCTTTCGGGGGTCGGATTCCCCGAAAGAGAAGGTTCCGTCTTCGCCGGAACGAACGCCTGCGCATCGGCCGGATTCGGCTCGCTTTCGGCAGCCGGGCGCGCCTCGGATTTGTCGGTCAGCTCAAAACTGAGAACGTCTTCCTCGTCCGAATCGGGAGAGGCGACGGCGATCTCCCGTTTCTCGGCCGGCTGGGCTTCCTGCCGAACCGACTCCCGGACGGGGGATTCGGCGCGGCCGACTTTCCGTTCTTCCAGAGTGAACGGAACCGCCGGGGCGTCGGTCGAGGCCAGTTCGCTCTCTTCGAGCGCGTCGCCGGGATCTTCTTCCCCGGCAATCTTCTGCGGCGCGAGATAACGATGCCCGAACTTGCGCGAGACCGAGGCGGGAATCGGCAGATCGTCGGCGGGCGCCCCGTCGACTTCGCTCGGCGCGGCGGCGTCGGTCTTGACCGGAACGAAGAGGGCGGCCTGCGTTTCGGCGTCAAACCCGCCGAGGGCCGGCCCGTCCTGAGCCAGACGGTACTCGTCCAGAGCTCCCTGAATTTCCGCCGCCGAGACGACCGTTTCGGGGGCTTTCTCTTCGGCCGACACCGCTTCGTCGGAGATAATTCCGAAGACGGCGATGTCAAGGGCCGGAAGTTCGGAAATGGTCGTTTTGACCTGGATCTTCCCGCGGAACTCGCCCGGCTTCTCGTCGGCCGACGCGGTCAGAGTGACCGGAATCACATGAACGGAGCTCTCCTGCTTCGCGGTTTTGAAGACGATCCGCGGATCGTCGGACTGAACCGAAACGATCCGGAACGGGATCGAGCCGCGAACCACCAGATTCCGCGTCGCCGATTCGCTCGGGTGGATCACGCCGAACTGGAGATAGGTCGGTTTGACCGACAGCGCCGAAATGACCTGGCCGTGCACCGGGATGAAGATACCGGGGCTCCCCGCTTCGTTCGAGGTGAGGCGGAGCAGATCGTTGACATACCCCGGCTCGGCGTTCGGAAGAAGCGTGACCTTGATTTTATAGGTTATCCGATTTCCGTTGCGCGAGACGATATCCGCCCCGGCACGGATCGAGGGGCTGTTCTTTGACATTCTTTTCAGCTCCCAGTTCGTGAGCTGGCCGTTATACTGAAGATAAACCGTCTTGGAGACTTCAACCCCCTGACCGACGCTGCCGAATTCAACGACGCCCGGATCGAAGACGACGTCGGCGCGGATGTGGGATATCACCTGCATCTGGACTTCGGCGGCGTACGGCTTGCTGAAATGAACGGTCACGGTCGCCTTCCGTTTTCCGACGTGGACTTTCCCCGAAGTGTCGACTCGGGCGATGATCTCGCCGACCTCGCCGCTTTTGATCACCTTGTTCGGAACCGTCACGCTGGTACAGGTGCAGCTCGACTGCGCGCTGAGAATGACGACGTCCTCCTTATATATGTTGCGGAACTTGAAATGCTGTTCGGCCTCGGAATGAAGAGCCAGGTCGCCGAAATTCCGAGTCATTTCGGTCCCGGCTTCGGTGAACATTCGCAGCGCCCAGTTGCTCGAGCCGGAGGAAAACTGCGCCGTAAGGCGCGCCCCTCCGGTCAGTACCAGCAGGGCCGCCAGAAGAATCCAGTGTTTTCCGAAATAAAAACGGATCAAATAACTTGCGCCGCTTTTCATAGAACGCAGTACCTTTCTGGTTGGAACGAATACTATGTCTTTATCCTTGTCGGTTATTCGTTTGCCTCTTTATTCGGAATTATCGATTTATCCCCGATTTTATTAAAAAAAGACGGAACCTTCAGCCAAAACGCACAAAATAAATAATTTGGAGAAAAGGCGCTGTCGCTGTTAAAAAAATCGGTTATAATTAATGCAGACAGGGCGATTCCGCGGCAGCGGAACCACTCCGCCCGGGTCGGAAGGGCAAAACTTGAGAGGTTTTTAATTTTTTTCGAAAGATTTTCAAATTAATTGGAAATTGTAACGTAAGATTTACGTAAACCGGATGAGCCGGGGAGAGCCCGGCGTCGTTTGTCCTTCAGTTCCAACCGCTTCAGAGCAATTTAGAGCGCCGGCGCGTTTTACCATAATGAAATTGACCGCGATTTCCTTTTTTCGATCGAAGTGTCTTCTGAGCTTCCTTTCGGCGGCTCTTCTTCTCCTGGCTCCCGCGGCCTTCCTTTCGGGGGCCTCCGACAACGCGGATCTGAGAACCCGCGGAAAGCTGGCGATTCTGGGTCTGCGCGATTCCGAGTCGATCAAGTCGTTCCGATTCCCGGAAGACTCGTATCTGGTTCTGATCCGTCCCGCCGACGCCCAAACGCCCGCCGATGCCGCCCCGACGCTGGACGCTCCCGAGCCGACGGCTTCCGATTCGGGCCGCTACTTCGTCTGCCTGATCAACCACCTTTCGGAGGGGGAACGTCTTCTTCTTTCCGACGCGGCCGACGGCCAATGGGACGACATTGATTTTCTCGACGCGGTTCTGATCGCCGACGGCGTTTCGGAACGGGAACGCGCGGTCTGCCGCGAAATCTACAACCGTCACCTCGAGAACCTCCGCCGCGAAATCGCCGAGACCGACGACGACTATGAAAAAGTGCGGCGCGTCTATGAATATCTTCACCGGGAAATTCTGACCGGCTCGTACGATCTGAACCTTTCGAGCGCCGCCGCCTGCCTTCAGACGGGCGTGTATAACTGCGTGAGCGCGACCGCCGTCTTTAACGCGCTGGCCGCCGATGTCGGGCTGCCTTCGTTCGGTCTGGAAATGACCGGACACGCCAAGAGCCGGGTCCTCTGCGGCGACACATACCTCGATATCGAAACGACCTGCCCGAAATGGGATCTTCTCCCCGACCGGCCGGTTCCGATCCCCGAAACCGAACCGGGAACCGCCCTCTGGGCGAGGGACGCCGCCTTCGTCCGCCAGGTCAACTACCTCGAATCGACCTCGGCGTATCCCTCCGAAGAAAACGCGGAGAGCGAGCTGGCTTCGGCGCCTCTTCTGGATGTCGACGGTGAAGACCAAGAACCCGTCACGCCGGAAAAAGCGCAGGCTCTTTCGGGAAAGAAGCCGGTCCGCACCGTCACACCGGTTCAGTTCGTGGCGACGATCTACTACAACCGCGCCGTCGACTACTACCAGGAAAACAAATTCGACAGCGCCATCTACGCGTATCTCAAGGCGCTGGCGATCGACCCGAACAACAAGACGGTTCTCGGAAACTTCAAGGCGACGCTCAACAACCTCGCCATCGAACTGGCCTCGCGCGGAAAGAATTACAACGAGGCGATCCGCCTGACCGAACAGGGCCTGGCGCTCGATCCGAACTTCGACCAGTTCCGCGTCAATCTTCCCCTCTATTATCACCATTGGTCTTCGGAACTGCGCAAGAACAACCGCATGGAAGAGGCGCTCCAGGTCGAAAACCGGTACCGCCGCGCGTTCCCCCAGGCCGACGCGAAAGTCTTCTGACGGTCGAAAGAGGCGTTATGCGCTATCAGAACGTTTTCGTCGAAGGCATCGTCTGCGCTCTTCCCGATGAGATCGTCACAACCGACGAGCTGGAAAAACGTCTGGCGCCCCTCTATGAGCGGCTCCGCCTTCCCTACGGCCGACTGGAACTGATGACCGGCATCCGCGAGCGGCGCGTCTGGCCGAAAGGGGAGCTCCCCGGCGACCGGTCGGTGCTCACGGCCGACAAACTCTTCGAAGAGACCGGCGCCGACCGCGCGAACGTCGGCGCGCTGATCCACGCCTCGGTCTGCCGCGACTACCAGGAACCGGCAACCGCCTGCGACGTCCACCGGCGGCTCGGCCTTCCCGCCCGGTGCGTGGTACACGACATTTCCAACGCCTGTCTGGGACTCCTTTCGGGAATCCTCCTCACCGCGAACCTGATCGAACTGGGGCAGATCGACTCGGCCGTCGTGGTCGGAACCGAGACGAGCCGCGCGCTGATGGAATCGACAATCGACCTTCTCTGCACCGACCTGTCGATCACCCGCCAAAGCGTCAAGCCGGCGTTCGCCTCGCTGACCATCGGTTCGGGAAGCGCGGCGGTCCTTCTGACCAACGGCCGTCTGACTCGGACGGGGAACCGCCTCCTGGGGGGCGTCGTTCTGGCCGACTCGCGCCACGCGGCGCTCTGCCGCAGCCAGGTCGACGTGACCGCCGGGGGGAACGCCTCGGGCCAATTGATGCAGACCGACTCGGAGGCTCTGCTGCACGCCGGGGTCGGCGCGGCCGCCCGCGCGTTCGAGCTCTTTAAAAAAGAGACCGGCTGGACGCCCGCGTCGATCGACCGCACCTTCTGCCACCAGGTCGGCGTGGCGCACGAAAAACTTCTTTTCAACACGTTAGAACTCGATCCGGCGAAAAACTTTCGCACGTTTTCCTATCTGGGAAACACCGGCAGCGTGGCGCTTCCGACCGCCGCGGCGCTCGGGATCGAGTCGGGATTCGTCCGCGAGGGGGAAAAGGCCGCGCTTCTGGGGATCGGCTCGGGAATCAACGTGATCATGCTCGCGGTCGAGTGGAACAAAACGCTCAGAGCCGGCGTATAGCGTCGTAACGCATCAAAGAAACTTTTTTTTAAAAGGGATGTCTAATCGAGCGGTTTGATCATCCGCGCCGGATCGAGCGCCTTGTCGAGCTCTTCCTTGGAAAGGACGTTTTCTTCTTCGCAGACCTGGCGGATCGTCTTGCCGGTTTTAAGCGCCTTTTTGGCAAGCGCGGCGGCCTTTTCGTAGCCGACATACAGATTCAGGCCGGTCACCGTCATCAGACTCCGGTCGAGGGAGGCGCGGCACGCCTCCCGGTTCGGTTCCATCGGCGCGAGGCACTTTTCGGTAAAGACCTTCACGGCGCCGGTCAGAATCCGAATCGATTCCAACGCCGCGTCGGCCATCATCGGCATCATAATATTCAGCTGGAACTGCCCCCCGGAGGCGCCGGCCAGCGAAATCGCCGCGTCGTTGCCGATCGCCTTGGCGGCCGCCTGCATCAGCGCCTCGCAGAGAACCGGATTCACTTTTCCGGGCAT
>CACXFR010000089.1 GCA_902766935.1 uncultured Planctomycetota bacterium | reverse complement strand
GTCTGACGGAGCTCGGGAAGCAGACTGAACTGTTCGCTGATGATATACCCGGCGAACTTGAGCGCGTCGTCGGCGGCGGCGATCTCTTTTTCGGCGTTGACATACGGGGCGGCCGCGGCCTGAAGATCGGCGGCGTCGCCCGAGAGAATGGCGTCGGCCAGCGGCTGCAAACCCTTTTCGCGCGCGGCGGCGGCCAGCGACTGCTTCGGCTGTTTGTACGGCGAGTAGACGTCGGCCAGACGGCGGGAATTCCGGGCGCTGCGGATTTTCTTTTCAAGGTCGGGAGTGAGGAGGCCTTTGCTTTCGAGGATGCGGAGCATCGCCGCCTTCCGTTCGGCGAACGATTTCTGATCGGCGTAGTGGGCGGCGATCAGGCGTATCTGTTCCTCGTTCATGTTTCCCGTCAGATCTTTTCGAAACCGGGCGATGAAGGGGATGGGATTTTCGTCGTTGAGAAGATTGACGACGGCCTCGACCGATTCGGGCGGGAGGTTCAGGTCGCGGGCAAGTCCAATGAGATTGACTTTAACAGGTTCGATCATATTCTGCTCAAATCCCTTTGAAAGAGTATGGGCGGTGACAGCGATTCGATCCGAGAGACCGAAAAGGGGATCCCCTGCGGACTCCCCGACGTTTCGGATATTATACTTTTTTTCAATGCTGATTCAATCAGGAAAACTTTAAAATCCAAAACTTTTTCGCTAAACGGCAAACTTTTTCAAACGTCTCACCGCGGCTATTCCTCGGGGTTGAGAAGGCTTTTCGGGATCTTGACGATCGGCCCTTCTGTGTACGAAAGAAGGAGTTTGTCGCGGGCGTCCTGATGGCCGCGTATCGCCGCCTGCCGGAAGTAGTGCGCCGCCTTCTCGGAGTCGGCGGGAAGACCGTCGCCGACCAGATAGCAGAGCCCCAGGTAGTACTGCGCGTCGCGGTCGCCGCCGTCGGCCGCGGGGGTCAGAAAACGGACCGCGCGGGCGTAGTCCCTCGCAACGCCGCAGCCGGAGTAACAGAAGATTCCCGCGCGGGTTTTCGCCTCGATCAGGCCTCGGTCCGCCGCGCGGGCGTAATGCTCGAACGCGCGGGACATATCTTTCGGGAGACCTTCCCCCGCCTCGTACTGACAGCCGATGAAGAACTCGGCGTAACTCGAACCCCGCTCGGCTGCGAGTCGGAGCCAACGAATCGTTTCGGCGGGATTCTTTCGGACGACGACCCCCTCTTTATAGATTCGCGCCAGGATCAGAGGGGACTCCACGTCGCCGTTTTCGGCGGACATACAGAACCAGTAGACCGCCTCGGCCTCGTCGCACGGAACCTGCTGGCCGAAATAGAGCCCGCGGGCGTAGATCCGCTGGGCCTCGGGATGCCCCCCCTCGGCGGCGCGGATGAGCCAGTAGACTCCCTGTTTTATGTCGCGCGGGCCGTCCTGACCGGCGCGCAGACGCGCGCTGAGGAGGAACTGCGAGTAAACGTCTCCCGCCTCGGCGGCGGCCAGAAGCGATTCGTTGCTCGCGCCGTGCGTCATCACATAGGTGGTCTCTTCCGGCGGCGGAACCGAGACGCTCAGCGGGGAAGAGGAGGCGGGACGGTTCGGTTCGGCGGAAACGGCCAGAAGAAAATCGCTCGGCGCGCTTTCATCCTGTGTAACGGTGGCGTAGTTCGACTCGATAATTTTCCGAGCCTGCGGAAGCCCCTGCGCCGCCGCCTTGCGGAACCAGACGGTCGCTTCGCGCCGATCGACGGGGCCGCCGGTTCCGTAGTAGAGCGAGATCGCCAGGTTGTATTGCGCGGTGCTTTCCCCCTGTTCCGCGGCTTTCCGGAACCAGTAGCGCGCCGCCGCCGCGTCGCGGGGCGTTCCGAGCCCTTTCGAGTGAATGTAGCCCAGACGCGCCTGGGACGAACGGTCCCCCTCGCCGGCGCGGCGGCGCAGAAGGGTCAGTTCTTCGGGGGTGGGGCTGGGTAAGGGAGGCATCGGACGCGGCCTGTTCGGAGGA
Source organism: uncultured Planctomycetota bacterium (assembly GCA_902766935.1). Classification (GTDB taxonomy): domain Bacteria; phylum Planctomycetota; class Planctomycetia; order Pirellulales; family Thermoguttaceae; genus RUG695. The sequence goes on along the minus strand of CACXFR010000089.1, from coordinate 421 downwards.
AGGACTATCGTTTGATTCGGCCGTCGGCGCCGCCGAACGCCAGGGCGGCGACCTCGTCGAGGGTCGCGAGATTCAGGTCGCCGGGAACGGAGTGCTTGAGTACCGCCGCGGCGGCCGCAAACTCGAGCGCCTCGGACGGCTCGGCGAAGTGCGTCAGACCGTAAATCAGGCCGGCGTCGAACGCGTCGCCGGCGCCGATTCGGTCGACGATGCCGGTGATCTCGTACGTTCGCGAGACGCAGAAGCTCTCGCGCGTTCGGAGCGCCGCCGAAAGGCGGTTGCGGTCGGCCGAAATCGTCTCGCGCAGCGTGGTGGCGAAGACGCGGATGTTCGGGTAAATTTCGGCGACCTTTTCGGTGAGACGGGCGAACCGGTTCGGGTCGGGCGCGCCGGTCGTCCGCGCCCCCCCCTCGAGCTCCAG
>CACXFR010000088.1 GCA_902766935.1 uncultured Planctomycetota bacterium | reverse complement strand
GAAGGCGGCCGGGCGCTGAATGTGCGGCACGTAATACGGAGATCCCAACGTGGCGCAGATCATCCGTATTCCCAGGGAGTGGGCCAGTCTGACCAGCGCGGCCGGTTCGGTGAAGTCGAACCCCAGGCCGGTACCGTCGCCGCCGAAGGCGAAGAGATAGGGGTTTTCGGACGTGTGGCGCGCCGTCGGTTCGCCGACGCCGTCGGGCCCTTTGGCGAATGGGATCATGTCGCCCAGGCTCAGGCGGATGGCAATGTCGAGCCCCGGAACATCTTGTTTGATTCCCTCAACGATTTCGCGGAAGAAACGCGTCCGGTTTTCAAACGATCCGCCGTACTTACCCGGACGCGTATGGGCCGAAAGGAATTCGTGTCCCAGGTAGCCGTGGGCGCATTTGATGTCGACGAAGTCGAAACCGGCCTCATAAGCCAGACGGGCCGCCTCGCGGAATTTTTCGACGATCGCTTCGACCTCGCCGTCGGAAAGGACGTTCTTTGGGGTGCAGTGAAATTTCGGGTCGAGGTAGGGATGCTCGTAGGCGGTGCGCGATTCCAAACGGGCGTCGTCGTTCGGTTTACTGAAGCGTCCCGAGTGGGTCAGCTGAAGTCCGACCATCGGCCGGTCGCCGAAGAGGGAGACATGACGGGCGACCATTTCTTCACGAAGCGCGCCGATCGCCTCGTAGGTCTGGGGAGTGATCGTCATCTGGCGCGTGTTCGCTTTTCCCTCTTTCATGACCGCGGCGGCCTCGCAGCCGAAAATGAGACTGGCGCCGCTTTCGGCAAAACGAAGCCACCGGCGGCGGGCGGTGCCGCTCGGCGCGCCGTCGGCCAGACAGTCCCACCCTTCCATCGGAAGGACCGCCCAGCGGTTGGTCAGCTCAGTCGTTTTGCCGGTGATGCCGCTTGTGTAGCGGAAGGGAACCTTGTACGGCGAAGGGTCGAGAGCTTCGGACGCCTCGGGAATGGGAAGGTCGGCGCCGACCGCGCCGGCGTAGGCGCGGAATTCGTCGATACTGCGAAAGGACGCGATTTTACGAAACTCGACCATAATCGGCTCCCTGTTTCAAAAACAAACGGCGGTTATTTCATTCGGCTTTTGAACTCGTAATGTCCCGAACCGACCTGATAGAGTGTATAGCCGGGGATCGTGCCGACCGAGACCGCGCCCCCCGTGGCGCCGACGGCGCCGTCGGAAGGAACAAAGATGGTCGCGGTGGTGTTGACCGGGATCGTGACGCTGAGATAGAAGGTTTTGTTGACCGTCTGTTTGTGCCAGTCGACGCTGATCTTTCCGGTCGGCGCGTCGAAATGCCCGCGCGCCCACAACAGCGGCGTGTCGTTGTATTTCGGAGGATGGATCACGATCTTTTTGTAACCCGGTTCTTCGGGCGTGTTGCGGATACCCAACACCGAGTCGATGTACCAGGCCCCGACGTAAAGGAACGAGCTGTGACAGAGGGAGTGGCCGGGACGCCTCAGTTCCCACGCTTCCCAGATGGTCGTCGCGTCGTTTTCTCGCATAAAGCCCCAGCCCGGATAGTCGGTTTTCGACGCCATCGCGTAGATGAGGTCGTCCCGCCCTTCCTGGCGCAGCCAGCGGAAGAGAAGCGCCCCGCCGGTGATGCCGACCCCGATATGGCCGCCGTCCCCCTTTAAGATCCGTTCTTCCAGCCGCTTTTTGACCCGCGGCAGTTCTTCGGCGGGGGGAACCTCGGCGATGAGCGCCGCAGCCAGAATTGCCGGTCGGCCGCTTCCGTACGAGGCGTCTTCCGGATGGAAGTACTTTTCGTGTACCGCGCGCTGACCTTCATCAGCCAGACGGGTCCAGAGTTCTTCCTTTTCGGTCTCGTTAAGTTCATGGGCGATCTTCGCGGCGGTTCGGAGATTGAAGATCCGGTACATGTTGTTCAGGCAGACAGCTTCCTCCTTGTCCGGATCAACCCCGTCGGGCGCGCCCGGCCAGAGCCAGTCCCCGAGGAACGCCCACTGGTCGCCGTAAGAGCGCAGAAGGCCGTCGCCTACATAGCTGTTAAAGAACGCGAGCCAGCGGGTGATCAGCTCGAAATTTTGCGAAAGGATTTCCCTGTCGCCGTAGTAGTTATAGTAGAACCAGGGAAGTGTGACAACAATGCCGCCCCAGGCCGGGCCGCCGCCGCCGAAATAGGTCGGGGCGGTATTCGGAGGAACCCCGCTGTTGGCATCGTCGACCTGCCCCGGATTGATGTTTTCAATGTCGTTGAGCCAGTCGAGGTGTACCCCCTGTACATCACGCCAGTCCTCCATCCATTTCTTGTAGAACGCTTCAAGACGGTAATTGAGCATTCCCGTTTCGCATGTGGCGTGAGCGTCGCCGCCGTATCCCATCCGTTCGCGCTGAGAGCAGTCG
>CACXFR010000087.1 GCA_902766935.1 uncultured Planctomycetota bacterium | reverse complement strand
GGCGAATAAGATCCGAACCCAGCAGAAGGGCGATTCGGTAAGATAAGCCGATTGAAACACGCCGCTTTTGAACGGCCCGTTTCAAAGAGAAAAACGTCCCCTTCGTTTCCGGCGGGAAATCGAAGGGGACGTTTTCATTTTGCCAATCGGTGTTTACCTGCCGAGCTCGGCGCTGCGGCGGGCGGCGGCCTCGACGGCGGCGATCAGCGCGCCGCGAAGACCGCGGCTCTCGAGTTCGGCGACCCCGGCGATCGTCGTGCCGGCGGGACTGGTGACCTTGTCTTTGAGCGCGCCGGGATGTTCCCCCGTTTTGAGAACCATTTCGGCGCTCCCTTTGAGGGTCTGCGCCGCCAGCGAGAGCGCCGCCGCGCGCGGAAGCCCCATCTTGACCCCGCCGTCGGCGAGCGCCTCGATCATCATGTAGACGAAGGCCGGGCCGGAACCGGAAAGACCGGTGACGGCGTCCAGAAGCTTTTCGGGAAGTTCAAAGGCAACCCCGACCGTTTCCAAAAGCGCTTTGACCAGCTGCGCGTCGGATTCGGAGGCGTCCCCCCCGCGCGAAAACCCGCTCGCCGCCTCCCCGACCAGGCAGGGAGTGTTCGGCATGACGCGGACAATGCGGAGGTCTTCGCCGAGCGCTTTTTGGAAATAAGAGATCGGCAGACCCGCGGCGATCGAAACAAAGAGTTTTTTAATGAGGTCGACGTTGGGGATTTCGCGGATTGCGGCGACGACCGGCCCCATGTGCTGCGGTTTGACGCAGAGGAAGACGGTTTCGGCCTGAAGAACCACGTCGGAAATCGAGGCGCACAGATCGCCCCCGCCGACCGTCCCGACGAATCGGGCGGCGGCGTCGGGAGAAATGTCGTAGGCGAAAAGGTCGCCCGGCGCGAGTTTTCCGGAACGGACGAATCCGCCCGCCAGCGCCGATGCCATCTGACCCATCCCGATAAAACCGATTTTTCGCGTCACCTGATGAAACTCCTTCAACTTCTTTGCCGATACTTTTTCGGACCGAACGAGGGGAACCCGCGGTCCGCCCTCTGGTCAATATTCCCATTGGTGGTATTATAATGGGTGAGGGATTTTCGGGCAAGGGAGGCGAGCCTCTCTGGTTGACCCGAGGATATGACTGCAACCGTTTGAAATTTTTCAGAGAAAGGTCATCATCATGAACGAACGCGTTTACAATTTTGCCGCCGGTCCCGCCGTGCTTCCTCTTCCGGTTCTCAAGAAGGCTCAGGAAGAACTCCTCTGTCTTCCCGGCGCCGGAGCCTCGATTCTGGAAATCAGCCATCGGTCCAAGACGTTCGATGCGATCATCAACGGTGCGCAGGAGAACATCCGCAAACTGTACAACATCCCCGAAAACTACAAGATCCTCCTGATGCAGGGGGGCGCGCTGACCCATTTCGCGATGATCCCGATGAACATTCTGCGCAATTCCGGGAAGAAAGCCGACTACATCGTCACCGGCACCTGGAGCAAGAAAGCTTCGGCCGAAGCGAAGACGCAGGGCGAAGTCAACGTCGTCTGGGACGGAAAAGCCGAAAGCAACTTCACCCGCGACCCGCTCCCCGGCGAGTATAAACTCGATCCGGACGCGAAATACGTCTATATCACCTCGAACGAAACGATCGAAGGGGTCGAGTGGCCCGCCGAACCCGAAACGAACGGGATTCCGCTCGTCTGCGACGCGTCGAGCGACGTCTTCAGCCGCCCGGTCGATATCAACCGCTACGGCGTTCTGTTCGCCTGCGCCCAGAAGAACGCCGGGCCGGCCGGCGTGACGATGATCATCATCCGCGACGATCTGCTCGAATGCTCCGGCGACGATCTGCCGACCATGTTCAACTACAAGAAACAGGCCGCCGGCAACTCGATGGTCAATACTCCGCCGTGCTTCGCCATCTACATGCTCAAGCTCGTGACCGAATGGCTGCTCAACGATATCGGCGGGCTTGAAGCGATGAAAAAGATGAATCACGAAAAGGCCGCGCTTCTTTACGAAGTGATCGATAATTCGAACGGGTTCTACCGCGGTCACGCCGCCAAGGAATATCGTTCGGTGATGAACGTTCCGTTCCGCCTCCCCTCCGAAGAACTCGACAACAAGTTCAAGGCGGAAGCCCAGGAAGTCGGTCTTTCGACCCTCGGCGGCCATCGGAGCGTCGGCGGTCTGCGCGCTTCGATCTACAACGCCATGCCGAAAGCGGGCGTTGAGAAACTCGCCGCCTTTATGGAAGATTTCCGGAAGAAGAACGCCTGAGCTTAAAGGCTGAACCTTCTTTCACGATTTAAACCGCCCGAATCGGCTTTTTGCCGGTTCGGGCGGTTCGTTTTGACGGGGAATCCTCGCCGGGCGCGCGGGAGGAGGAACGCCGCTACTCTTCCTCCGGGGCGCGGTAGCTGCGGCGCAGCTGCCCGCAGGCGGCGTTGATCCCGTCCCCTTTGCGGAAGCGGACTTTGACCTGAATCCCCCCCTCTTCCAGGGCGCGTACGAACGCGAGCGTCGCGCGGGTCGACGGGGTTTTCCAGGGGAGCTCGGGGACGGGATTGTAGGGGATGATGTTGACGATCGCCGTTTTGCGGTTGAGAAGATCGGTCAGGCGGCGGGCGTCGGCGGCCGAATCGTTCACCCCCGCGATCAGAATGTATTCGAAAGTGACCCGCCGTCCCGTCTTCTGAAAATAACGTTCGGCCGCGGCGAGGATCGGCCTGATGCCGAAAAAGCGGTTCTGCGGGATGATCTCGGAACGGGTTCGGTCGTCGGCGGCGTGGAGGGAGACCGCCAGCTTGTAGGGCAGATCGGCGGCGGTCATCTTGTCGATTCCTCCCGGAATTCCGACCGTCGAGATCGTGACCCGCCGGTTTCCGATGTCCAGACCGTCGGGCGACGTCGCCTCGGCCAGCGCCGGAAGGAGCGCGTCGAGATTGAGCGTCGGTTCCCCCGTTCCCATAATCACCAGGTGGGTCAGACGGAGCGGTTCGTCGAGAAGGGCGTTGAGACGGACGATCTGTTCGAGAATCTCGCCGCGCGAAAGGTTCCGAACGAAGCCGTCGAGCCCACTGGCGCAGAATCGGCATCCCATCGCGCAGCCGACCTGGGTGCTGACGCAGCCGGTTCGGTGATCCCGCTCGTCGCGCAGGAGAACCGCTTCCACCCGATGTCCGTCGGGCCACTCGATCAGGATTTTTTTCGTGCCGTCGTCGGAAGTCGTTTCCGCAGCCAGCTTTCCCGAAAAGACGGTTTCGCCGAAAAGACCGATCAGTTTGGCGCGGTCCGGCTTGGAAATATCGGTCATCTCCCCGAACGAGTCGGTTTTGCGCGAGAAAACCCAGCGGCGTACCTGAGACGCCCGGAACCCGGGGAATCCGTTTCGGGCGAGAATTTCCCGGAATTCGCTCGGCGAAAGATCGAAAAAACGGAGTTTTTCTTCGGACATAACGCACCGGCCTGTCTGAAAATTAATCGAAAAGGGGAAAATCCCTTTCGGACTGGCTGAAATATAGCCCATTTTTTTAAAAAGTCAATCATATTCTTCTGCCAAACCCTTGATTTAATCGGCTCTTTGTGCTATATTATGGACGGGGAGAGATGTCGCCGAGAGAGGATCATCTTTTTTAGTCCGACGGGGCGGAATCTTTAACGGGGGAACCGTGCCGATCGAAAGGCCGGCACGGCGAAGGGTTCGGGCTGCATGGCTTGCGACGCGGAATGCGTGTTCGGAAATTTGCGTTTCTCATGTATTACATTCTGTGTTGCGAAGATTGCTAGAAAGTTAGAGAGCGTCTATGTCTCCATCGTCGATTGTCTATTCTCCGTTTGTCGACTGGCTGCCGAAAATTTCCGATTCGAACAATCTCCAATTGGCGGAAATTATTCAGTTGGAGCTTTACCGATACCTCCTTTCGAGGACGAACGGTTTCGGCGCCGTTCTTTCCGACGACGGGGCGTTCGACATATCGGAGACGAACGCGGCGTTTCAGCTGCGGTATATGTCGCAGCGTCTGACCGAACGGTTCGTCTGTAAATCGCTCGTCGACCTGATTCCGCTGATTAAGCCCCGGATTGATCTCAAAGCCGGTCGAAAGGGGGATTCGTCGGAGTCCCTCTTCACTCTCCGGCAGTTCAACAAGTTCACCTACCTGATCAAGCTGTTGGAGTTCGTCACCAAGCAGGATATCTTCGAGGCGTTCGGCTGTCGTTCCGCCGACCTGATCAAGGACTTTCTCCTTCGGTACCGTACCCCCGATTCCCTCTTTGCCGAGACGGGGAACAACTACTCTCTCGCGGACACGCGGCGCGCGGTTTCGATTCTTTACGCCTACGGAATGAGTCCCGAAGACGTCGATCCGAATCTCCTCGGCGCGGTTCGTAAGGCGCTCGCCGAACGGCGCTGTTCCAACGGCGGGTTCAGCGACTCGCCCGGCGAAAAAATCCCGACGCTGCTCAGCACGTTTGCCGGCATTTACCTTTCGCACATTCTCGACGAGCCGGAAAAACGCCTCTCCCTGAAAAACGATCCCCGGTTCGCGTCCGCGACGCTCGGCTTTATCGAAAGTATGGCGGCGCCCAACGGAGGGTATCGGATGGACGGGCTGACTCCGTCGCCGACACTGATGTCGACCGCCGAAGCCGTCTTCGCCGTCGGCATGCTCAACGATTATAAATACACGTCGCTCCCGCGGAAAAAGATCATCTCGTATCTCGACGCGCTCGACCAGGACGACAGCGGCGCCGCGGCCGACGAGTGGACGCAGGTTTCGAACCTGGAATCGACCCTTCTCGGGGTGGTGATCCGTCTTCTTCTGAAAGACGAGCTGGTCGTTCCCCTCCGAAGAAGGTCGTAAGATTCTCCCGTTCGGCCCGCCGAAAGAAACCGGCGGCGCGGAGCGGGCCGTCGTCCGAAAACGTTTCCGATTCCGCGGTCTTCTTCGGAGGACCGCGGAATTTTTTTCACGGCGCCGCGCCTTTCCCCTCGGAAAAGCGCGGCGTGAAAACAGGCGAAAAAATTTTTAAAAAAATCTTTTTCCGAACCCCTTGACCAAAATTCTTTCTGGGGTAAATTATCTC
>CACXFR010000086.1 GCA_902766935.1 uncultured Planctomycetota bacterium | reverse complement strand
TATCCTTCGGTCCACCTTCTGCCCGACGGAACCGTTCTCGCCATTACATACATCAAGTACGACGAGGGGAAGAATAAGCAATCGGTGGTCGAAGTCCGGATCCCGCCGGAAATCTTTCCGTCCGAACTTTCCGAGACCTCAGACGAACCGAAACAATAATGTCCGAACAACCCGTGTCCCGAACCGACGCGGCGGCGCGTTCCGCCGCCCCCGCCCCGACCCGGCCGGCCCCGCGCCGCCGAACGGCGCTGATCCTTCTGCTGACCGTCCTCTTCGTCGGCCTGACGCATTACAGCTCCTCGCCGCTGAGGAACATCGTACAGCGTCAGCCCCTTCTGAACTGCGACGACAACCCGACCGGAACCGACTCGGTCGTTTTTCTCTACATCGGCCGAATCATTCTCAACGGCGGTATGCCGTATCGGGACGCGTTCGACCATAAGGGGCCGCTCGTCTATCTTCTCGACGCGGCGGGACTCGCCGCCGGCGGGGTCTTCGGGGTCTGGCTTCTGGAACTCCTCTTTTTGACGGTCTCGACGATTTTCGCATATAAAACCGCGCGGCTTTTCGCCGCGCCGCCGGCCGCGCTTTTTACGGCGGTCGTCGCCACTTTGTGGTACACCGCGCGGTGCGACAGCAACTTCTGCGAGACCTGGTCGGTCCCCTTCCTGCTGACCGCACTCTACTACTGGACGCGATATCTGCGGGAGGACTTCTCGGTCGGCAGCCGCGCCGCGTTCGCGGTCGGGTTCTGTTTCGCGGGGGTGCTTCTCTTAAAGCCGAATCTGACCGCGCTCTGGATGATTTTCTGCCTGACCGTGGCGGCCGTCTCGATCCGCCGCAGGGCGTTCGGGTTTCTCGCGTCCCGGATTCTGTCTTTCCTGCTCGGCGCGGCGGTTCTCCTTCTCCCCGTTCTCGGCTGGCTTTGGCGTAACGGCGCGTGGAACGATTTTATCGCGCAGTACTGGGTCTTTAACCGCATCTACTGCCGGGTCGGCTTCGATCAGAAACTCGCCGCGTTCGCCCGGTGTTTTGCGTGTATCCCGCTCGAAGCGTATTTCTCGTCCTTCGCCGCGATCGGGTATGTCGTCCTGGCTCGCCGCGCCAAAAACGGCGCCGACCGCGTTCTCTGGCTTTCGATGGAGTTTTTTCTGATCCTGAGTCTGGCGCTGATGTCGATGTCGGGCCGGTCGGCGCGGCACTACTCGGCGCCCCTGGTCGCCGCCTTCCTGCCATTCCTCGCCGCGGCGTTCGCCCGCTGCTTTCAGAGGGAGCGCTCGGGCCGGAAGAAATTCGTTCGGCGCGCGCTCCTGGTTCTCCTTCTGGTTCCGACCCTGGTCTACGACATTCCGATGTTCCGGCCGGTGCGCGACATGACCAAAACGGCGGTTCTGCACCGGATCCACCCGAACACCGACTACTCGAAATTTTACCGCGTCTACGGTTACCCCTACTTCTACGAGGAGTTCGACGCGCGCGCGATGGCCGACTGGCTCAAAGAGAACACCGATCCCGAGACGCGGATCGCCAGTTTCGGAATCGGCGGGCGGATATTCTACTGGTATGCCGGCCGCACCTGCGTTACCAAGTACTTCTATGTCCGCGACACGCATCTGGAATACGGCTATCTGCCCGACATCGCCGCCGAACTGAAAGAAAAGGCGCCGGAAGTCTTCATCTTCCAGACCAAGGGGGGGTATCCCTCGCGGCTCGGCAAGGAACGAACCGCCCGCGCCGACTCGCCGTCGGAACGCAAAACGTTTCCGATGCCCGGCGAGATCGCCGAATGGATCGCCGCCGAAGGGTACAAAAAAGTCTTCGAGAACGACACCTATGAGGTTTACCGGAAATAGCCTTTTCCTCTCTCGAAAACGAAGAGCATTTTTTTTCAGTAAACCGTAAAGCAAACCAAAAGAGGGGAAAGAATCGAACGGCAGGAGGCAAATGAACACCCAATAGCCGAAGTTCGAATCCCGTCGAAAAATTTAAGCCGGATCCCGGTGAATCTCCAAATTGTAAGGTTTCAGCAATGTCGAAAGCCGATACGTCCCATTCCGGTACGGTTGTTTTTCTTTCGGAAACCGCCGCGCACGATCCGAAAACGAACAAGTGGACAATTCCGATTCTTGCACTGACCGTCCTCCTCGCCGGGCTGACACATTACGGCACGTCGCCGCTTCGGAATATCGCGCACCATCGGCCCCTTTTGAACTGCGACAACAACTCGTTCGGCACCGACCAAGCCGTTTTTCTCTATATCGGCCGGCTCGTTTTGCACGGCGGCATTCCGTACCGCGACGCATTCGATCATAAAGGTCCCCTCGTCTATCTGCTCGACGCGGCGGGACTCGCCATACACGGAGTTTTCGGTGTCTGGCTTCTGGAACTCCTGTGTCTGGCGGTTTCGACCGTTTTCGCCCGTAAAACCGCACTTTGTTTCGCCCCGCCGGGCGTTGCCCTGTTCACAACGGTGATCTCCGTTTTCTGGTTCACCGCGCGGTGTAACGGCAATCTCTGCGAGACCTGGTCGATCCCCTTCCTGCTCGTATCCCTCTACTACTGGATCCGATATCTGCGCGAAGATTTTCAAATCAGTAAGCGCGCCGCGTTTACGGTCGGTTTTTGTTTCGCGGCCGTCCTCCTGATGAAACCGAACCTGACCGCGCTTTGGATGCTCTTCTGTCTGACCGTCGCGTGGGTCTCGATTTGCCGAAGGGCGTTCGGTTTTCTTGTCTCGCGGATTTCGTTTTTTCTCCTGGGCGCGGGAGTCCTCGCGCTTCCGATCCTCGGATGGCTCTGGAAAAACGGCGCCTGGAACGATTTTATCGGGCAGTTCTGGGTCTTTAACCGAATCTACTGTCATGTCGAATTCACGAGAAAGCTCGCCGCTTTCGCCGACCTTTTCAACCCGCTTCCCCGGAGGGCGTATTTCACCTTCTTTGCGGTAATCGGCTATATCATCCTGGCTCGGCGCGCGAAGATCAAAGCCGATCGGCTCATCTTTGTCTCGATGGATATTTTTCTGATTCTCAGTATGGCGCTCATGTCAATGTCGGGACGGTTGTACCGATGGTACTT
>CACXFR010000085.1 GCA_902766935.1 uncultured Planctomycetota bacterium | reverse complement strand
GCGTCGCCGTCGGTTCCGAGAGGTCCAAAACTGTAAACGTACTTTGCCATAATAAAGAAACCCTTATTTTGGTGTGGTGGACGGCCGTTCGGGACGCCCTCCAAGGAACACTCCGAGCCGGCCTGATATCATGATGTTTTCAAGGAACGATTAGGGGGATGCGCCCCTATATGATCTTATAAGCGGTGAAACTCTATAAAATCACCCTATAATTTTATAGGAGGCGGGAAAAGCGTCAAGAGGGAAGAAAACCGGCCGGGGCGGAGAGTTTCGGGAAAAAAGCCGGTCGTAGGGAATAAAACGCCCCCGCGCGGCCGCCGCTATCGCCGTGCCGCGCGGGGGCGATCGACTGCCTCAAAACGCCGGTTCAGCTCCCCTTGGGCGTGGTGACCTTGTCGACCAGGTAGACGATCGACATATAGGGGATTCCGCCGTTGGTGGTCAGGCCGATCTCGCAGGTGCGGCTGTTCGAGTAGCCGACTTTGATTTGGCGCTCTTCGAGCTGCGGGCGGAGCTTGCGCAGGGCGAAGCGGTTGACCTCGGGATAGGTGAACCCCTTGTCTCCCGCGAACCCGCAGCAGCCGACCTCTTCGGGGAAGAACGGCTTGGTGGTGCACCGCGCGGCGAGCCGTTCGAGCGCGCCGCGCAGGTTCATCTTTGTGACCGAGCAGGTGACGTGGAATGCCGCCGGTTCGTCGATCGGATGGAAGTCGAGCCGGTCGACCAGGAACTCCTCGATGAACTCGATCGGTTCGTAGAGTTTCATCGACTTGATCTCATGCCGCATCCGGTAGAGGCAGGGGGACTGGTCGCAGAGAACGGGATATTTCCCGTTTTCGCTCGCTTTCAGGAGTGCGGCTTCCAGCTCTTTGGTCTTTCGGTCGGCGATATCGGGCATTCCCTTGCTTTCCCAGATCGTGCCGCAGCAGAGGTTCGCCATTCCTTCCGGGTAGATGACGTCGTAGCCCGCCTTTTCGAGAAGACCGGTCATCTTGTCGGTGAGCGGCGTGGCGTCGGGCGCCCCTTTGGCGACCCCGAACGTCTGGTTGATGCAGCTGGGGAAATAGACGACTTTCGGCCGTTCGGCCCGCGGCGGGGTCTCGATCTTTTTGACCTTGTGCGCTTTCGGCATGGCGGGGACCCAGAGGGGAACCCCGCACTTGTTGAGCGTGTTGCAGATCGCCGACATCGCCTTGGTTCCCAGGACGGTGTGCCCCAGGTTGGCGATCGACAGGACCGGACGCAGACCGGTTTCGATGAGGGCGAGGTGGTCGGCGGCCAGGTCGCCGAGCTTCCAGACGAGGCTCCCCTTCGGCGCGTCGGCCTCGCGGATGTCGTGCGTCAGGTCGCCGGTGTTGATTCCCATCGGGCACGAAGTGGCGCAGAGGCCGTCTCCGGCGCAGGTCATGTTCCCCCAGTAGCGGTACGATTTTCGAAGCCGGCGCAGACGGGCCGGGTCTTCGCCGCTTTGCGCCAGACGCGCCATCTCGCGCGAAAGGACGATCCGCTGCCGGGACGAGAGGGTGAACCCGGCGGTGACGCAGTTGACCTCGCAGAACCCGCACTCGATACACTTGTCGACTTTCGGATTGACCGTCGGCAGCGGCTTGAAACTGCGGATAAAGCAGTCGGGATCGTCGTTGAAGATGACGCCCGGATTGACCAGCCCTTCGGGGTCGAAGAGGCGTTTGACCCGCCGCATCATCTCGTAGGCGTCGTCGCCCCACTCGCGGCGGACGAACGGCGCCATATTCCGCCCGGTTCCGTGTTCGGCTTTGAGCGACCCGCCGTAGTCGTCGGCGACCAGTTTGACCACATCGCGCATCAGGCTGGCGTAACGGTCGATCTCCTTTTGGGAGTCGAAGCGCTGGTTCAGGATGAAATGGAAGTTGCCGTCCCGCGCGTGTCCGTAGATCACCCCGTCGGCGTAGCCGTATTGCGCGATCAGATCCTGCAGACGCTTGGTCGCCTCGGGGAGAACGTCCATCGGGAACGCCACGTCTTCGATCAGCGTGGTCGTTCCCGGCTCGCGCATCCCGCCGACCGAGGGGAAGATGCCGGCGCGGATTCCCCACCAGACGGCACAGGTCGCCGGATCCTCGGTGAACTCGACCGGCATGATCGTCTCGAAACTTTCGAGCGCCTTGACGATCTGCGCGATCTGCGTGTTCAGCTGCTCGCCGGTCATCGCGCGCGTTTCCAGAAGGAGCGCCGTGGCGCTCTCGGGCAGATCGGCGAGGTACCCGGGCATTCCGGGCCGCCCCTCGATACTCCGAAGCGCCAGCCGGTCGAGGAGTTCGACGCTGGCGACCGGTTCGGACTGAAGCGCCTGAACCGCCTTGCAGGCGTAGTCGATCCCCTTAAAGTAAACCATCGCGCTGGCGCTGCGGGGAACGATCTTTTCGGTCCGCAGCACCGCGCGCGCCAGGAACGCCAGCGTTCCCTCCGAGCCGACCATCAGGTGCGTGATGATGTCGAACGGATCCTCGAAGCGAACGAACGGCAGAAGGTTCAGCCCGGTGACGTTCTTGATCTTGTATTTCCGTTTGATCTTTTCGGTCAGCTTGGCGTCGGCGCGGATATCGTCGCGGATTTTTTTGATCCCGGCGATAAATTCCGGATGGTTCTTCTCGAAAATTTCGCGGTTATACGCGTTGCCGGTGTCGAGAACGGTTCCGTCGGCGAAGATGATCCGCACCGACTTTAAGATTCGGTCGCTGTTTCCGTGAACGCCGCAGTTCATTCCCGAAGCGTTGTTGATGATGATCCCGCCGATCATCGCCGACTTGATCGAGGCGGGGTCGGGAGAGATCTTTCGGCCGAATTTGGCCAGAATATCGTTGACCCGCTGCCCGACGATCCCCGGCTGGAGGTCGATCGTGCTCAGGTCTTCGGAAATGTCGTACTCCTCCCAGTTCTTCCCGGCGACGATCAGAACCGAATCGCTGATCGCCTGCCCCGAAAGGGAGGTTCCCGCCGCGCGGAAGGTCACCGCGACTTTTTCCTCGGACGCGGCGCGGAGAATCGCCGACATCTCCTTTTCGGTCTTCGGGAAGAGGACGATTTCGGGGATCATCCGGTAAAAGCCGGCGTCGGTCCCCCACGCCAGGCGGCGGAGGTCGTCGGTCAGCGCGCGCTCTTTCGGCAGAACTTTGCGGACTTTCTCGTAAAAGCGGTCAAACGACGGTTTGGAAAACGGCATGGCGAACCTTTCGTATTTCCCAAAAAGAGGGATTTGTTCTGATTTCGTACTTGCGCGGCCGGGCCGCGCCGTCCCCCTCCCCTAAGAGTTTACTCTCAAACCGGGGAAAAAGGAAGAAGCGCGCCGGTTTTTTAAAGAATACGGGGGTTATTTCCGGTAAACCTCGTAGGATTCGGTCTCGAACACCTTTCGATATCCCGCGGCGGCGATCCAGCCGGCAATTTCGTCGGGCATCGGAACCTCGTTTCGTTCCGACGCCGCATCGGCCCTGACGCTCCGTTTCTTTCCGGAATTTTCGGGATACCCCCTCATCGTTTGGAAAATGAAGACTTCCGGCGCTTTCCTTTTCAGTTCGCCGACGATATCGGGCAGATAGCCGTTTTTCAGATGGGTATCGTGGATGTAGAAATACTTGGAGACAGAGTCGCGTCCGGCATACCAGTAGAAGATCCGGCCCCCGATCCCGAAATTAGCGATCCGAGTTT
>CACXFR010000084.1 GCA_902766935.1 uncultured Planctomycetota bacterium | reverse complement strand
GCGGCGTCAGCAGCCGGAGCGGCCGGCTCGGCGGTCGGCGCGCCGTCAGCGGGCGCGGCGGGCGCGGCGACGGGCGCTTCGGGCGCCAAGAGGGTGCCCTGTCTGGTCTTCTTGAAGATGTAGCCGCCCGCTATACAAAGGACGAACCAGATGATGGCCGTCCAGATGGTGATCCGCATGAAGACGTCGCTCGATTTGGCTCCGAACGCGCTGTTCCCCCCCATGCCGCCGAAGGCGCCGACCAATCCTCCCCCTTTTCCTCTCTGGAGAAGGATGATCAGGAGCATAAAGAGCATCAGAAAGACCATGAAGACGAACAGGAGCGTCTGTAAAACAGAAATCATGCTTTCACTTTTCCTCTGTGAAAAAATTGATTCGTGAAATGAACGGCGTCTCGGCCTTTCGGAATGTTACTTTTTGATCGAACGGCAGGCGTTGATGATCCCCATAAAGGCGTCGACCTTCAGCGAAGCGCCGCCGACCAGCGCGCCGTCGATATCGGGCTTCGAAAGGAGTTCCTGGGCGTTGTTCGCCTTGACGCTCCCGCCGTACTGGATGCGGACGACGTCGGCGACCTCTTTGCCGTAGCGCTCGGTCATCAGGGCGCGCAGATCGGCATGGACTTCCTGAGCCTGGTCGGGAGTGGCGACCTTACCGGTACCGATCGCCCAGACCGGTTCGTAGGCGATGACGCACTTTTTCATATCTTCGGCCGAAACGCCCGAGAAGGAACCGTCGAACTGACGGCGGTTGACCTGGCTGGTGACGCCCGCTTCGCGTTCGGAAAGAAGTTCGCCGACGCAGACGATCGGGGTCAGGCCGGCGGCCAGCGCGGCGTGAACCTTTTTGTTGACCAGTTCACTCGACTCGCCCATGATGTGGCGGCGTTCGCTGTGGCCCAGAATGACGTACTTGCAGCCGAAGTCGGTCAGCATCGCGGTTTCGATTTCGCCGGTGAAAGCGCCCGCTTTCTCAAAATAGACGTTCTGCGCGCCGTAGCCGATATTCGAACCGTTCAGGATCTCGGCGACCGCCGGAACATAAAGGAACGGGGGGCAGACGGCGATATCGACTTCGTCGACCCCGGCGGCCTCGGCCTTCAGACCCGCGGCGAGAGCCTTGGCGGAATCAAGTTTCATATTCATCTTCCAGTTACCGGCGATAAAAAGACGGCGCATTTTCTTCCTCTTAGCATTTACTTTGATGAACGAAAGCCCCACGAGACGGCTACTGCGCCCCGTGGGAAGATATAATCACTCCTTTACTATAATAATGTATAATCCCCTATAGGGGAAGGGGGGGAGCGGCCGAAACGCCCGCCCCCCGGCGCCGAAAACGGCCCGGCGCGGCCGGGAGCGTTTCATTGACGAAGCCGCTTTCCCGGGGTAAAATAGGCGCGATTTCCCCCGCGCGCCCTTTTCGGGAAAACCGACGGACGGGCGCCTCAAAAGAAGAGAATCCGAAAATGAAATGTCCGATTTGCGGGCGCGAGTTCGAACCGAAGGACGCCGAATCCTCCCTTCCGTTCTGCTCGGACCGCTGTAAAACGATAGACCTGGGGCGCTGGCTCGACGAGAAGTACCCCTTTCTTTCCGACAAAGACGAAGAAGACGATCAGCAGATCGGCGAAGGGTGGGAAACCGATGAAAACCATTGAAGACTTAGACCGGGGGACGATCCGCCGCATCGACTGGCAGGAACTCTTTCCCGGAACCCTC
The DNA here is from genome assembly GCA_902766935.1 of uncultured Planctomycetota bacterium. Lineage (GTDB taxonomy): Bacteria > Planctomycetota > Planctomycetia > Pirellulales > Thermoguttaceae > RUG695. Next base: position 5,732 of record CACXFR010000084.1, on the reverse strand, counting down.
TTCTTCCGCGCCCTGACCCTCGCGTTTCGGGTCGGGCCGATCGCCGCGGGAACGTTCCTGATCCTCCTTTTGATGGCGCTGACCGGCCGTTCTCCCGCCACGGGCGATTTTTCGGTTCTCCTCTTTAAATCGCTCGCCTGCCCCTTCAGCTGCCGCGCCTTACCGGTCACGATCGGACTTGTCGTCTTCTGCCTGACGGCCCTCTTTCTGTGGCTCTTCCTGGCGCGGCGGGGCGCGGTGCGCCTGGTGACGACCGAACGCGTCCCGCTGGGAAAAGGACTGAGATTCGCCCTGAGCCGATACTCTTCCCTCGCCGGGGCGGCCGCGATTCCCCTTCTGGGACTGATCTTCGCGCTCACGCTGGTCAGTATGGCCGAAAAAACGTTCTGGTTCTTCACGCACGGCACCCCCGTTCTGCTGGGAATCGCCTGGTTTTCCGTCCTGATAGGCGTCGGACTCCTCCTCGCCTTCCCGATGCTCCCCGCGGCGGTGGCGGTCGATAAGTGCGACGCGTTCGACGCTTTTTCGCGGGTTTTCGCCTATATCTTTCAGCGGCCGTTCCACACCCTCTTCTACATCGCCCTCGCCTCCCTCTTCGGCGCGGCGGGGTTCTTCATCCTGAAAGGAGGCGTGATCGTTCTGATTTGGGTCGTCAAGGTCTTCAACCTGAGCGGCCTTAGCGCCGACGTGATGATTTCCGGCAACCTCTGGTCCCTCGCATGGTGGGCGGCGACGGTCATGCTCCCCTACGGGTTCCTTTTCGGCTACGTCTGTTACGCCGGGGTCGCCCTCTATCTGATCCTGCGCAGGAACCTCGACGGGGTCGCGTTCGACGTGATCGAAACCGGGTCGGCCGAGCCGATGCGCCGCCTCCGCCCGATTCTCCGGGAGAGCGAAGGCGTGCCGGATTTCGCCCTAAAACCGGCCGGTGAAAAGACGGAAGAGGCGGCCGACTCCGCGCAGAACGAGGAGCCCGAAGAGCGTGCCTGAGCCGTTTTCAATCGTTCCGCTCACCCCCGACGGCCGCGGCGGAATCGGGAGCCTTCTCATTTCCGGCCCGGGCGCCGAAGAGGCGTTCCGCGCCCTGTTCACCTTCAAAAACGGCCGCGCGCCGACCGCCGAAGATCTGGCGTCGCGCCGGCACCGCCCGATCTTCGGGCATTTTTCTCTCGGTCAGGATCTGCACGAAGAGGTTCTCGTCCGCGCCGTTTCCCCGACGGAACTTGAAATTCACTCCCACGGCGGCGGCGCGATCCGTTCGGCGATCATCCGGCGCCTGACCGGCGCGGGAGGAACGCTCCGGATCGACGAGGCGCCCCGGTGGGACGGGCCGGGGGACAAGGTTCCCGACTTTCGCGCCGAGGCGATGCGCCTTCTTCCCTACGCGCGGACCGAACGCGAGGCGCGCCTTCTCCTCGAGCAGAACGCCGGCGCGGCCGACCGCTTCTTTGAAAAGGCGGCGACGCTGAACGGCGAGGCGCGCCGGGCGCTCGGCCGCCGCGTCGAACTCCTGGCGCGGGTCGGCCGCGCGCTCTACGAGCCGCCGCGCGTCGTTTTGATCGGCCCGGTCAATGCCGGAAAGAGTTCGCTGCTGAACGCCCTTCTGGGATTCGACCGCGCGCTGGTCGACCCGATGGCCGGAACCACGCGCGACGCCGTCTCGGCCGCGACGGTGATCGACGGGTTCCCTCTCCTCCTCAGCGATACCGCCGGGGTGCGGGAGAAACCCGGCGTGCTCGAAAAAGAAGGAATCGACCGGATCATTCCCCTTCTGAAAGACGCGCGGCTCCTTCTGACCGTCTACGACGTCGCCGCGCCGGAAGCCGACCCGATCGGCGAGTTCACCCGCGCCCTGCGCGCGGCGGGGGGAATTCTTACGCCCGGCGGACCCCCTTCCCTCCTGGTGCTGAACAAGTGCGATCTGCCGCGCGAAACGCGGAACCGATTCTGGGAGACCGCGCCGGCCGAACGGAACGGCCTCGTCGAGACGAGCGTCTTTCGGCCCGAGTCGGTCGCTGCGCTTCAGAAACGGATGATCGAAATCCTCTTCCCCGCCCTTCCCGAACCGGGAGAGTTCGTTCCGATCAACGCCCGGCAGCTCGAAGCGGCCCGCGCGCGGTGCCGGTAAGGGAAAAAGTTAAAACGCGTCTTTGATATGCTCGAAAAGAGGCGCTTCCCCTTCGGGCCAGACGATCATCGCGATGTCGAACCTGAGGGGTGTCTCGCGGTCGAGTCCGCGCCATCGAAGATACTCGCCCGCCGCGCGGCGCATCCGGTTCCGCCGGACTTCGGGAACCTCTTCGTACGGATCCGTATAGCCGCGCCGGCGCCGCGTTTTGACCTCGACGAAAACGAGGTTTCCCCCGTCGCGGGCAACGATGTCGATTTCGCACGACGGAAGGGAAAGGTTCCGTTCGAGAATCTTCCACCCCTCCTTTTTAAAACGCGCCGCCGCGAGTTCTTCCCCCGCCCGGCCGAGCTCGTCTTTCGCGCGGGGGGCGCGGAACGCGCGGTCCCTGCGCGGCACGACGCTCGGGTCTTCGTTCCGACCGGTCGTCAGTTCGCTCGCCAGAGCCCGCAGAAACTCAAAAAATCGCATCGGTTGTTCCTCCGCGTCCGTCAGTCGTCGACCATCTCGCCGGCGCGGATCGACAGATAACTGGCGTACCGCCGGGCGTCGACCCGGCCGTCGGCGACGGCGTCTTTCACCGCGCAGCCGTTTTCGTGCGTGTGGGTGCAGTCCGAAAATTTACACAGATTCTCGTAGGGGCAGAGGTCGCGGAAATACGCCATCACCTCTTCGGAAATAATGTCCCAGAGCATAAACTGGCGGATTCCCGGCGTGTCGACCACATACCCGCCGAACGAAAGGCGGAGCAGCTCGGCGGAGGTCGTCGTGTGGCGTCCCTTCTGATTTTCGAGACTCACCTCGGCGGTGCGAAGGTCCAGACCCGGCTCGATTTCGTTGAGAAGCGACGATTTGCCGACCCCGCTCTGGCCGACCACCACGCTTTCGCGGCCGGCAAGAAGGCGTCTGACCCGCGCGATCCCGTAGCCGGTTTTGACGCTGGTCGGGATCACCTTGTATCCCATCTGCGCGTAGACGCCGAACAGCGGCATCAGTTCCGCCGGGTCGACAAGGTCGAATTTGTTGACGAGTATGACCGGTGCGATTCCCGCGCGGCCGCAGGTGACCAGAAGCCGGTCGATCAGATTCGGCTTGATCCCCGGCTCGGCGGCGCTCGCCACGATCAGCGCCTGATCGACGTTGGTGACAAGAACGTGCTTTCTGCCGCGGCTGGTCCGCGAAAGGGAGCCGAACCGAGGCTCGATCCGTTCGATGATCCCCTCGTCGTCCGAAGCGGCGCGGAACCGGACGCGGTCGCCGACGATGACGACCTGACGCTGCTCGGTCGAAAGGGTTTTCAGAATGCGCCGCGTCGCGCATGTGTATATCCGGCCCGTCTTTTCCTCTTCGACGCGGGAATAGAGCCCGTGCACGGCGACGACTCGGCCGGGAAGGGTCGGTCTGGCGCTCACGTCGGGCAGAACGCGGAAATCGCCCCGTTCCCCCGACGCGTTTTCGGTCGGCAGAACCGAACCGACGACGGTGCGCTTTCGAACGAGGTCGCCTTTGCCGCTGACCCGTTCCCCCGAAAGGGCGTCTTCGCTTTCGGAAGAACTTTCGGCCGACGCCGACCCGCCGCGGTAGCGCTGCGTCCAGTCCTTTTCGCGGGTGCGGGAAGAACGGTTCCTTTTGAACTCGACCCGCAGTTTCCGCGAGCTGTCCTTCTTCCCCTTTTTACTCATCGCACGGCCCGTCGGGGGTGCAGCCGCCGCGTTCATCGTCGTGGTCTGCGCAGCCGCAGGAATGGTCGTGCCCGCCGTCCTCGCCGCCGTCCTTCCCGACGCGGCTTCCGAACGCCTCGGCCTTTTTCCGATCGTCGGCCGCGGCGTCCGCGTCGCCGAGCGCCTCGAGGGCCTCGGCGCGGAGCTCGTACGCCGTGGGGTTCATCGGAGCCAGGCGGATCAGTTCCGAAAAGTCCCCGATCGCCGCCCGATAGTCTTTTTGTTCCATATAGAGACGCCCGCGGTTGGCGAGCGTTCCGCAGTCTTCCGGATCCGACGCGAGCGCCCTGGCGTAATCTTCGAGCGCACCCTCGATGTCGCCGAGTTTCTGCCGAACGTAGCCGCGGTTGCCGTACGCCTTCTCGCGCTCGGGGTTAAGGCGGATCACCTCGTTGAAATCGGCCAGGGCGTTTTCGTAATCTTCCATATCGACCCAGTCGTTTCCGCGGTTGTTCCACGCGGCGGTCATCTCGGGATTGAGTTCGATCGCCTTGGTGTAGTCCTCCGACGCGGTGAGGTACATTCCCATCTCGTCGTAGACCACGCCGCGGTTGTAATATGCATCGGCGTAGTCGGGCTTGAGTTCGACGGCGCGCGTATAGCATTTGAGCGCGGTGTCGGGCGCGTCCATCAAAAAGGTGACCAGACCGAGCGAAAAGAACGTCTCGGCGCTGTCGGGGTCCATCCGGACGGCGATGGTGTAGTCGCGGCAGGCGAACCGCCAGTTCCGATCGCAGAAATGCGCGTTCCCCCGCGCCACGTAGAGCCGGGCGCTGTCCGGGTTCTTATCGATCGCGTCGTCGTAGAGCTTGACGGCTTCGGCGGCTTTCCCCTCGCCCAGAAGTTTTTCCCCCTTTTCGATAATGCCGTCAATCTTTTTTCTGTCGCTCATCGGTGTCCTTTGCGAAATGTCACTTATTGCAGTAGTCGATCGCCCGCGCCAGCTCGCTTTTGAGATCGCCCCGGTTCACGATTCGGTCGATAAATCCGTGTTCCAGAAGGAACTCGCTCGTCTGGAACCCTTTCGGCAGCTCGATTTTGATCGTCGCCTTGATGGTGCGCGGTCCGGCGAATCCGATCAGCGCTTTCGGTTCGGCGAAGATCAGATCGCCCAGCGACGCGAAACTCGCCGCCACGCCCCCCATCGTCGGGTTGGTCATGACCGAAATGAAGAGCCCCCCCGCCTCGTGAAGGCGCGCCAGCGCGGCGCTCACCTTGGCCATCTGCATCAGCGAAAGGATCCCCTCGTGCATCCGCGCCCCGCCCCCCGAACCGGAAATGATGATCAGGGGAAGCCCCGTCTCGGCGGCGCGTTCGGCGGCGCGGGTCAGCTTCTCGCCGACGACCGATCCCATGCTCCCCATAATGAACCGCGAGTCGGTCACGCCGATCGCGACCTTGCGCGCGCGGATCCGCCCGGTACCGGTGATCACGGCGTCTTTCAGGCCCGTCGCCGCCTGGTCGCTCTTGACGCGGTCGACGTAGGAACGCCGGTCGACGAACGAAAGGGGGTCGCCCGGCACCAGGTCGGCGTCCCATTCTTCGAACGTCCCCTCGTCGATGATCTGGGCGATCCTCTGCTGCGCCGGAACCGGCCAGTGGTAGCCGCATTCGGGACAGACGTCGAGCCGCTTGAGCGCCTCGTTGCGGAAGATCGTCGCCAGACAGCCGGGACACTTAATCCAAAGCCCTTCCGGCACCCCTTTGCGCAGATCGGGGCTCTTGTCGTTGGGGGAATGAGGACGGGGCGGGCTCGGGGGATTGACCGGCTTGGCCACGGGTTCTTCGGAGGTTTTCTTCACCATAGTCTTCTCATAAAAATCTGGCCGCGAGCCGCGGAGGGCGGTTCTCGCGATCGTCGTTTCGGCTGCCCGGCCTCGCCG
>CACXFR010000083.1 GCA_902766935.1 uncultured Planctomycetota bacterium | reverse complement strand
GTAGATCGTGTCGCCGACGTTGACTTCGCTCAGAGTGGTGACCTCGTCAATTTCGGTCGCCGTAGGAATGTCGTACGAAACCGAAATCGCCGTCTCGATCGCAGCGCCCGTCGGGGCGTCGTCTTTGACGGAGAACGAAATCGAGGTGAACTCGACTTCCTGATTGAACGTAGTCGGGTAGTCTTCGCGGATCAGGTTCCAGGAGTATTTCTCGGCGCCCTTGGCGTTCCGTGCCATCCCGTCGGAAAACTGGTAATCGCCTGCCGTCGTGGCGGTGAACGCGTTGGTCCCGACCAGCGCCCACTGCGTATAGCCGTAAGCGTCGGTCATGCCGACCGGATTGCCGCCGAAGGCCGAGATGTACTCGCTGGTCGAGTACTCGTAACCGTTGTTGATCGTATCCTGGGGGAAGATCGCGCTGGGGGTGTACGCGCCCGCCGTGAACCCGGTCGAGTCATAGTAGAGCGAAACGTAACCGCCCTGAATACCGGCGGAAGGATCGGTACTCTTGGCGTAAACCGAAACGTAGATCGTATCGTTGGGCTTGGCCTCGGTGATGACGTTCACTCCGTCGCCGACGCTCGCCGAAGGATTGTCGACCTCTGTGACAACGGGAACCGCGTCGGTCACGACGATCATCGTCGTGACCGCGGGAGGATCGCCCTCGTCGCCGGTAGACCAGGGAGCGGCGTCGAGAAGCGTACGCTCCTCGAGATTCTCAAGTCGGAAACGGCGATGTTCCAGGCTCTTTTTGGAGGTCATGCCGAGACCGCTTTGAGCATTGCGGAAAAAATTAAAAATAGACATACACAAACTCCTTCTGATGTTGGGTTTTTGCGTAACGCAAAACTAACAAAAATTTATAAAAATACAAAATCCCACGTATTTTGCCACAATACAACACCCTAGATTATACTATAAATTTCTCCGTTTCAAGCATAACGGAGGTGAAAAATCAAAAAAAAACCGAAAATTTTCAGCTGTCACGCACAAACGTTAGAACGGGAAAAATAAGCAAAATAGATAAAGCGTTATCATGTTTTCTCCACAGGGATTTTGTTCTCCCTCCCGAAAACCTTAATCGGGCTAAACGGCACAAACGGATGAAGAAATCGGGTTATTTCGCCGTAAAAATAGGCAAAGTACTTGATTTTAGGCAAGGATGAATGTAGGATTAGCATAATGGGGTGATTCTGTTCGATCCAGAATCGATCCCCCCTCCCGGCGCCGGGCGAATTCCCCGGTCGACCGCCGGAATCAAAAGGTTCATTCAGCCATAAGGGATATGCCATGATGCGAACGTTTCTGCCACACTCAAAGAGCCGCCTCTTCGGGTGGGGCGTTCTCCTCATCGCCGTCGTCTTTATGACGGCGGGGACGCCGCTCTTCTCCCAAAACTATAACCGCAACAACAGCAGCCGGAACAACAGTAGCAACCGAAGCGGCAGCCGCGGCGGCAGCTACAGCGGCGGCAATTATGGCAGCGGCGGCTACGGCGACTACGAGGACTACGGCGCCCGCGAGTACTACCGTTGGGGGTATCGCTCCGCGGTCGGCGGTTTTTCGATCGACGCCGACCGCGTCGTCCGCACCGCGCCGACCGAAGCGTCGCAGAAAATGGCCGAACGGGTTCGTTCCCTCCTGGCCGAAATCCCCGCCGACCTCGACGCTCCGACCCCGCTGCGGAAGATTTCGCTCCGCCGTCTTTCGGCCGAGGTTCGTTCGTGTCTGGCCAACGACCGCCCGATTCCCGACTCGATTCTTTTCCTGGGAGGGCTGACCGGGATCGACTATGTCGCGGCGGTTCCCGAAGAGCATGACATCTACATCGCCGGGCCGGCCGAAGGGTGGACCGTCTCCGAAACGGGGGAAATCGTCGGCAAAGAATCGGGAAAGCCGATCTTCCGGCTCGAAGATCTCCTGACGATTCTCCGCTCCTGGAATACCGAGACGCCGGAAGTGATCACCTGTTCGATTGACCCGACTCCGGAAGGAATCGCCGCCGTCGCCGACCTCGGCGCCCTGGCGACCGACGCCGAACGGGAAGAGGCGATCGGTCTGATGGACGTCACGTTCACCGGGATCCCCGCCGACAGCCGCGTCGCCGCGGTTCTGGCCGCCGCCGACTACTCCCTAAAGACGATCAGCCTCGGCTACGAAACGGTTCCGATCAAAAACTTCCCCAGCTACTTCGAGTCGATCAAGGCCAGCGGCACGGCCAATTACGGACAGCGGTTCTGGATCTCCCCCGTCTACAACAAGATCTATCACGGAACCGATTCCCTCACCTGGAAGCTCTCCGATATGGGAGTCGAAACGCTGACCGAACGCGAACACTTCGCCGCGGACGGCTCGCGCAGGGCCGGCGGCAAAAAAGACGTCCAGGCCGCCAGGTGGGCCGCCAACATGAGCAAGCGCTACGACGAGGTCGCCGCGGCGGTCCCCGTCTTTGCCGAAGCGAAGAACTGCATGGAGCTGGCTCTCTGCGCGGCGGTCATCTACGCCAAACACCTTCCCGAGAAATCGGGGCTCTCGCTGGCCGACCTGACCGACGAGGCGGTCTTCCCCGCCTCGCCCCTTCCCGCGCCGGCCAAGGTTCCCGGATTCTCCCTCTCGCGTCAGATCGGCGGGAAAGCGGCCGTTTCGGTGACCGGCGGCATCTCGATCAACCCGTGGGAAGCTGTTCAGAACGGCACGGCGCTCGACGCCGAACTTGACGCGGTCAGTCTCGCCTTCGCCGGTGAGAAGTGGTACGCCGACTGACCCGGCGTTCGGCATAAGGTCGATAAAAAAACGCAATCCTTTCGGATTGCGTTTTTTTATCCCCCGCGCGTTTTCCTCTCACTCCTTCCCGAAGAGAGCCATCAAAGCGTCGCCGAAAAGGGAAAGCCCGTACGGATTCGGGTGGTTGATGTTGTTTTCCATCAGCGTCTGATAGGGGATCCCCTGCCGCCAGAGCCGGCCGTAGAGAACCTGGGTTTCCGCGACGGGAACGTTGTTCTCCTCCCCGAACCGGAGGATATACGCCGTATAGGGGCGCGGATCGTCGTCGATGTTTTTCTGCGAGGTAAGTCCCATCCAGTTCGGACGGATGTAGTGCGGACCGACGATGATCCATTCGGCGCCGATCGCGTCGAAATCCTTTTTCAGCCTCGGATAGACGGCCTCGAGCTGTTCGACAGACCAGCTGCTGTCGTTCACAAATTCCGAAACGACGAGATCCGGCCTCTCGTCCAGGACCTTTTCCTGAAAGTTGTGTTCCGATCCCGGCGCCGCGGCCAGAAAATCCATCGACGTGCGTCCCCCCCATCCCCGCGAGACCAGCTCGATATTGGAGTTGGGGAACCGCTCGCGAAGACGACGGACAAAGACGCTCTGCCACCGGTTCTCTTCGCTCGTATAGCCCGCCTCAGTCACGCTGTCCCCCCAGGCGAGGATTTTGAGCGGCTCGCCGCTGTGGAGTTTTTCCCACGTTTTCGGCAGAAGCTTCCTGGCAACCGCTTTCTGCGGAATACGGAGCGCGCCGTCGTCGAGGATCGGATAGAGGTTTTCGTCGGTCAGGCGCCCTTGGGTCGCGCTCGAAACGAAGACGTTCGCCAGCCGGGTTTCCCCTTCCGAAAGAGCGGGAGGCGTCGGCGTGACCGCGTGGGGCGCGCCGGGGACGAGTTTCATTTTGTGTTCGGCATACACAACCGAATCGATCCGCATCGGAATGTAATCGTACGAGAGATAGACGGGAGTCTCGGGACCGATCTTCCCCCCCTCTTTCCAACCGATGTTGGCGTTCACCTCGTCAAGAATGTAGTCGACGTTCGGACTGAGCGGCTCCCCTCCGGGCGTGAGCGAGGCGACGAGCGTTCCGGGAACGAGGGAATTCTCGACCGAGCATTCGTCGGCGGCCAGCGGTTTGATCACCGTCGCGCGATGCCAGAATTGGCCGTTTGCGTTAAAGGGGTCGAGCGTCGAATACTCCTCGTCGACGACATGCACCGTTTCGGGCGGGGCGATATCAAAAGTCTCCTCTTTGCCGCGGTAAGTCACTTTGATCTGCCAGTCCCCGGCCAGGGTCACCCGCGCCGGATCCTTGACCGGCGAAGGGAGAGGCGCGGCGTCGCGCGCCGCGGCGAGTCCGCAGACAAAAAGAAAAAGCGCGGCCGACGCGCCGGCGCGTAAAAAACTGATCGGTTTCATCAAATCGCTCCTTTCTCGTTTCGTCCCGCGGAGAGAATCGCTCCGCGGTCAGCGAATACAAGTATCGGAAAACGGACGCCGCTTGTCAAGGCAAGGGACGCCGATTCGGACTTCGGAGGATCGACGACGGACGCTCAGCCGCGGTTGGCCAGGAAGAAGAGGTAGCCGGCGTATCCCAAGAGAAGGACGGCGCCTTCCCAGCGCGAAAGTTTTTTATCCGTAATACAAAAATACCCCCCCAGCAGGGACGTGGCGCACATGATCGGAATGTCGTAAACCAGCGCCTGGTTTGAGATCACGAGCCCCCCCGCCGCGGCCGCGGTGATTCCCAGGATGCCGAGCAGATTAAAGATGTTGCTCCCGACCACATTGCCGACCGCGATGTCGACGTTTCCCCGCGCGACCGCCACCAAGCCGACGACCAGTTCGGGGAGCGAGGTGCCGACCGCCAGGATCGTCAGACTGATCACCAATTCGCTGACCCCGCAGTACGCGGCGACGATTTTCGCCTCGGTCACGAAGAGGTTCGACCCGAAAACCAGCATAACGAGCCCCGCGGCGAGAAAGAGAAACGCCACGAAAAGTCCGGTGAATCCGCCCGGAAGTTTTTCGCGCGTCTGGGTCTGTTCGGCAATCTGTCCGGCGATCTCCCTGTTCCTCCGGCGCTGCGCCTCTTTGACGATGAAGACGTTGTAACCGATCAGAAGCGCAACAAAAAAGAGACCGGCCCCGAAGGGGAACCGGTGAAGCGGCCCGGCGCCGTTCCCCGGCCGAACCGAAAAGAGACCGATCCCCCACAAAAGAAACGAAAAGGCGATCATCATCGGGATCTCCCGCTTCGTCAGGCCGCTGGAGACGGCCAGCGGCCGAACGAACGCCGAAAGCCCCAGTATCAGCAGGATGTTGGCGATGTTGCTCCCGACGACGTTCCCGACGGCGATGTCGGGATTCGGCGTTTTTCCGAGAACGCCGGTGAGCGAGACCGAAAGTTCCGGCGCGCTCGTCGCCGCCGAGACGATCGTCAGTCCGACGATCAACGTCGGGATCCGGAGGATCGCCGCGATCCGCGTCGCGCCGCGCACAAAGGTCTCTCCTCCCGTAATCAGGATCGCCGCGCCCAGAATCATCAGAAAGAGCGTCAGGGTAATGTTAACGTCGGTCGGCATAGATATCTGTTCCTGCTCAATTGTGTTTCCGTTTCGCGCGCCGGAACCGGCCGCCGCGTCAGACCGGCGCGAGAAGGGAAAGGATCCGCGGGTCGGCGAGGGTCTCGACCACCAGATCGGCACGCGAAAGATCGACTTCACTGTTATGTTCGGCGCGGAGGGCGGCGCAGACCGCGCCGGCCCGCTTGGCGGCCTCGATCCCCGCGCTGCTGTCCTCAAAAACAATCAGGTTCCGGGGGGGGACAGCCAGCCGCCGCGCGGCGGTCAGGTAGACCTGCGGATCCGGTTTTCCGAGGGTGACGTCGTTCGAGGTGATTACGAAGGAGAACCGTTCTTTCAGGTTCCCTTTCGCCAGAACCGCGTCGGTCACCCGGCGCGAACTGCTCGTCGCCACGCATTTCGGAATCCGGCAGGCCTCCAGCCGATCGAGAAGCTCGGGAAGTCCCGGCATCATCTCGTATCCCTCTTTAAGGATTTCCAGGAAGATCTCTTCCGACTCGTCGGAAAGTTCTTCCCAGCTCTCTTTCAGGCCGTATGTCTCGATGAACTTTTCGAAACAGTAGCGGGGGGGGCGCCCCATCACGTCTCGGCAGAGTTCGTCGGTATAGGGGTATCCCCGCCGGCCCAGGAGAACCTCGGCGGCCTTATAGTAGACGCTTTCGGTCTCGAACATCAGACCGTCCATATCGAAAGCGGCGCCCAGAAGTCTTATCGTCATTTTTCGAATCCTTTCTGCGTGCTTTTAGATGCCCGCCCATTTCAGCCCCGCCACGATCCAAAACGGGGTCGTCGCGATCGCCGCAAACGAGTTGCTCAGCGAAGTCAAAAGGGCGGTCTTGACGTCGCCGCCGTACGTTTCGGCCAGGACGATCGGGAACGTGGCCGACGACATCGCGGCGTAGATCACCGTCACGATCTTCGCCTCGCGCGAAATCGGAAGGTATTTCGCCGCCAGAAGGATCAGGACGGGAAAGACCAAAAGGCGGAAGAAAATCGAAACGAGCGAAACGCGGAGCGTCCTGCCGATATCCTCGACGAAATCGCTCAGATGAAACTCTTCGGCGATCGCCCCGCCGACGCACAGCAGCGAAAGGGGAATCGCCGAGGCCGCGAGCATATTGATCGGCGTCCAGAAAAGAACGTTCAGTCTGTAGTGTCCGAACGCGTACCGCCATGTGAACGGGAGGTGCCGCGTCGGCTCGAAAATGTCGAAGAGGAGGCAACCGACGATCACCAGGACCGGAACGTTAAAGAGACTCTTGACCGTCTTGCTGTCGAACCGTCCCAAAAACGAAAAGACGCAGACGGTCCAAAGCGCGAACTCCGTCCCCACGTTCTGTACAAAGAGGACCCCCAGAACCCCGCCGTCGGCGGGGAAGAGCCGTTCGATCAGCGGGATCGGAACGTAGCCGTAATTGAGCATCCCCAGACAGGCGGCGAAGGTGCCGATCTTTTTGGTGTTGTCGAGCGTCGTCAGTCCGACCGGGAGCGCCTTGGCCGCAATCCAGCCCAGAATCACGCTCGCCAGGATGATCGAAAAGCCGACCAGGGGCGGACCGTAAAGATTTTTCGGATCCTTGAAAACCGGGTTCATCAGGACGTTCTTAACGATCATACAGGGGATCAGCACGTTGATAACGATCGCCAGGAGATCTTTCCGCGTCCGTGGATTGAGCCAGCCGACCTTACCGCACAAGGCGCCGACTCCCATCACCGCGTAGACCGACAGTACTATAAAGAGTGTTGTATTAAGACCGTCCGACATCTGCTAAACGATTCCCCCGCCCCGATTCAGAGCCAGGCGGCGGCTTCCTCCGCGTAATAGGTCAGGATGATTTCCGCTCCGGCCCGAGCGATCGAATTGAGCGACTCGAGAACGATCCGCTTTTCGTCGATCCATCCGGCGGCGGCCGCGGCCTTGATCATGCTGAACTCGCCCGAAACGTGATAGGCGGCCAGCGGAACCCCCGGAAAATTCGCTTTGACCTTCGCGACGACGTCGAGATACGGAAGCGCCGGTTTGACCATAATCAGATCGGCTCCTTCGCGCAGATCCAGCGCCACCTCGCGCAGAGCCTGCCCCGAATCGGCCGCCGGATCCATCTGATAACTCCGCCGGTCGCCGAAGCGCGGCGCGCTTTCGGCGGCGTCACGGAACGGACCGTAGAACGCGCTGGCGTATTTCGCGGCATAGCTCATGATCGGCAGGTCGGCGTACCCGTTCTCGTCGAATCCTTTTCGAATCGCGCCGATCATCCCGTCGATCATTCCGCTCGGCGCGACCATATCGGCCCCCGCGCGGGCGTGGACGAGAGTCTGCTTCACCAGATTTTCGAGCGTGGCGTCGTTGTCAAGCTCCCAGCGACCGCCCGAAACCTCTTTCATAACGCCGCAATGCCCGTGATCGGTATATTCGCAGAAACAGACGTCGGTGATGATCAGAAGCTCATCTCCCACCGCGTCTTTGGCGCATTTCACCGCGCGGGCGATGATCCCCTCGTCGCTCATGGCGTCGCTGCCGACGGCGTCCTTGGTTTTCGGGATTCCGAAGAGAATGACCCCGCCGATCCCGAGTTCTTTGAGCCGGCCGACCTTGGCGCGGAGATCGGACAGAGTCAGCTGCGACTGACCCGGCATCGACGCGATCGGGACCGACTCCTCTCCGTCCTTGACAAAGAGGGGAAGAATCCACTTTTCCGGAGAGAGGGACACCGTCCGGGCCAGGCGGCGGACCAGAGGATGAAAGCGCAGACGGCGAAGACGCGTCGTCGGAAACCCGGCGTCGAACGAAAACGACATGGACAGACTCCCCATTGTTATCTCGGTTGGTCGGTTGAGCGGGAAATATCGCCGCGGCGGCGCCGAAAGAAGCGCGGCGCGGCGTCCCCCTATTTTACCCCATCCCTCCCGAAAGCGAAAGGGAGAGCCTTGTGCGGCGCGGTCGGCGCGTCGAGCGATTCGGACGCAACAAAACGGAACGGGCGGCAACCGTACCGGGGGAAGATTCCGATTCCGAAAGAACCGCGCGAGGTTACGGGTCGGAAAAAAAGTCTAACTGGCATCGGAGTGAGTTTTTTGTTAAAATGGCGGAAATACTGAAAATGTTCGCGGATCATTTGACTCTCAACACCACAGGCCGAACCATGTCCCGGAAACCCCGCTTGCTGACCGCCGTATTCTTTCTCCTTTCCCTTCTCTCCGCCGTCTCATTCGGCACGAAGGATATCTTCGGTCAGGAACCCTCTCCCGGCGGGGAATCGTCGTCGAACGTTCAAAGTTCTTCCCCTTCCGGAACCGATCCCGTTGCCGAATGCGAAAAGATGATCTCGGAAGACGCGCTTTATTCCGACGCGCTGAATCTCCTCCGGCCGTGGGTTCTCGCCCCCGAGACGGACTCCCCCTCCCTTTCCCGCGCGATCGAACTCTCCTGCGCGGCGTTGGAACAGCTCGGCCGGACGGAAGAGATCGACGTCTTTCTCGAAGAAGCGGTGAAATCCCATCCCCGGGACTGGCGCGTTCTGGCCGCGGCCGCCCGGGAGTATTCGGCGCTCAACTCGTTCGGATCGCTCATCGACGGCAAATTCTGCCGCGGGGTCGGACTGGGGAGCAACCGGACGGTCGATTCCTCCGAACGGGATCGAGTTCGGGCGATGCAGCTCTACTCCGAAGGAATGAAGCTTTTGGAAGCGCAGCGCGCCGCGCCGGGCGTCTCGCCCGAAGAGGTCTGCGATTTCTACAACGAGTTCGCGC
>CACXFR010000082.1 GCA_902766935.1 uncultured Planctomycetota bacterium | reverse complement strand
CTCCTTAAAGAGGTCTTCCAGCTCGTCCCGGGTCTCGCAGTGCATCTGTTCGAGAAGGGTCGGCAGGTACTCGTTGTCGAACGCCTTATCGAGCGCCTTTTTCTGCTCTTCGATTTCGTCTTTCGACCTCGAGACGATGTAGTCGTTGTAGAAGAGGAGCTGGCAGATATATTCTTCGAGAACCTGCGTGTAGAAATGCTCGTTGGCGAGGAACTCGCGCTGCAGGGCGAGGCGGTACTTCTCGTCGAACCTCCCCTTTTCCTCTTCCGGCGCCTCGTCCTTCTGGCGGAGGAATTCGATGTAGGCGAACTTGCGGATCTGATGGAAGATGTCGCGTTTGAGGATCGCTTCGTGCCCGACCCGGCCGAGCGTCTCGGACCCCTCGTAATAGATGCGGCTCGACATCACCGGCGGCGAGATCTTCATGTCGTACGAAGACTCGTCGGCCATCGAAACCTTATCGGCGCGCGGCGCGTCTTCCTCCGCCGTCAGAAACGCGGCGGTCCACAGAAAGAGAACGCTCAGAAGTCCGGCGGCGCGGCGCCGCGTCATCTCGTTCATGCTCCCGATCCTCCGCGAACTTTTCCCCTTGCGTTATTCCCCGCTCATGCTCACGCGGCTCGGCGACGCTTCTTCCTTTTTCCAGCCGAAATCGACCTTCGACTCGATGTTCCAAAGCCCCTTGTTGATCGAAATGTCCGAGAACCACAGCTCGGTATAGCTCTTGCCGTTCGTGTGATACTGCCTCATATAATACGGCTGCAGGTCGGAAAGGCGCAGCGTGATGATGATCCGCTGAAACGACTGCGCGTCGCTCTGTTTGCGGGGCCACGCCTCGATCCAGACTTCCGAATCCTGCTTTTCGGGTTTGGTGATCAGCTTCATATAGAAGCGGCGTTTCAGATTGTCGGCCTTGGCGATAAAGAAGATCGGGATCGGCCCGTCCATCGTCAGGTCTTTGTTCTGCTGGTCTTCGGGAATCGGGGTGACGAGCGCCACGCGGTTTTTGAAATCGTATTCGGTCAGGCTCTTCCCGTCGAGGACGAACTTCTTTTCGTCGAGTCCCTTTTTGTATTCCGGTTTCCGCTGGCCGTTTTCGTCCTTTTCGTAGGTGAACTCGCCGAGGACGTGGTAGAGGAGCTTGTTCGGCGCGATGAACTTGAACTCGCCGTAGGTGTGCGACAGGGGAACGTCGCGGTCTTCGCCGTAGAGGCCGCCCCCCTGCTCTTTCGAGGTGACGTTGCAGGCCACCTTTTTAATATTCCTGCCGAACTCCTCCCACTTCGCCAGGAACTGATCCAGGAGTTTCGCCTCTTCGGGCGAGATGCGGAAATCATCCGGCGGGGGAAGGGTTCCGTCGCTGGCGTTTTCGGGGATCAGGCCGGAATGGGCGTCGTCTTCCGGAAGCCGGGCCGGGGCGGTTTGGGCCGCTGCGGTCGGAGCCGGCGCGGTTTGGGGCGCCGAGGCGGCGTCTTCTCTGACGACGGTTCGGAACGATCCGCTCTCGGGGCGCTCATCCTGCGCGACTCTGGCCGGGGCGCGCGGAGCCGGCGCGGCCGCGGGGATCTGCTGCGCTTCGGGACGGCGCGGGCGTCCGGCCGACGGGGTGGGAGGCGCGGCGTCATACTCGGGAAGCGAGGCGGCCGTCGGCGGAGCGGGAAGAGGCGCGACGCTCTTTTCCGCCGCGTCGGGAGAGATGATCGACTGATAGCTGTACTGTGCCGAAACCCGAACCGGCGAGAGAAGAAGCAGCATTCCCGCCGCCAGACCGATCGAAACGTTTATCATTAAGCGGGCGGCGTGTCCCCGGCTCATTCTTTCCACTCCTTGTTTTTTCGTGAATCGACAGGATCCCCCCGCGGGCGGGCCCGGAGAGAATCGGTTTCTCCGCGTTTATAGCGATTTTCGCAAAACGAGTAAAGAGCGGTTTACCCTCCCCGCGGCGGCGGCACGTCCTTTTTTCAGCGCAAAAAAGGTTCTCTTTTTCTTATTCAGACTGGACAAATCGGGAGGGTGTATCTATAATCTTGAGTATGAAAGAGAAAAGTTACGGTTACGGCCCGTGGGAATACCGATGCGTCTGCAAAGGCTGCGGCGCGGCGGTACGGGAACAGAAGAGCAAAATGCCCTGCGCGGTCTGCGGCGGAGATTTCGGCCCCAAGCAGTCGATGCGCAAGATGTACCTCGAAGAAGAAAAGCCGTACCAAGTCGTCGAGATCGAGTATCCCCTCCCGAAGACGTTCTTCGACCGCATCAAAGAGTTTTTCGGGTTCCCCGTCGAAACCCGTTACGGGATCCGCGAAGAAAAGCGCCGCCCCCCCCGCCGCTGGCGGTGGCAGACCCACGCCGAGGTCGAAGAAGAATCGGGGATCATTCGGCACGACGATTTTCTCTGATCGGCTCCCCGTTCCCCGCGACTTATTTTAAAATTTTAAACCGTTTCGGCGCGCGCCGAGTTTCGGAAAAGTTCTCGGAAAAGTTCCCGTTCCCGCCGGGAAAAGCCGCCGGTTCGGCGGCCGTATTTCGTCGAACGCGCGGGCACAAAAAAAGCGATACCGATCGGCCCGTAACAGGACCGGTCGGCTCGCTTGATTCGTTTCACGCGCGGCGCGGGGCCGGACTCAGGCTCAGCTCTTGGCAGCCTGCTTGGTCTTGAGAATGAGCTTCGAAAGGCGCGACTTTTTGCGGCTGGTGGTGTTCGGGTGCCAGAGCCGGCTCGAAGCGGCGGAATCGAGAGCGCTGCAGACCTTCGGGAACATCGATTCGGCTTCCGAAACCTGGCCCTCTTTGAGGGTGCGGATGAGCTTCTTGATCCGATTCCGGACAACCGAACGCGCGGCGCGGTTGCGAAGGCGGATCTTCTCGTTTTGCCTCATTCTCTTGATGGTGCTTTTAATATTCGGCATGGTTTTTCAAAGATTCTTTAAAATGTTGACCCTCTGGCCGGGGAAGAGCGTACCACTCCGGGCCGGCCGCAAATTACTCTTGGCTACTATTATTTAGCTTTTCGGCCAATTTGTCTAGGAGGGGGGCGACATTTTTATAGGAAAAATCTATCGCGGCGAGCCGTTCGAGCATCCCTTCGGCCTTTTTATAGAGCCGGAGCCCGGCGGCCAGGAGCGCGCCGCCGTAAAGGGCGCTCTTCCCGTCTTCCGACTCGATGTTCTTTCCGAACGCCTCGATCGACTTTTCGTAGTGGGTCAGGGCGAGCTTATACTGCTTGATCTTCTCGAAACAGCGGGCGATCGCCAGGAAGCATTGCGCTTTGATCGAATCGTCCTGCTGCGCCTTCTGCAGTTCGCCGATCGCCTCTCGGAACTGGCCGCGGGCCATCAGGAACTGCCCGTATTCGAAATGGACCGCGGTCGCGCCGGGGTTCGCCTCGAGTTTGCGGAGGATCAGCGCCAGGGTCGCCTCGTCGAATCCCTTTTTCGCGGCGGCGACCCGCTGCTTCATCGCGTCGGACGGGTTCTTTTTATAGAGTTCCACCGCCTGATCCAGTTCGTTCTTGGCGCGTTCGCGGCGGACGTCGTCGGCGCGGAGCTGAAGGTTTTTGTCTTCGGGAAAATATTTGAGCGCCCGGCGGATGGTGTCTTCTTCTTTCCGGCGGTTCCCCCGCATATTGAAAAAGCGGATGTAGTCGTCCCACAGATCGCGGTCGTCGGGGGATTTCGCGATTTTCTTTTCGAAGGCGTCCTCTTCGCTGATATTCTTTTCGGCGTTCTCTTCGGCTTCCTTTTCGGCGGCGGTCTTTTTCCGCTCCATGTGCTGCATCGTCTTTTGGAGGAGCAGGTCCTTCATCATGCCGCTCGCCTCGTAGTCGTTCGGTTTGGCGTTCAGAACCCGCTGGCAGCAGGCGATCGCGTCGTCGAAGAGGTTTCGCTCGGCGAGCTCTTTGGTCGCGTAGCGGTTCACTTCGGCGTTGGTCGGGTCGCACTCGACGGCGTGTTTCAGGAGGGCCAGGCCGGTCTCGTCGTACCCCAGGGCGAGCGAGGATTTCGCCATCGAAAAGAAGACCCCGGCGTCCCACGGATTGAGCTTTAAAAGTTCGGCGCCGTTTTTGAGAACGTCTTCGTGCTTCGAGCGGGTTTCGGCGACTTTCAGCTGCGAGCGCGCGCCGCTCCCCTTGAGTTTGGCGAACGCCGCGCCCTTCTTGTTATTCTCGTATTTCAGCCGCAGATTGGCGACGAATGACTGCAGGTAGATCAGATTGGCGGGGGAACCCGTATAGCATTGCGAGAACATTTCGTTGGCGTAGTCGAACTCGCCGGCCAGCATCTTCTGGTTGCCGAACTCGTAGCATTTCTGAAGCCGGGCCCGCACGGTCGGCGAAAGCCGGGAGTTCTTGTCGTCGTTTGCTAAGCGGTCGTCTTGGGGCATGGCGGAAACTCCGAAAGATGAAGGGGGGAATTTCGGCGCGTCCTACGCGAGTTCCCCGCGCAGATAATCGGCGCGGGCGGCGAGCGCCTCGTCCTCGTCGAGGGGGCGGCCCGCCGCCGCTTCGAGATGGGCGGGCTGAATCTTCAGAAAGAGCTCGTCGATCTTTTCGGCGGAGACCTCGTTTTGAAGTCCCAGGTGCGCCCCCATCCGCAGGAACGAAAGATGCGTCATCGCCTCTTCGGCGCGGATCTTCCGGGCCGAT
>CACXFR010000081.1 GCA_902766935.1 uncultured Planctomycetota bacterium | reverse complement strand
GGAACCGGACACAGCTTCCAGTTCTATTCGTCGAACCACGCCGGGCTTCGGACGAACTACAACCTCTTCCGTTCCGGTAAACTCCTGGAAGGGGACACTCTCCTTTCGCGGATTCTTCAGCGGGTCTATCCCGACAAGAATATGAACATTCCGATCCTGGAGAACGGGTCGAAGCTTCCGCCGTTCGAGACCTTCGAAGGCCAGATGGGCGCGACCGGCGCGTTCGGCAAGAACGAGTCCGACGGCTTCTTTATCAAGGGGTTCGGTCTGACCGCCGACCAGCTTCGGTAACGATGGCTTCTTATTTCGCCGGTAAACGCGTTTTAGTTACGGGCGGCACGAACGGTCTCGGGCGGGTGATCGCCGAGGCGTTCGGCCGCGCCGGCGCGCGTCTGGCCGTCGCCGGTCTGGAAGAAGACGACGCGCAGGCGACGGCCCGCGCGCTCGCCGACTCCGGCGTCGACGCTCTCCCTCTGGTCGGCGACGTCACCCTCGAGGCGGATACCCAGCGCTTTGCCCGACTGGCCGCCGAACGGTTCGGCGGACTTGATATCCTGGTCAACGCCGCCGGCCGGACGCATCGGGGATGGATTTTAGAGACCCCGTCCGACGAGATTCTTTCCCTTTTCAAACTGAATCTTCTCGGAACCGTTCAGATGACCCGTGCGGCGATGCCGTATCTGCTGAAATCGGAATCGCCCCATGTGGTGAACATCGGTTCGCTCGCCGCCAAGAGCGCCTCGCGCTGGGTCGGCGCCTATCCGATCAGCAAATTCGCGGTCGCGGCGTTTTCGCAGCAGCTCCGCCTCGAAATGAAAGAGAAGGGGCTTCACGTCCTTCTGGTCTGCCCCGGGCCGGTCAAGCGGGAGAATCCCCGCCTCTATCCGCTCAAACATGCCGAAGGGATTCCCGAGTCGGCGCTGATGCCCGGCGGCGGAGTGAAGGTCGGCAAAATCGATCCGGTCCGCCTGGCCGAGAAGATTCTCGACGCCTGCCGAAAGCGGAAGCCCGAGCTGGTCGCGCCCGGAAAGGCGCGGCTCCTCTTTGCCATCGAGCAGCTTTTCCCCCGCCTGGGGGACTGGATTGTCTTAAAGAAGACGTAGGCCCGGCGGCGGACAACGGCATAAAAAAACTCCCGAAACAAGCGTTTCGGGAGTTTTTTAATCGGAGATGACAGGAGAGAGAAACGGTTCAGCCGAGACGGCTCAGAAGGCGTTCCATCGCGGCGTCGAAACGCTGCGGGGTGTCGTAGGTGCCGTTGGCGATCTCTTCGCGGAGACGGTTGACCAGGTCGTAGCGGACTTCGCCCGACTCGGCGGCGCGGGAGGTTTCGCTCGTCGCGCTCAGACGGCGGGCCGTGGTCGAGATTTCAACTTCGTCTTCAATCTGGATGTTTTCGGGCTGCGCGGACGCCGTATTGGCGGTGTTTTCGAACTTGACGTTCTGAATGCCGCGGGTGTTGTTGATGTTGTTGATATTGTTAATGCCGTTGACGTTCATCGTTCTCTCCTGTGAATTCAGTCCTTGACTCAATTTGCGAACCGAAAGGTTCTTTCAGGTCTTCCTTCGCCTGATAAAGGATATACGCGGGAAGCGGTTTCTTTTCCCGGGAAAAAAGAAAATTTTTTCCGAAAAAAGATTTTCGCCCGGCGAGGAACCCCCCCGAAAGGAGCCTCTCCGCGTCAATCAGTAAGCATTATAGCGAAAAACCCGATATGTCAAACCCTAAAATCGGCGCTTCCCGCAAAAATTGTTTGCCTATCTTTTCCAGACGCTCTATATTGTAGCATTTTTTAGAAATTGTGTCGGCAAAAACGACGAATTTTCTTTTTTTAAGCGGGTTTCGGAAGAAATAAAACTGAGTCGCCCTGACTATCGCGAAAAAGGGCCGCGCTGTCAAGAGGAAAAACACGTTTCGCGCCGGCGGCGGAAGGGGCAGGCATATACACGCCGCGCGGCGCGACTCTGGTCAAAGACGCCGGAGGGGGTATAATAATTGAGGGGGACGGCGCCCGAACGGGACGTTCGGCTCCCTCGGGGCGTCTGCCGAATACCGTGTCATATTTTTTGCGGGGAGAACCGATGAATCCGACCTTTGAAAATTACGAAAATCCGCTGATCAGCCGATACGCCTCCCAGGAGATGAGCCGTCTTTGGAGCCCGCAGAAGAAATTCGGCACGTGGCGCCGCCTCTGGCTGGCGCTGGCCGAATCGGAAGCCGAACTCGGCCTGCCGGTGACGCAGGAACAGATCGCCGAAATGCGCGAACATCTCGACGATATCGATTTCGACAAAGCCGCCGAGTATGAAAAGAAACTTCGGCACGACGTTATGGCCCACGTCCACACGTTCGGCGATGCCGCGCCGAAAGCGCGCCCGATCATTCACCTGGGGGCGACCAGCTGCTTTGTGACCGACAATACCGACGCGATCCTGCTGCGCGACGCGATGCGCCTGGTCGCCAAACGTCTGGCGACGGTGATCGACCGGCTCGGCACATTTTCCGAAAAATACCGCGCGCTCCCCTGTCTGGGGTTCACCCACCTGCAGCCGGCTCAGCCGACCACGGTCGGCAAACGCGCCTGCCTGTGGAACTACGACCTGGTGATGGATATGGAAGACCTGCAGCACCGCCTCGCCACGATCCGCACCCTGGGAAACAAGGGGACGACCGGCACGCAGGCGAGTTTCCTCAAACTCTTCGACGGAGATCATCAGAAGGTGCGCGACCTGGAATCGCGCCTCTGCCGGAAGATCGGATTCGAAAAGCCGTTCGCCGTGACCGGACAGACGTATCCGCGCAAACTCGACTCGCAGGTTCTCGACGTCCTTTCGGGAATCGCGCAGTCGGCGCATAAGTTCGCCACCGATCTGCGGATCCTGGCGCACCGCAAAGAGATGGAAGAGCCGTTCGAAAAGAACCAGATCGGCTCGAGCGCGATGGCGTATAAACGGAACCCGATGCGGAGCGAAAGAATCTGTTCGCTCGCCCGCTTTGTGATGAGCGTTCAGAGCTGTCCGGCGATGACCCTTTCGACGCAGTGGATGGAACGGACGCTCGACGACTCGGCGTGCCGCCGCCTCGTTCTGCCGCAGGCGTTTCTGGCGGTCGACGCGCTTCTGATCATCTATCAGAACATCGTCGAGAATTTGGTGGTCTACCCGAAAGTGATCGAACGGAATCTCCGCAGCGAACTCCCCTTTATGGCGACGGAGAATATTCTGATGGCCGCCGTCGAGCTGGGCGGGGACCGCCAGGATCTGCACGAACGAATCCGCCAGCACAGCCAGGCGGCCGCCGCGCAGGTCAAAGAGAAGGGTCTCGAAAACGATCTGCTCGACCGGCTCCGCGGAGACGAGGCGTTCGCCAAAGTCGATATCGACGCCGAGCTGGATCCGATCCGATTCGTCGGCCGCGCGCCGCAGCAGGTCGACGAATTTCTCGCCGAACAGGTGGAGCCGATCCGCGAGAAGTACCGCGGTCTGTTCGTCGACGACGCCGACCTGCGCGTCTAGTCCGCCTTCGCCCCTCCGGCCGTCAACCGCGCCCAGCCGATAAAAGTTCCATGAAACACGAACCGCAAGAGTACACGCCCTCTCCCGCGCTCACGCCCGAAGAAAAATCGCGCGTTCCGAGCCCCGACCCTCTGCCGACAACCGCCGACGAAGTCGCACGGCGCGGGTGGCCGGAAGTCGACGTCGTCCTGGTGACCGGCGACGCGTATATCGACCACCCCCGGTTCGCCGCGGGGCGTACGGCGCGCCTTCTCGAGGCGGACGGACTCCGCGTGGCGGTCTTAAGTCAGCCCGCCCTTCAGGACCGCGCCTGCTGGGAGGGGTTCGGCCGCCCCCGCCTGGGATTCTGTATTACAGCCGGCGAGAGGGACTCGATGCTCGCCCATTACACGGCGGACCGGCGTCTCCGCGGCGGCGACCCGCTGACCCCGGGCGGGAAAGCCGGAAAGCGCCCCGACCGCGCCGCGCTGGCCTATTCGCGCCGCGCGCGCCAGTCGTTCCCCGACGCGGCGGTCGTTGTCTTCGGCGTCGAGGCTTCCCTGCGCCGTTTCGCGCATTTCGACGCGTGGAGCGATAAGGTGCGGCGTTCCCTCCTGATCGACGCCAAGGCGAGCCTTCTTGTCTACGGCTCGGCGGAGGAGGCTCTGCGCGAAATTTACCGCCGTCTCGACGCGGGGGAGCCGGTCTCGGCTCTTCGCGAAATCCGCGGAACGGCGTATCGGATTCCGCCGAACGAGGATCTCCCCGAAGAGACGGACGCGCTCCGTTATCTGCCGAGTTACGAGGAGGTCTGCGGCGACCGCGAAAGACCCGAAGAGGACCGGAAGAGCAAAAAGCTCTTCGTCGAAATGACGAAGACGATCGGCGCGAACCTTAATCCCGAAACCGCCGCGGTCCTGGTGCAGGAACACGGACTCGATGCGGTCGCGGTGAATCCCCCCGCGTTCCCCCTTTCCGACGAAGAGACGGCCCGGATCGACGCGCTCCCCTTTACGCGGAAAGCGCATCCGCTCTGCGGCGAGGCGATTCCCGCGCTGAACGGGGAATACGACCCGGCCCGCGACGAAGAGACGGACGCCCAAGCGCTCGCCGCGGCGCAGTACCGCGCGGCGCGGAATATGGCGCGGAGGCTCCCGCCCGAAGTCCGCGCGGCGCTGCGCGCGCCCCTTGGCGCCGACGGCGGGGGATCGGACGGGGGGAGTTCCGACGGGCTTTCCTTCGCCGCCGGGTTCCCCGGGTTCGGCTACCGCGAGGCGGCCGATCTGGCGGCTTTGATGAAAACCGACGGGATTCGGCCCGACCGGATTCTCGATTTCGTGCCGATTCCGCTCGACGCGGCCGCCGCCGTTTTTTATACCGGCCTGGACCTCGAAACGGGAAAGCCGATCCACGTCGCGCGAAGCATCCGCGAACGACGGCTTCAGCACGCGCTGTTTATGTATGACAATCCGGCGTATTACCACGACGTGAAAGCGGCCCTGCACGAAGCCGGACGGGATTATCTGATCGGATCCGGACCCGACGCCCTCATTCCGCCCCATCTTTCCAAAGCCGAGCATCTGCGCCAGTCGGCCCGCGTCAGACGCCTGAAAAAGAACCAGGAACAGGAAAAGGCTGCCAGAGAGCGCGCCCGTCAGGAATTCCGCGAGCGGGAAGAGGAGAGGCGGCGCAAAGAGGCGCAAAAGAAAAAGTTCGGTTTTCGGGGCCGTCCGCACAATCCGAAAGACCCCCGCGGCGCCGCGCCGCGCAAAAGAAACGGTTTCGGCGGCAAGCCCTATCGGCCGGGAAAAGAGAATCCGCGGCGCGAGAACCGCGAGGAGTAATACAAAAAGCCCCGTCGGGGGCTTTTTGTATTTAAAGGGGGAAGGGGATGCGCGAACGACGGACTTCGTCCGGCGCCGGCGTTCAGTGTCCCGGGAAGGTGATCAGGGAGAAGACGTCGCGGCCGGCGAGCTTTTCGCGGCCGCCCAGATCAACCAGTTCGATCACGAAACCGACTCCGACGACGACGCCCCCCCGGCTTTCGATCAGCCGGCAGCAGCCGTCGATGGTGCCGCCGGTCGCCAGAAGGTCGTCGATGACCAGAACCCGCTGCCCCGGACGGACGGAGTCTTCGTGAATGTGAATCTCGTCGGTGCCGTATTCGAGCTGGTATTGTTCCGAGACCGTTTTCCCCGGGAGTTTTCCCTTTTTGCGCATCAGAACGAGTCCCGCGCCCAGGCGGGCCGCCACGGGGGCGCCGAAGACGAAACCGCGCGCCTCGGGCGCGGCGATTATGTCGATCGGACCAAGCGCTTCGGCCTTGGCGGTCAGCTCGTCAATCGTCTGCCGGAACCCCTCGCCGTTTTCGATCAGCGAGGTGATGTCGCGGAAAAGGATCCCCGGTTTCGGGAAATCGGGAATCGAACGAATGTAGTCGGCGAGATTTTTCATGGATTCGGTTTTTCTTTTCGGTCAGGGTGAGATGATCTCGGAAAAATGCTTCCGGAGTTCCGATTCGATCTGCTTGGCGCATTCCTGATAGACCTGGCTGTCGCCCCCCAGAGGATCGCAGATGTCGGAACCGTCGGTCGAAAGGAGCGAAATTCGTTCGGCGTGGTCCGGCCATTGCAGAGAGATCGCCTCTTGGTGCGCGCGCCCCATCACGTAGATTCGATCGGCGTAGCGCAAAAGGTCGTCGGAAAGGGGCTGCGTCTGATGGTTTTCGAGCGAAATACCGCGGTTTTTCATCACTTCGATCGCGTCGGGACTCGCCGGCAGGTCGGGCAGCGCCGCGACTCCCGCCGACATCACCAGATAGCCGCGGGATTCGAGCTCGTCGACCTCGCAGCCGAGATGTCTGGCGATCATATTGGCGCAGATCATTTCGGCCATCGGGCTCCGGCACGTGTTGCCGGTGCAGACGAAGAGGATCATCTTGACTTTCATTCGCTCGATCCGCTCTTTGGTATAGACCCCTTCGCGGATGATGTTGACCGCGCCGTTCGAGATCGAAAGGACGGTCGACGGCCGCTGAAAACCGGCCGGGCCGTCGTCGATGATCAGATCGGGCCGGTCGCCCAGACCGACTTTCGCGCTTTCGGCGTTGACCGCCGGGGGTTCCCCGGTCAGGTTCGCGCTGGTCAGCAGGAGCGGCTCGTTGAGTTCACGGAGAATGTCGGTGAAGACCGTGTGGCTTGGTACGCGGTACCCCACCGTGCCGCGCGGCATGATCACGTTTTTGACTTCGTCGGTAAGGGAGGCGAACCGGCTTTTCGGACTCGTCGCGTCGGCGACCAGGGTGACCGGGCCGGGCCAGAGACGGCGGGCGAGCCGCGCGGTGACCTCGTCAACGTCGGGCGAGTAGGCGCGCAGCGCGCGCCATCCGGAGATGGCAACCGGTATCGCGTGTCCCTTTTTGCGTCCCTTGGCGGTGACGAGCCGGTTGACCGCTTCGGGCGACGAGGCGAGCGCGCCGATTCCGTAGACCGTCTCCGTCGGAAAGACGACGAGTTTTCCGCCGCGCAGCGCGGAGATCACCGCCTCTTTGACCGATTGGAGCGACGAGTTGTCGCAAAGCCTGATCACTTCGGTTGTCATGTTCGCGTTTTTTTCCTTTCTGCCGCCGAGACGGCCGAAAATCGATCGACTAAAATGCAGACATATTTTACCAGGAAGTCAGATTTTGGGAATTAAGGCCGACCGCGGAGAAAAGGAAAGGCGCCCGGAGCGGGAATCGACCCGCTCCGGAGACTGCGGAAGTCGGAAGCGGCCCCGAACGCTACGCCTTCCGCCACGCTTTCCGCGAGGCGAGCCAGACCGGGACGGTAATGACGGCGACGGTAAACCAGACGCCGGCGCCGCTCAGTCCGAAGGAGTCTTTATCGGTCAGGATGCCGAAAAAGACCATAAAGAGCGCCATCGAAAGGAACGAGAAAAAGTTATACGCCGCCAGAACGCGCCCGCGGTACTCGTGCGGAGCCCGAACCTGGATCGCCGCCTGAAGGGGAATGTCGAACATTTCGGCGGCGGCCCCCAGAAGGAAGAGGGAGAGCGCGGCGTAGAGGTAGGGGAACGAAAGGGGAGAGCCCGTGCCTTCGCCGGTTCGGACGGCGGGAGTCAGGCCCAGAAGAACGGCGAAGAGGATGATGCCGACCGCAGCTTTCGGAACGAGGGACATCATGATCTGCCCGCGCGAGATCCGGCCCGCCAGAAGCGCGCCGACCGCCAGACCGATCGTGATGATGACCAGAAGAACCATCGCGTGCGTCTGCGAGACCATCAGGTACTTCGTGCCGAAAAAGTCGGTGTTCGACTGCGCCAGCGTCGCCATTCCCCAGAAGAAGGAACTCGCCATCGCGATTCCGAAGAGGGCGCGGCGGCCGACGAGAAAACGCAAGTCGCGGAATATCTGCGCGCAGGGGTTCCACGGAAAGGGCGTCTCGGGTGCCGCCGCCTTGAAACGCGGGATAAAAAGGCTCGTGATCAGGCCCAGGACGGCGACGGTTAAAAGAGCCGCCGCCCAAGCGTACCAGTGAACCGTTCCTCCCGAGTCGAGGATCGGCAGGTTCTGCTCGCTGAAGCGGGTGGTATGGTCGAAGAGGAACCCGCCCAGGAACTGACCGCCGATGCAGGCGCCCAGGGTCGTGGCGCTGTAAAGACCGTTCGCCTCGGCGATTCGCGATTCGGGAACCGCCATCGGCAGACTGCTGTATTTGGCGGGACTGAAAAACGCGCTCTGCGCCCCCAGGAAGAAGAGAACGACCAGCATAAACGACACCGAATGCGCGATGACCGCCGCGATTCCGAAGAGGATCACGATGACCTCGGCGATTTTGGCGCCGACGATGACCCGGTTCCGGCTGAATCGGTCGCTGCAGTAGCCGGCGTAGGGGGTGAAAATCAAAAACGGCACCAGAAAACAGATCCCTCCCAGGGTGATGATGCGCGTGGGGTTCTCGCTCCAGCCGGACGTACACTTGCCGATCGGGATGATGAGCCAGCGGAACAGGTTGTCGTTGAACGCGACTAGAAACTGCGTCAGCAGCAGCGCGATGAATCCCCGGGTCCAGAGTTTGTCGGTTTTCTCCTGATCTTTTTGGTCTTTTGACATAATTCGACGGCCTCGTGTGCGGTTTCGGACCAGCGGTTTTGACATTATTCCGGAAAACGCGCTATTATAGCAGGACGGTTCGGATTTTAAAATCCGAATATGACTTCCGACATTTCGATTGTATGTTAAAATAGATAAAGTGGAGCGTTCCGCTTCCGCTTTGCAGAAAGGTCTTACAAGTACGAAAGGAAAAAACGATGAAAGAGACCAAAATTTATCTGGCCGGTTCGATGTTTGACGGTGTTAGCGAATTAAAAACGCTGGTCGATTTTCAGGACTACCTACGCGGCTATCTGTTAAAGAACGGATTGGCGTCGCCGGCGCCGACCGTTTTCCTGGAGAAGGGCCGGTTTGACCGGGCGGGGTTATTCTTGGAAAGCGGTTACGACGTGGTGCCGGCCGACAACGAGCCGTTTCAGATAGCGTTGGCGGCGTTAGACGATGCGGGGAGGGTAGAAGCCCCGGGGGAGTTTATCTTCGGATTTACCGGCGAGATACCGGCCCGTTTTTTGGATAAACTTCAGGGACGGGTGAAACGAACGCTCCTGACGATCGGAGGGGATTCGACCTCGCCGTTTGCCGACGCCTATCTCGACGTCGGCACCGTTCTGACCGGCCGCGCGAAGGAAGAGTCCGCCGCGGCGCCGGAAAAACCCTCGGTGATCGTTCCGCTTCCGCCGCGCGAACCGGCTCCGCCGCGCCGCCCGGAATCGAAAACGCCCTCTCCTGCCGAACAGACCCCGGCGAAATCGACCGACGTGCCGACCGCGCCGGTCTTCCGGCATACCGACACCGACAATCTCGTCACGGTCGAAGGAACCGAAAACGTGATCCTGGATGTCGACGTGCGCGAGTCGCTGGCGCAGCTGGCCGATTCGTTCGACGCGCCGGAAGGGAAAATTCCCCTTTCGGAACTGGCGGCCTCGGTTCGCAGCCGGATTCCCGGAATGGGGAAGGCGAGCGACCCGTTCGTGCAGTCGCTTCTTCCCGAAGACTACCGGTGCATCGAGGAGGCCGGGCATCTGACGGTTCAGCGAACCGAACGGCCGGAACTCGATCCCGTTCCCGCCAAGGTGGGGACGTGGCTCCTCGAAAACGACCGGATGCTGAACACCGATCTGACCGAAATCGTTTCGGAACAGAACAGCGCCGCTCCGCTGACCGAAATCGCCAATAAGATCAAGACACGCTACCCGGGCCTTGAGAACGTCGTCAACGAAAAGTGGCTCGAGTCGCATCTGCCCCACGGAATTTCGAGTTTCAATTCCCAGAACGGTCCGATCACGATTCGGGTCGAGGTTCAGCCGCGCCAGAAGACGTTCAACCAGCATCCCGATTTCATCAAGGTCTCGAAACGGGCGGAACTGATGAAAGATTTCTGCCGATGGCAGGGGGGTGAAAAACGGAAGAAGGCGGCGCCTTCCGAGCTCGAACGCAGAAAGATCGACTTCTCGAAACGCGCCAGGGAACTGATGGTGAACCTCGACGCGTTTCCCACCGACACGCACGACGACGATCTTCTGCTGTACGCCGACTGCTACGAGGCGCTTGAGATCAGCGCCCGGATTCTGGCCTCGGCGATCGACGGCAAGCTCCCGAAGAACGTTGAGCTCGCGCCGATCGGACAGAACTGCGCCGACGCGATCTGTATGTTGAAAACCGCCCTTCTCCGAAGGGGAGTGGATCTCTACGTCGACGGCGTTCAGCGCGACGCATACGACGAGCTGAGCAAGTTCACGAAACTCTTCCACGTCTTCCTTCAGAACATGAGATTCGAAGACCGGATGTATATGGAGGAGCGGAAAGGGTTCTGCGACGAACTGCTGGCGCTCGAAAAGAAGCTGAAGCCTCAGAACATGGCGAAGAAACACGACTCGCTGACGAAGACGGTCAATTACCATCTGAAGAAGATCCGCGAGTCGATGCCGGGGAACGTCTACGACTGGAATAAGGTAATCGCCGGGATCAACGAACTGATCGAGGAGTGCGGCGTCTCGCCGAAGTCGGACGAGATCCGGGATTTTCTGCGGCCGTTCGCCGGCGAGGTTCCCGAAGACGCCGACCGAACCGGTCCGTTCCTCGAAGTCGTTCAGGACGTCGAACTTGAGGCCGATCCGTATTGGAACCGGTTTTTCGGGGTCGACGCCGAAGGACGGACGGAAGAGAAGGGGGACGCGGACATCGCCCTTTCCCTCCTTCAGATCCCCTCCGAAAAGAAAATTTCCAACGCGGTGCGCAAGGTTCGCAAGGCGTTTAAGGGGGCCAAGATGGTCTTTATCGGCGGACAGCCGACCCGGCATATCATCGAGAGGTACAAGCGGGCGTTTCAGGTCGAGGACGTCATCTGGGGGGAGACTTCGCACGGCGATTCCTTCGAACGGTTTCTCCCGCTGATGAAAAATCCCGAGGTGAAGCTGATCGTGGCCTATATTCCGTGGTGCTCCCACATGCATTCGACGGGCGATTTCGCGGAATTGGCCCGGAAAGAGGGGAAAGTCTTCGTGCGCGCCCCGCACGGGACGAATCCCGACCACATGGCCGCGACGATCTGCCAGCAGGCGGGTCTGAACAATCCCGACGCGCCCCTCTGATCGAAAGGCCCCGCGCCGAAAGGTTTCGTTTTCGGCGCTGTTTGACCGAACCGGCCGTAAGCCCCGCCGACGCGGCGCTTGCGGCCGGTTCGCTTTCGGTTGTAACGAAAAAAAGCTTCCTGACGGCGCTCCGGGGAGAGAATCGGACTCTTCGGCGGCGGGGGATAAATCTTACTCGTTTCGTTTAACGATGAATGATGAAAGGCGTCTTTCTCGGCGAAAGGCGCGTTTCGCAATTCGACGGCGGTAAACGGGTATGAGCTGTTTTTCCCTGATCCTGGGACTCTGGCCCGGGCTTTCGGGCCTGGTTCGGTACGGGCGTGGTGTCTTTCTGATCCTCGCCGCTGGGTTCGGTCTGCTCGCTTCGGGAACTCTTTTCTGCTGCGGATACTGGACCGAACTGATCGCGCCCGAGTCGAAAATCTGGCTGGCGGGGGGCGTTCTGGCCGCGCATCTTGTCCTGAGCCTTGTCAGCGCCGCCCTTTCGACCCTCTTTTCCGGGCAGCTGGCCTACGACGAAGAGGGGGACCGCTACCTGATGGCGCTCGAGGCGTACCTTTCGGGGAACTGGAACGAAACCGAACGGATCGCCAGGGCGATTCTCCGCCGGAACCGCCGGGATCCCGACACGATTCTCCTGCTGGCGACCCTCTGCCGGCATGCCGAACGGTACGCCGAGGCCGCCGCGTGGCTCGATCGGCTCGAAACGCTCGAGACGGCCGAAAAGTGGGCGGAAGAGATCGCGTTCGAACGCGCCGAACTGGCCGAAGCGGCCGCCGGGGAAGAGGAAGAAGACGCCCCGCCCGAAGTGATACCCCTCCCCGCGCGGGAAGAGGAAAATCGGGGTCCCGCCGAAAGACGCCGGGCGGTCGGCCGGTAAATATTTCTCGTTTTGAGGCCGAACTCGGTTTTCGCCGCAACAAAACTCCTCGGCCGGCAACTTCCGACGTGTGCGGGCAAAACTCCCGCGTTTAAACCGTGTTGGCGTAAGCCTTCCCCATTTCCGAAAGGTGTTCGTGATGAGTAACTTCAGCCTGTTTTGTGCCGCTGCGGCCGTTCTGTTTTCCTCCGTCCTGGTTCGTGCCGAAGAGGGCGGCCAGCAATGTCAGTTGAATCTCAGTCCGAGCCGTTCGGTTCTGCCGGTCGATCGGAAATCGGAACTCTGTCTGAAAGTCGGGGTGACCGGCTTCGAGATGGCGTCGGACGAGAAGCGCCCCGAACTGAACATCGCCCTGGTGATCGATAAGTCGGGGTCGATGTCGGGCGATCGGATCCGACAGGCGAAAGAGGCCGCCGCCTGCGCCGTGAACCAGATGAACGAAAACGACATCGTTTCGATCGTCGTTTACGATTCCGACGTCAGTGTGTTGGTTCCCGCCACCAAGCTGACCGACAAGAAAAGCGTTCTCGAAAAGATCGACTCGATCAATGCCGACGGGACGACCGCCCTCTACGCCGGAACCGAAAAGGGCGCCGAAGAGGTGAAGAAATTCTTCGACAAGGGACGCGTCAACCGCGTTATTCTGTTGAGCGACGGGATGGCGAACGTCGGGCCGAGCGAACCGTCCGATCTGAAAAGGCTCGGGCAGAAAGTCGGCGGCGACGGGATTACCGTGACGACCCTGGGGCTGGGCGAAGGGTATAACGAAGACCTGATGCAGCAGCTTGCCCAGGCCGCCGACGGGAACCACGCGTTCATCACGTCCGAAAAGAATCTGGTCGAAGTTTTCGACGAAGAGTTCAAGACGGTGACGAAAGTCGTCGCTTCGGAAGCCTCGTGCAAAGTGACCTTCGCCGACGGAATTCGTCCGATCCGCGTGATGAACCGCGACGCGAAGATCGAGGGACAGGAGGTTTCGTTCAGTTGGAACCAGATCTATTCCGGACACGAACGGTACGTCCTCCTGGAAGTCGAAGTTCCCGCCGGAAGCGACGGAGAAAAGCGCCCCCTGGCGTCCGCGACCCTCTCGTACGCCAACATGAAGACGAACAAGACCGACAATCTTTCCGCCTCGGTCGAAATCGGCTACTCGAATTCGGAAGACGCGGTGAAGGCGTCCGAAAACGAGACGGTGATGAAGGATTACGCTTCGCAGTCGGTGGCGCTGGCGCGGGACGAGGCGATCCGGCTTCGCGACAAGGGTGACGTTAAGGGCGCGAAGAAAGTGCTGTTCGGCGCCGTCGGCGCCGCCCGATCCGCCGGCCTGGAGGATATGGCGGCGGACGTCGATATGGAAGCCGCCGAAGTCGGCGACGACGCGGCCTGGAACAACAACCGCAAGTCGATCCGTGCCAAGTCGAACAGTCTGCAGAATCAGCAGATGTCGGCGCCGGTGAAATAGAATTCCGACCGCGTATCAATCTCCCGCCGCGCGATTCGGCGACGGCGGGAAAGGACCCCGGCGCCGATGCCGGGGTCCTTTTCCTTTTCCACGAAAAACGGTCTTTGCCATTTATATATATTTTCTTTTTACGTCAATACAAGACTTCTTATAAATTTTTCATGAAAATTTTTGAAAAACTATTGTAATATCAGGGATATCTGTTATTATGCTGTGGTAAATAAACCTTAAACTATGGCAATGTCTTTCCATTTTTTAGGTTTATGTCAACAACTTTTGTTTTAAGGAGTCTTGCAATGGTGGAAAAGAAGTCAGTGAACAGTTCTGTCGACACGGCCGCAACGCAGTGTTCC
>CACXFR010000080.1 GCA_902766935.1 uncultured Planctomycetota bacterium | reverse complement strand
TCAGCGGCAACTGGCTCGCCGAGGCGGGGGACGACGGTCTGAATTATCCGCGCGCGGCCGCCGCCGACGCGGCGCTGGCCGAATATACGCCGGGCGAACTTGACGCCGATCGGGACGTCTTCTGATTCCGCCGCGGGGTTCGCGATGCGCGGGGGGAAGAGCTTTCCGGCTCTTCCCCCCCCTTTTTATCCCCTCCCCTCTCTTTTTTCGAAAGTCGGCTCCTTGCGCGGTCGGCCCTTTTGTGGGAAAATACGGGTACGGTTTATTGTCAGTTTCCCCTTGGTTAAAGTCATTGTCATGCCCGAAAAAGTGAAATTTTCGAATCGATGTTCCGAAATCGCCGGCGTGCCGGCCGCCGACCTGGCGCGCGAGTTCGGCACGCCCCTCTATGTCTACGATGCCGCGAAGATCAAAGAGCGGATCGCCGATCTGGCGATGTTCGACACCGTCCGATACGCGCAGAAGGCGTGCTCGAATATCGCGATTCTGAAACTGGTGCGGCAGGCGGGCGCGGCGGTCGACGCAGTCAGCGCGATGGAGATCCGACGCGCGGTCGCCGCGGGATGGCCGGTCGCGGCGGAAAAGCCGGACGATCCCGATCCGATCGTCTATACCGCCGATATCTTCGACCGCGACGCGCTCGATCTGATCGCGGGGGAATATCCGGTGCACGTCAACTGCGGGTCGATGGATATGATCTGGCAGCTCGGCGAGCGCGCGCCCGGACGCGAGATCACGCTCCGGCTCAATCCGGGGTTCGGGCACGGGCACAGCCGGAAGACGAATACCGGCGGCGACCAGTCGAAACACGGGATCTGGCACGAAGACCTGATGCGCGCCATCGAACTGGCGTCGCACTTCGATCTGAAGGTGAAAGGGCTCCACATGCATATCGGGTCGGGAACCGACCTGGAACATCTCGCCTCGGTCTGCGAGGCGATGGACCGCGCCGGGCTCGCCGCCGGGCCGCGGATCCATGTGATCAGCTGCGGCGGGGGGCTGCCGGTTCCGTATAACGACGAGGGGGAGTACGTCGATCTGGCGGAATACCATCGGATCTGGCGCGAAAAGCTCGACCTTCTGGCGAAAGTCTACCGCCATCCGATCCGCCTGGAAATCGAGCCGGGCCGGTATATCGCCGCCGAAAGCGGATATCTGATCAGCGAGATCCGCGCGGTGAAAAATCAGGGGGAGAACCTGTTCTACCTCGTCGACGCGGGATTCAATAACCTCGTTCGGCCGGCGATGTACGGCTCGTATCACCCGATTTCGGTCGTCGGCGCGGCCGAAGACGCGCCCGAGGCCGACGTGATCGTCGGCGGGCCGCTCTGCGAGTCGGGCGACATCTTCACCCAGAAAGAGGGGGGATACGTCGAAAAGCGGCGTCTGCCGCGGGCCGAAGTCGGCGATCTGCTCGTCTTCGGGGTGGCGGGGGCGTACGGCGCGACGATGGGGTCGAATTACAACTCGAAGCCGCTCGCCGCCGAAGTTCTGATCGAAGACGGCGTGCCGCGCCTGATCCGGAAACGGCAGACGTTCGACGACCTGACCGCCGGC
Organism: uncultured Planctomycetota bacterium; assembly: GCA_902766935.1. Taxonomy (GTDB): domain Bacteria; phylum Planctomycetota; class Planctomycetia; order Pirellulales; family Thermoguttaceae; genus RUG695. The sequence continues at coordinate 14,395 of CACXFR010000080.1, read as the reverse complement.
GAGGTGTACTGATGCTCGTAAAACTCAAAACCTATTCGCTCCTCGGAATCGAGGCCGTGCCGGTCGAGGTGGAGGTCGACGTTTCGCGCCGCGGGAAAGACGGCGTGACGATCGTCGGTCTGCCCGAAACCGTCGTGAAAGAGAGTACGCACCGCGTCTCGCGCGCGATCGAGAATTCCGGCTATACGGTTCCGTCTCACAGCATTCTGGTGAACCTCGCTCCCGCCGATCTGCCGAAACAGGCGGCGTCGTTCGACGTGCCGATCGCGCTGGGTATGATCGCCGCCGGGGGAGAGTTCGATTCCGACTTCTTCGACCGGGTCGCCATCGTCGGCGAGCTGGCGCTCGACGGGTCGGTCCGCGGGTGCAAAGGGGTTCTGGCGATGGCGATGGCCGCCGCCAAACAGCGGCTCCGCGCCTTTCTGGTGCCGTCGGTCAACGCGCGCGAAGCGTCGGTGGTCGAAGGGATCGAGATCGTGCCGTACACCCATCTGGCCGAGGCGATCGGTTACCTTTCGGGCGAACTCGAAATGGAACCGATCGCGCACCTGCGGGAAGACGAGTTCACGGAACTGACCCGGTACGACGTCGATTTCGCCGACGTGCGGGGGCAGGATTCCGCCAAACGCGCGCTGACCATCGCTGCCGCCGGTGGGCATAACGTTCTGATGATCGGGCCGCCCGGCACGGGGAAGACGATGCTCGCCAAACGGTTCCCGACGATACTCCCCCCGTTTACGCTCGCCGAGTCGCTCGAGACGACCCGGATCTATTCGGCGCTCGGCCTTCTCAAGCCGAATCTGCCCCTGATCGGGACGCGGCCGTTCCGCGAACCGCACCACACGATCAGTGTGCAGGGGCTGGTCGGCGGGGGGAGCCATCCGGTTCCCGGCGAAATCAGCCTGGCGCACTACGGCGTACTCTTTCTGGACGAGCTTCCCGAGTTCAGCCGACGTACTCTTGAAGTCCTCCGGCAGCCGCTGGAAGACGGACGCGTGACGATCGCGCGGGCGAACCATGTCGAGACGTTCCCCTCGGACTTCATTCTGATCGCGGCGATGAACCCGTGCCCCTGCGGGTATCGGAACGACACGCGGCGCGTCTGCCGCTGCTCGCCGCCGCAGATCGAACGGTATATGGCGAAGATCAGCGGGCCGCTCCTCGATCGGATCGACATCCACATCGAGGTGCCGCCGCTCGACTACAAGGAGCTCGCCTCGCGCGAGCCGGGCCGGTCGAGCGCGTCGATTCTGGAAGAGGTGATGCGTGCGCGTGAAATACAGAACCGGCGGTTCGCGCGGAGCAGGGCGCGGTATAACGCCGATATGACGCACCGGCAGATCGTGACCTACTGCCGGCTCGACGCCGAAGGGGAAAAGATCCTCGAAAACGCGATGAGCGATTTCGGGCTTTCGGCGCGCGCCCACGACAAGATCCTCCGAATCGCCCGGACGATCGCCGATCTGGACGGCGCCGAACAGATCTCGACCGAGCATCTGTACGAGTCGGTCAGCTACCGCGCGCTCGACCGGAAACTCTGGAACTGAAGGACACGCCGCCCGGCCCGATCGCGCCGGCGGAACCGTTTAAACCCGATAAGGAGCCGACTTGATGAACGAAGAGAATACCCCTTTTACCCCGCCCGAAAATCCGAATCCCCCTTATCCCCCGTTCCCGCCGGGGAACGACCGGTATCGGCAGGACGCGCCGTTTTGGCCGAACCGCGCGCCGCGCCGCTCTTCGTTCTGGCGGAGGGTCGGAAAGTTTTTCGCCTGGACGGGGACGTTCTTTCTGGCCGCTTTGGGCGCGATCCTTCTTCTCGGAATGATCGGGATCCTCTTCTCGCTGAAAGGGCTTTCGACCGACGAGGAATCGAAGAATAAGCCGGTGGAAAAGATTCTCGCCGGTTCCGAAATCTCTCCGAAAAAGATCGTCGTGCTCCCGATCGAGGGGATGATCACCGAAAACGAATTCGGATTCGTCCGCAACTGCATTCAGGCCGCCTACGACGACGACCGCCTTTCGGGACTGATCCTCCGGGTCAATTCTCCCGGCGGAACGATCGCAGGGAGCGACTATTACTACACGCTCCTTTCGGACCTGAAAAAGGAACGGAAGGTTCCCGTCTACGTCAGTATGGGGGGGGTCGCCGCCAGCGGCGGGTATTATGTCTCGACGGTCGCCGATAAAATCTTCGCCGAACGGTCGACGATCACCGGGTCGATCGGCGTGATCTCGATGATGATGGACGCCTCGGCTCTCTGCGATAAGCTCGGAGTTCGGACGAACAATATCGTCAGCGGTAAGAACAAGGGGATGGGGGATTTCACCCGCCCGATGAGCGACGAGGAACGCGCGATCTGGCAGGGGTTGATCGACGAGGCGTACGATCAGTTCCTGAGCGTGGTCCGCGAAGGACGCCCCGCGTTCGCCCCGAAGACCGAAGGGGAATCCGACGCCGACTCGGCGGACCCCCTCCGCGAGATTGCCGACGGGCGCGTCTATTCCGCCGCCGAGGCGAAACGGCTCGGGCTGATCGACGAGATCGGTTTTCTGAAAGACGCCGCCGAGGCGATGATCCGGGACGAGCTGAAGACCGCGGACGATGACGTCGAGATCGTACGGTATAAAAAACAGGAAAACGTTCTTTCGGTGCTCGGCGCCGAAACCGACGGAAAAGCGGCGGTTCGGCGGGCTGCCTCGCTCGTCGAGACGCTTTCGACCCCGAACCTTTACTATATGGTTCCCGGAACACTCCCTTCCTTTGACTGACGAGGTGTGTTATGGATATCTATCTCTATTTGATCTGTTTCGGCGTTCCGATGCTCCTGGCGATGTTCGCGCAGGGACTGGTCAAAAGCCGCTACGCCGCGGCGAGCAAGGTCCCCGCCCGGTACCGGACGCGTTCGGGCGGCGAGGGACTGATCTCCGGTGCCGAGGCGGCGCGGATCATTCTCGATTCGGCGGGTCTGCGCGACGTGCCGATCCGGCGGATCAACGCCGGCGCGCTGACCGACTATTACGATCCCCGGAATCGGCAGATCTGCCTGAGCGGCGACATCTATAACGGCACGTCGCTGGCCGACGTCGGAATCGCCGCGCACGAGGCGGGACACGCGATTCAGCACGCGCAGAATTACGTCTTTCTGAATCTGACGCAGGCGGCGTTTCCGATCGCGCGGTTCGGCAGCCATTTCTCGTTCTATTTTCTTCTCGCCGGGCTCGGCCTGAACATCCTCCAGCTGGCGTGGGCCGGCGTGGCGCTCTTCGGGTTCGCCGCGGTCTATCAGATCATCAACCTGCCGGTCGAGTATAACGCCAGCAGCCGCGCCAAGAAACATCTGGCGGCGTTGGGTCTGGTCGACTCGAGCGAGATGGTCTACGTGCGGAACGTCCTGGGCGCCGCGGCGCTCACCTACGTCGCCGCGATGCTTTCGGCGTTCTTCCAGTTCGTCTATTTCTTCCTCCGCCTTCTGAGCGCGCAGAGCCGGGGATGATCGGACGCCAAACGACCTTGACCGCTTAATCCATTCCATTTATAATCAGCGCGGCGCTTTATGAGGGAGGCTCATCGGGCGCCGCGCGTTTTCGTTTTGAAAAACGGCGGGGGAAAGAACGCTTTCTCCCGTTTCGTTCCACCCGTGTTGAAAAAAGTCGATTTTACCTATGAAAACTCCCATCCAGGAAGCGAACAGCCTTGAAAAGCTCCTCGTTTCGACCGGCAACTATCTGAAAGAAAACCGTGAAAAGTGTATGCAGATGCTTCTTCTGATCCTGGTGGCCGTCGCCGCGGTCATCTTTCTGCGCACCTTTTTTTACGGAAAACCGAAAAAGTTCCAGCAGGACTTCGATCAGGCGTACGCGATTTCTTCGCAGCAGGCCATGATGACCGGGCTCCCCTCGGTCGAGCCGTACGACACGCTGGCGGCTCACTATAACCGAGGCGACGCCGGCGCCGAGGTCCGCGTCAACGCCGCCGAGGCGGTCGTCAAGATCGGGCAGAACCAGGTCGAACGGAAAAAGGCCGCCGGCCGCGCCGGAAAGGCCGCCGCCGACGTGATCGCCATGAATCCCGAAGCGACGTTTAACGACGCGATCAAGCGCTTTGAAGAGGTGACCTCGCCCCAGATGGCGGTCGATCCGGATCTCGCCGCCCGCGCCCTTTACGGGCTCGCCTCGGCGTGGGAAAATCTCGCCGCGGTCACCGCCGGGGACGACGAGGTCAACGTGAAACTCGATACCGCCAGGGGAATCTATCAGCGGGTGGCCGACGAGTTCGCCGAAACGCCGTTCGCCAACCAGGCCCGGACGCGCCTTGCCGAACTCGACGCGCCGCTGACCCGCGAGTTCTATAAGAAGAGCGCCGCCGACTACGTGGCGATGCCGGTTCCCGAAGAGATCAAGCCCGAAGAGTCGATTCTGCCCGAAGGTTCGGGCGAACTCGACCCGAACGCCGAAGTGGGAAGCGAAGACTTCTCGCTCGAAGGGGACGAGGTCGTCCCGCCGGCCGAAGAGACCGCGCCGGCGGAACCTGAAGCCGCCCCGGCCGAAGACGCCGCGCCGGTCGATGACGACGATTGATCCCTCCGATATTTCCGCGAAAACCAAAAACGGCCGCGCTTTTGCGCGGCCGTTTTTTTGGCGGAGGGGGAACCCCTTTCCGACGATTCCTATTTGGCGGTGTCGGGGACGACGACGATCGGCGCCTCGCGGACGATCGTTCCCATGCGGCCGGTCTTGATCTGAACCGAGATCTTCCAGCGGATTTCGTTCGAGTCGGAAATGAACGAGTGCATCGCGCCGGACGGAACCTTCATAAAGAACTCTTCGCGGAAGGTCTCGCCCGAAGGGACGTGGAAATCGGTCCGCTCGAAGAGGGGGAATCGGAGAACCTCCTGTTTGTTCGTCAGGACGTCGGTCCCCTTTGTGTAGCGAGTCATCTCTTCGCAACAGAGGGCGACCGAGTAGAAGCGCGCCGTCAGCGGCCCGGACTGCCGGAGCGACAGACGGCACCGCCGGTTCGGAACGACCTCGTAGTTCGAAGCTTCGATGATGGTGCTTCCGGTCCGCAGAATCCGAAGAGTTCGGCGCGAAAAGGCGAAAAAGCCGACCAGGCCCAGCCCGCAGAAGATCACGCCGAAGAGGATTCCCAGGATCAGGTCGAGAAGGTCTTCCCGACGGAGAAGGACGTAGACGAACGTTCCGAACGCGACCACATTCCAGAGAGCCGTCAGGGCCAGACCGACCAGGTTCTGCGCGACCGGCGTGACGAACGTCGGAAGACGGTAGGGGAGGTCGATTCCGGGACTCTCTTTGATCCGCTGAACCCCGGGGATCGTCGACGTGCGGTCCGGCTTGACCTTCGATTCGGCGGACCACTCGAGCGAAGAGCTCCGCCGTTTGGCGATCCAGACGAGCCCCACGACGCCCGAAAGGGCGAGTGAAACGTGGATCGTCAGGAAGAGCCACTGCCAGATTTCGGCATCGCGCCGGAGGATCGCCTTGCTCGGCTCTTCGGTCAAATAGCGGCAGATACGCTGTTCGCCCGGCGTGTATTTCGTGAGAATTTTGTAGGCTTCCTCGTCGGTGTAGTCGAACCCTCCCCCCTCGTCGAGCGTCGTCTTGTCGTAGGCGTTGACGACGAACTCTTTTCCGGCGCGGTCTTTGTATCGGATTTTGATTTCGGGACGGAACCCCGTCCGCCCATCTTCAATGCGGCTGTGGATGTAGCGATCGACGACCGTGCAGCGCGCCGGGGTGAATCGGCGCGCCTCGCGCAGAGAGGGGAGACCCCAGGTCAGGAGCTGAACCAGCGAAAAGGAGATTCCCAGGACGAGGAGCGGACCGAAGAGCCAAAGTTCGGAAGGCTTCCAAAATCTGAGGACCAGCTTCGGGGCGCCCTGCGGCTTCGAAGCGGTCTTTTGGACGGAGCGTTTCTCTTCCGGCATTATTCTTGTTTGGTTTGCTGTTCCGGACTCGGTTTGTCGGTGCGGTAGAAACCGAGCTTTTCCAAAGCTTTAAAGACCTCTTCCAGGGTCTTTTCACCGAAATTCGGGATCGCCAAAAGGTCGCTGCGGCGGCACTTTAAAAGGTCTTCGACCGTCGAAATCCCCTGTTCGTCGAGACAGTTCGTGGTTCGGACCGAAAGGCCGATCTGGGCGGTGCTCATCTTGAGCTTTCTGAGCCGATCCTGAGCCTCGACGACAGCCGGATTTAATTTGATTCTGGTACCCATCGCTGATTCCTCCGTGAGAGGGGGGCGGAGTGGCGCCGGGCGCCCTCCGGACCCGGCCGCCGCAGCGGGAAGACCCGCGCGGCGCGAGATTTAAGATACGTATAATTTAACGAATCTGCGGAATTTTGCAACTGCCTGACCTTTTTTTGAATAAAAAAGCCCCCGCTTCGTTTCCGAAGCGGGGGCGGCCGGTGAGGGCGGGGACGCGGCAAATCAGAAGTGGAAAATCACGTCGCCGCCGAAGGTCAGACGGTTGTCGTCGGTGAAACTGTCGTAGATTCCCTTTTGGATGGTGCTGCCGTCGAGGTCCGTCGCTGCGATATTCGAGTAGTCCCAACGGACTTCCGGACGGATCGTGAGGAATTCGCTCGGCCGCCAGTTCAGACCGAGCGAAACGTCCACGACGTTCTCGCCGGTCCAGCGGTATCCGATATCGGGAATTTCGACCGAGGTCGGTTCCCCCGTGAGGAGACGGGTCCGGCCGTCGTCGTAGAACCATTCGGCGCGCGCCCCGAGATCGAGATTCGGTGCCAGCGCGAAATAGAGGTAGTTCACGACCGAGTACCAGCGGCCGTCGTCGCGGATCTTGTTGCAGTATCGGTCGATCCGGAACGCGCCGTCTTCGGCGATCCCCAGGTCGTGTTCCAGAACCCAGGTGACTTCGGGACAGAGGCGCTTTTCGAGAACCAGACTGTAACTGGTCTGACGCGCGTCGATTGCGGCGTATTCGAGCGTCCGCGGATCGCGGCGGTTGTCGATGACCGCGTCGCCGGTCGAGACGATGAACGTGATCGAATCGCCCGGATTCCCTTCGAAGGAGACCCCGCCGATGATATCCCACGAGTCGTTGTTGTCGTCGAAGATGTTCCACCCCTGATGCGCCCCGCCGATCACCGAGAAGATGTTGTTCAGACGGAGTTTTGCCGTTGCGCCGGTCACGGTCTGCGGCTGGCCGTAAAGCATCGTGTACGAATGGGTGTGGAAGAAGTTGTTCGGCGAACAGATCGACTCGTAACCCATCGGGGAGTAGAAATGCCCGATCTTGGCGGTCAGTCCCGAAAGGATCGGCGCGTACGCCTCGATGTAGGCCTGCGGAACCGCAAGACCGTACTGCGGATACCCGCCCAGCGAGTTTTTGTTCCAGTGGGTGTCGGCCATGTAGATGTTTCCCGCCGCCGCGCCGATCGGCGTGGTGTTCTCCGATTCCAGGCCGAGCGAGCTCGCCAGCTCGTAGTCGGTGCCGAAGAGGGCGTCGATCCGCGCGCCGATCGAGAAGTGGTCGCCGTATTCGACCTGGCGGCCCATCGTGACGTACGCCTGACTCAGCTGATAGGGCGAGATCGAAGAGTTCCGCCCCTCGGTGTTCTCGTCGAATCCCTTGGTGACCGGCCACTCGTTATGATCGTAGACGCTTCCGGTCGCCCAGCCGTCGAAGAAGAGTTTTCCGAGCATCTTGTTTTCGGCGGGAAGAAGGCCGCTGCGGACCGACGACGGGAAGGGGATCCCGTCGGAATAGACCGCGCCGGTATAGGTGTTTCCGGTGTACGCGGCATCGGCTCCGGCGTTGGGGGTTTCGTATTCGACCGCGTCGAAATAATTATTGAGCGGTTCGGCTCCCCCCTTTCGCGGGGCGGTTCCCGACTGGACGAGCGCGGCGGTCGGCGCCGGCGTCTGGGCCGGCTGCTGGGCCTGAACCGGAGCGTCGGCGGTCGACGCCACCCATACCGGCTGATTCGCCGGGCCCCCCTGATACGCCTGATACACCCGGTATTCCGGCGCGGCGGACGTCGCGTATCCGAAGTCCTCGAGCGGACTGCGGTAGATCAGCTGGGCCTGAGCCTGCGTGCCGACAAAGAGCGCCGACGAAAGAATCGCGGCGATTCCGAGTAAAGATTTAGGTTGCAGTTTCATCCTAAAGGTCTCCTTGTCCAGAACTATCGGCAAAACCGTCGAAACCGCATTAAACATTACAAACGGAATTTTCAGAATAATCGATTTTTTCGTTATTTCGGGTTTCGGGGGGCGCAGCCGATGTTTTCCGCCTGAAAATCGGATATAATGGAGCGGTACCGCGGAACACTGAAAGTAAAGGAGTATCGCAGCCAGCACGATGTCAAACAACCCGAGACCGAAAAACCCCGGCGAACGGAACCGGGATCGGAATAAAAAAGACCTGGGGAACCCTTCGCTCCCCCCGAAAACCCGCGCCGAAAAGAAAGACGCCCGGCTGAACCGGGCGCCGGACGCGGAAGCCGCCGAAGGGAGTTCTCCTGAAATTCCCCAATCTTCCCCGTTTGCCGAGTCGGTGTGGACGACCGACCGATTCGACGCGTCGACCCACGTCGATCAGATGACGCGGGTCGAAAGCCTGGCGCGGGAGAGGGCGATTCTGGTCGGGGTCTATTCCCCGAAAGCCGAACTTTCGGATGAGCCGCTCGACGAACTCGCCGGGCTGGCCGAAGCCGCGGGGGTCGAGCCGGTCGGCCGGCTGATCCAGCGCCGCGACCGGCCCGATTTCACCACCTGCATCGGGAAGGGGAAAGTCGAGGAACTCGCCCTCCTGGTCGAGTCGAACGAGGCGAACGTCGTCCTTTTCGACAACGACCTGGCTCCCGGTCAGACGCGGAACCTCGAACAGACGCTCAAGGTGAAGGTGATCGACCGAACCGAGCTGATTTTGGATATTTTCGCCTCCCGCGCCCGGACGCACGAGGCGCGTCTGGCGGTCGAACTGGCGCAGCTCGAATACTCGATGCCCCGTCTGAAACGGATGTGGACCCACCTCGAACGGCAGGCGGGGGGCGGGGTCGGCCTGCGCGGCCCGGGGGAAAAACAGCTCGAGGTCGACCGCCGGATCGCCCAGAAAAAGATCGCCGCGCTGAAGGCCGAACTCGAAGAGATCCACGCGCGGAAACAGCGCCAGGTCAGCGGGAGGAAATGGTCGCGGAAAGTCTGTCTGGTCGGCTATACAAATGCCGGAAAGTCGACCCTGCTGAACCGAATGACCGACGCGGACGTCTTCGTGAAGGATCTTCTCTTTGCGACGCTCGACACGCGCACGCGCCGCTGGTTCCTTCCCGGGTGGGGGCCGGTCCTTTTGAGCGACACGGTCGGGTTTATCCGCGACCTTCCGCATCATCTGATCGCCAGTTTCCGCGCCACGCTCGAAGAGGCGACCGGCGCCGACCTGCTGCTTCACGTTGCCGACGCCGGGAACCCCGACGTCGTCAATCAGATCAAAAGCGCGGTGAAGGTTCTGGAGAGTCTCGGGATCGACGAGAAAGACACGATCCTGGTTCTGAACAAGATCGACACCGCCGATCCGCAGCGTCTGGCGGCGCTCAAAGACCGGTATCCGATGGCGGTCTGCATCAGCGCGCGGGAGGGGAGCGGCCTGGACGGTCTGACACGCGCGGTCAACGACCTTTTAAGCCGCGAGTTTCTGACCGTCGAGGTCGAAGCTTCGATCGCCGACGGCCGGCTCGACGCCTATCTGACCCGCGAGGGGGAAGTCCTCGAGCGGCGGTACGACCAGGACGCCGCCAGGGCGTTCTTTAAGTGTCGTCTGCCGCGGCACATCGTCGACAAACTCGTCTCGAGAAACGATGTCGTCGTTCACGGAGCTCCGAAGAGGGAAGAAGAAGATTGAGCCGAGACGTTTCCGAAATCGAATCCCCGTCGCGGACGTTCTTTCCGGAGAACGAGCTTCCGCCCCTGCGCCGCGGGGTGCGCGCCTGGTTCGCGCGAAACGGCCGCGATCTGCCCTGGCGGCGGACGCGCGACCCGTACGCGGTCTGGGTCAGCGAGATTATGCTTCAGCAGACGACGACCGAGACGGTGACCGGTTACTTCGCGCGGTTTTTGAGTCGGTTCCCGACCGTCGAGACGCTGGCCCGCGCCGATATTTCGGAAGTTTTGCGCTATTGGGAAGGGCTCGGCTATTACCGCCGCGCGCACCTGCTGCACAAGGCCGCCGGGGCGATCCTCGCCGATTTCGGCGGGCGGTTCCCGACCCGGCGCGAAGAGATCGAAAAGCTTCCCGGATTCGGCCGCTATACGACCGGCGCGGTCCTTTCGTTCGCGCTCGACCGGCGCGAGCCGATTCTCGAGGCGAACACCTCGCGCCTGCACGCGCGGATTCTGGCGCTGCGCGGCGACCTCGCTCGCGGCGAAAACGGACGCGTCCTTTGGGACTTCGCGCGGCGGATTCTTCCGGCGCGGTCGCCCGGTCTTTTTAATCAGGCGCTGATCGACCTGGGCCGGCTCGTCTGTCTGCCGAAAAATCCGCGGTGCGGCGAATGTCCCTGCGCGCCCTTTTGCCGCGCGGCGCGTCGGGGTCTGCAGGGGGAAATACCGGCTCCGAAGAAAAAGCCGGCGGCCGAGGAGCGGACCGAGGTGGCGTGGCTGATCCGCCGCGCGTTCTTTACCCCCCGCGGGGAAGACGTCTTCCTCTTTATCCGGTATCCCGAACATCTCCGCTGGGGAGGGCTTTGGGATTTCCCCCGATTCCTGCGGGAAGGGGAGGGGGCCGCCGCCGAAGACCGCCTGGCCGAGTCGCTCGCCGCGCTGATCGGCTCGAAACGGATCCGTCCGGGAGAAGAGGTCTGCCGAATGACCCACGCCGTCACGCGCTACCGGATCACCCTCGTTCTGCGCGAGACCGCCGGGAAGATCGCACCGGGCGAGACGTCGTTTTTCGATCCGAAGACGCCGGACGACCGCCGGGCGCGCGCGGCTATTTCGTTCGCCGGCGGCATCGCGCCGCTCGAGGCGGTGGAATACCGTTGGCTGACGCCGCGGCAGGCCGAAGAGATCCCGCTCAGTTCGACCGGCCGCGCACTGGTGAAAAAACTATTGAAAGGTTTCCCTTACCGAACGTAGAGGTTTTTTATGAAAACGTTTTTCCGTCTCTCTTTGCTGATCGCCGCGTTCCTTTCCGCGCTCGGCGCGGAAGCTTCCGCCGAGGACGTCGTCCGCATCGATGTCGCGCATCGGGGCGCTCCGATTTCGAAATACATTTACGGGCAGTTCATCGAACATTTCGGCAACTGTATGGACGTCGGGCTCTGGGCGGAACTTCTGCGCGACCGCAAGTTCTTCTATCCGGTCGGCAACAAGGTCTCTCCCTGGCAGATCAGCGGCGCCGAATGTCCGATGGACGAGACGGAACCGTTTGCCGGAAAATGGACCCCCGCCCTCGCCCTGAAAGAGGGGGAACCGGCGGCGCTTGTCCAGAAGGGGCTTCGGTTCCGCGCCGGCGTCGATTTTGAGGGTCATCTGTGGGTTCGTCCCGACGGGGACGTCACGCAGATTTCCGCCGCGCTCGAAGGCGCGCCCGTCGAGGCGCGCACCGAGTGGAACGCCGACGCGCTGAAGCCGGGCGAATACCGGAAACTCGAGTTTCACTGGACCGTCGCCGCTTCCGAACCGTTCGGGGGGACCTTTGTGATTTCCGCCGCCGGAACGGGAACCGTTCATATCGGCTGCGCGTCGCTCATGCCCGCCGACAATATCGACGGGATGCGCGCCGACACGATCGCGTGCCTTAAAGAACTCAACTCCCCGATCTACCGCTGGCCCGGCGGGAACTTCGTCAGCGGGTACGACTGGAAAGACGGGATCGGCGACCGCGATCGCCGCCCGCCGCGGAAGAATCCCGCCTGGCCCGGCATCGAAATGAACGATTTCGGTTTCGACGAGTTTATGCACTTCTGCGACTATATGAAAACCGAGCCGTATATCGCCGTCAATACGGGGGCCGGGCAGATCGACAGCGCGCTGGAAGAACTGGAGTACGCGCTCGGCTCGACGAAGACCCCGAACGGGAAACTCCGTGCCGAGAACGGACATACGCGCCCCTACGCCGTCCGGTTCTGGGGAATCGGAAACGAAATGTTCGGCGACTGGCAGATCGGCCACATGCCGGTTGAGGAATACGTGAAAAAGAACAATCTGTTCGCCGACGCGTTTCACGCGGCGTATCCCGATCTCTATCTGATCGGTGTGGGGGAGGTCGGCGCCTGGGACGACGTTTTCATTCCCGGCGCGATCGGCCATATCGAGGCGATCAGCGAACACTTCTATACCGGCAAGAAACCGGAGACCCTCCAGCGCGTTCAGCAGGTCGCCTACGAGGTCAAACGGATTGCCGACGCGCACGATCAGTACCGGTTCCGCTGGCAGAACCTCTACGCCGAACATCCTCTGCCGATCGCGATGGACGAATGGAATTACGCCGAAGGGCCGACGGTCTTCGGCCTGGCGGGGATTCGGTTCGATCTGCTCGACGGGCTGGGGGTCGCCGAGGCGCTCCATCAGTTCTTCCGCCGTTCCGATCTTTTCGTGATGGCGAATTACGCGCAGACGATCAACGTCTTGGGCGCGATCAAAGCGACGCCGGTCGGCGTCCGGTTCGAATCGACCGGTCTGGTTCTCGCCCTCTATCGGAACGTGTTCGGCACGATTCCTGTCTACGCGCAGATCAACGACGAGCGGATCGACGCGCCCTCGTCGGGGATCGACGTTTCCGCCGCGATCACCCCGGAAGGCCGGTTCCTGACCGTGGCGATGGTGAATCCTTTCGCCGAAACGCGCGAGGTTCGGCTCGATTTCGGCGGGACTTCGGTTCACGCCAAGGGGCATATCTGGCGTATGACCGATAAACAGAGCGATCCCGCGGCCCATAACGACCCCGAAGAGCCGGCGCGGATCACCGTTGCCGACGAGGCGGTGAACCTGAAAAAGAGAACCGTGTCGCTTCCCCCCTATTCGGTGAACATTCTGAAAGCTCAGATCGGCCGCTGACCCGCGGCGGGAAGAAAGCGTCGGCGCGGAACAGTGAAAATTACGGTATTGATCGAGAACACGGCCAAAGACGGGCGCCTGACCGCCGAGCACGGGCTCAGTCTGTATATCGAGACTTCCCGCGGGACGATCCTTTTCGATTCCGGGCAGTCGGGCGCGTTTGCCGACAACGCCGAGAAGCTCGGCGTCGGCCTTGAAGGAGTCGATCTGGCGGTTCTTTCGCACGGGCATTACGACCACGGCGGCGGGCTTTTCCGATTCCTGGAAGCGAACAGTCGGGCGAAAATCTATGTGAACGAAAACGCGTTCGGAAGGCACCTGAACCGAAAAGGGGAATACATCGGCCTGGATCCCGCGCTGAAAGATTGCGGGCGGATCGTCCTGACCGGCGGCGGATACCGAATCCGCGACGGGCTCTTTTTGTATACGTTCGGCGAAGGGGAACTGAAATACCCGATCGACAGCGCGGGCCTTTCGATCGAGTCGGACGGCCGGACCGCGCCCGACGCGTTCCGCCATGAGCATTATCTTTCGATTGAAGAGGACGGAAAACGATACCTTTTCAGCGGCTGTTCGCATAAGGGGGTTCTGAATATTATGAACCGGTTCCGGCCGGACGTGCTGATCGGCGGATTTCACTTTAAGGATGTCGGGACCGACGGCGAAGGGCGGGAGCGGCTGCGCCGCGCCGCGGCGGAACTCCTCTCCTATCCGACCGGGTATTATACCGGCCACTGCACCGGCGTCGAGCAGTTTGAACTGATGAAAAAAGTGATGAAAGACCGGCTGGAATATCTCTATACCGGGAGAACTCTGGAAATTTAGCGGTTCGGAAGCCGGCCGGCGGCCGCGTCTTTTCGGCCGCGCCGATTCCCGGGAGGGAAAAGACCGGGCGGATCGCCCTGTCTTCGGCTTTTGGAATCGGGCGTGTTTCGAATTGGGGCCGTCCGGATCTCAGAAGGGGAGAATGTATCGGTTCCGCTCTTTACATCCTTTCAAGATCGCCTTTCTGATTTGGCCGTATTCTTCGGATGATTGGTTCTTTTTAAGAATAGCCGAGGCGGTTTCAAAGTTGCCGAGGTGCCGGTTGATTTCCGCAAGGCGGAAATAATTTTCGGGTTCAATCCTTTCGGTAAGCTCCAGAAGCCGAACGAGATTATTTCGCCAGCGTTCATAGTCTTCGGGAGATTGTGTGACGATACCGTCGAATTTGGAAGAAGACCACCGAAGTTTTTGTCCGCATCCAACTCGGATCCGGTCGTTGTAGGTCAGCCATATCTCGAGTCGAACGGTATATTCCTGCTTCTCGCCGGCGACTTCCCCGGAATCCAGAAATTCGAACATTTCGGGAATTTC
>CACXFR010000079.1 GCA_902766935.1 uncultured Planctomycetota bacterium | reverse complement strand
GGGAGCCATGGCAAGTTATAACCGAGTCGTCTTGGTTGGTAACACAACCCGTGATGTCGAACTGCGCAAAATTCCGAGCGGCACCGAGGTCTGCGACCTGGGTCTGGCCGTCAACGAGCGCCGCCGCGACGCCCAGGGAAACTGGGTCGAAGACACCACCTTTGTGGACGTCACCCTTTGGGGCAAGAGCGCGGTCATCGCCGCCGAATACACACGCAAGGGTTCCCCGGTTCTGATCGAGGGACGCCTCAAGACCGACACGTGGGAAACCGACGGTCAGAAGCGCTCCAAACTCAAGGTCATCGCCGACCGGCTGGTTCTTCTGAACAACCGCGGGGGCGGCGCCTCCGCGCCCCGCCCCTCTTACGGCGCCGGTCAGAGCGGATACCAGCAGACCCCGCCGCCCTCCTCGTTCCAAGACGCGCCCTCCTCTTTCGAGCCGGGCGACGTGGCCGACGGGGATCTCCCCTTCTGAGCCCGAAAGCGCGGCTCGGATTCCGTTTCAAACAACACTACCAAACCACAGGTGAATAAGATGATTAACGCAATCAAAGACAAACGTGCCCGCCGTCATCAGACGTCCAAGCTTCCGACGGGGAAAAACGGCGGAGTCGAGCTGATTCTGCTCCAAGAGATCGACAAGCTTGGCAAGATCGGCGATTTGGTCGAAGTCAAGCGCGGCTACGCGGTCAACTACCTGATCCCGCAGGGTCTGGCGGCGGTCGCCACCGAAAAGACCCGCGCCATCGCCGCGGCCCGTAAGGCCGAAGCCGAAGCGGCCCACGCCAAGAAGATCGCCGACGCCCAGGAAACCGTCAAGAAGCTCGCCACCAGTCCGCTGACGCTGACCGCGACGACCGACGACAACGGGAACCTCTACGGCAGCATCTACAAGAAAGAGATCGCCGCCGCCCTCAAAGAAAAGGGTATCGAAGTCAAGGCCGACAACATCGGTCTCGAAGGCCCGATCAAGGTCACCGGCTTCTACTCGATCCCGATCCGTCTCTTCGAGGGGATCGAAGGGAAAGTCGACATCACCGTCGACCGAGCGTAAGCCGTTTCACCCCTTACCGAAAGATACACACACGCCTTTCGCGTGTGTGTATCTTTTTTTAGACGCCGAAATGAACAAGTTCGTTCTCTCCCTTTTCGCCGCGGTCTTCCTGGCGTGGCTCCGACCGGAGGTCGGCAGCGGCCAGGGGCCTTTTTCCCTCTCCTCCCTCGCCCATTGGGGAATTTCGGCGATCTTCTTCTTTTACGGACTCCGTCTCGACGGGGAGCGGATACACTCGGGACTGGCCAACGCACGCCTCCACCTCGTCACGCAGTCCGCCACGTTCGTCGTCTTCCCCCTCCTGGTCCTGGGGGCGGTCTTCCTGACGGGGGGAATCGACCCGGCCGACCCGTTCGGAACCGTCGTCTCGGGGCTTTGGCTCGGCACTTTCTTTCTGGCCGCGCTCCCCTCGACCGTCTCCTCGTCGGTCGTGATGACGAACCTGGCGCGGGGGAACGTCCCGGCGGCCATTTTCAACGCCTCCCTTTCGAGCCTGGCGGGGGTCTTCATCACCCCGATCTGGATGCGCCTCTACTTAAACGCCGAAACGGGGGGGAGCGGACTCGGCGAGACCCTTCTCTCCCTCGTCTGCCAGGTTCTTCTGCCGGTCGCCCTGGGCGTCGCGCTGAATCGGAAACTCGGTTGGATTTCGGTCAAATACGACAACGCCCTGCGCCTTTTCGACCAGTCGATCATCCTTCTGATCGTCTACACGTCGTTCTGCCATTCGTTTTCCGAAAAGATGTTCGACGGACTTTCGCCCGCGGCCTTTCTGATCCTTTCGGCGTCGATGGTTCTCCTCTTTTTCACCGTCTACGGAATCATCGCGCTGACGGCGCGCCTTCTGCGCTTTAACCGGGAAGACCGGATCACCGCCCTCTACTGCGGCTCGAAGAAGTCGCTCGTCCACGGAACGGTTATGTCGGCGGTACTCCTCGCCGATCCGAAACTCGCCGGAATCCTGATCCTCCCGACGATGATCTATCACGCGCTTCAGCTTTTGATCGTCGGGATCCTCGCCGAACGGGAACGGAGAAACGCCCCGGCCGAATGACCGCCCCCGGCGCGTCAAAACGCGCAAAAAATCGGGTTCCTTTCTCTCTTGCGCGTTTTCAGAGGGTATAATAGAATTCGGGAGAGGTTTGAGACGGTTCGGTCAGGGACCTCCGTTGATTTCGCAGCGGCGGTTTTCGCAAAAACCGCCGGGGAAACGTTCAGATGATGTCACAGAAGAAAAAACACCAAAACTCCGTATCTGCATCGTCACGGCCGCGCCGGCATCGCGGCCGCTCCCGGCGCAAATACCACCTTTTGGACGTCGGGATCGGCGTTGCCATCATCTGCGGCGCGGTACTCCTGGCCGCCTGGGGAGTCTACACTTTCTTCCGGGAAGACGGCGAGAATACGTCCCCCGCGCCGATTCCCCTCTTGGCGGCCAGCGAGATCAGCGCTCTGAGCCCGCCGGAGACTCCGAAAGAAAAGGAAATTTCGTTCACGGAGCCCTTCGCCGACACGCCGGACGATCCGGTTCCCTCGCTGACCGACGGGGAGCTCGCCGCGCTCGCCGCCGACGCCGAGGCCGGCGACGCCGGGGCGTGCTTCCTCCTGGGGAGATACTACTACTACGACGGGAACGGCAAGAACTATTCGCGGGCCGCCGACTTTTTCGAAAAAGGAGCCGAACTGGGGGACGCGCGGGCCGAATACCAGGCGGGTCTGTGTTACGAGAGGGGGGACGGGGTCAAGAAAGACCCCGTCAAGGCCCTGAATTATTTCAAAGGCGCCGCCGAAAAGGGACTTATCGAAGCGCAGTATCACCTCGCCGAGTGTTACGACTTCGGCTACGGAAGTCAGAAAGACACCGACAAGGCGGACTATTGGTTTCGGAAAGCCGCCGAAGCGGGAAACGCTCAGGCCCAGTACAGAGTCGGAATGCGCCTGAACGCCAATCACAAAACGCCCCAGGATCTCGCCGAAGCGGTTTTCTGGTTCCGAAAAGCCGCCGAACAGGGGAATCTTGACGCGCAATACCGGCTCGCGCGGTGCTACAGCAGCGGCATGGGGGTCAGAGCCGATCCGGCGAAGGCCGCCGAATGCTACCGCATCGCCGCCGAACAGGGGCACGCGGTTTCGCAGAACGCTCTGGGCGATTGTTACAGCCAGGGAATCGGCGTCCCGTTCGACCAGGACGAAGCGCTTTATTGGTACCGCCTCGCCGCCGCGAAAGGGAATCCCGACGCGGCGCGGTCGCTGCGTTCCGGTAAAAAACAGGCCGACTGATCTCTTTTCTCCCTGCTTTTCCCCCGTGCGGTTGAATATTCTCCCCCGCCGTTGTAGAATCAGGTCAAATGTTTCGTCTTTTCAGGGGAGACGCCCCCGAGGGCGGAATCCCCCCGCGCCGCCCCGTAAAGGAGGTCGTTCGATGAAAATTGCCGTCAATTTGAAGCGTCTCCGCCCTGCGGCGGGCGCGCTTTTCCTTCTTTTCCTTATCGGACCGCTTTCGGCTCCGGCCGAAGAGAGTCTCAAAGAGATCCCCGTCGATCGGCTGATCAAGGCCGCCGAAAACGGGGACGCGCCGTCGCAGTGCGAGCTGGGACTTCGCTACCTCGACGGCAAAAACGGGCTCGAAAAAGACCCGATCCTCGCCACCCGCTGGATCCGAGAGGCCGCCGCGCAGGATTACGCCGAGGCGCAGTATCAGTTCGGCCGCTGTTTCGCCCGTGGCAGGGGACTCGAACAGATCCCCTCCGACGCGGTTCAGTGGTATGTCAAGGCCGCCGAACAGGGGCACCCGAAGGCCGAATACGCGCTCGGGAACAGCTACATGAACGGGTTCGGGGTCGCGAAGAACGAGACCGAAGGGATCAAATGGATCCGCAAAGCCGCCGAAGAGGGGCTCCCCGAGGCGCAGTGCCGCCTGGCGGGGTGCTATCTGACCGGCGAGGGGGTCGAGACCGACGCCTCGCAGGCCGCCCGGTGGTTCCGCGCCGCCGCCGAACAGGGGCTGGCCGAGGCGCAGTGCCAGCTGGCGCACTTCTACTTCGTCGGAAAGGCGGAAATCAAAAAAGACGCCGCCGAAGGGG
>CACXFR010000078.1 GCA_902766935.1 uncultured Planctomycetota bacterium | reverse complement strand
CGGGCGGGCGTGGTGGAATTGGCAGACACGCCAGACTTAGGATCTGGTGCCGCAAGGCGTGGAGGTTCGAGTCCTCTCGCCCGCATCTTCTTCAACAGACTTGACCGACGGTATTGCGATGCCCCCGTTTCTCACCGGCAAAACGGTACTCCTCACCCGGCCCCGGCGTCAGGCCGAACAGTCGCGCCCGCTCTTCGAGGCCGAAGGAGCGAGGGTGCTGATTCAGCCGGTTCAGGAGATTCTCCCCGCCGGGCCGCCCGTGCCGGAGGCGATCGCCCCGGAGACCCTCGCGGCGGTCGACCGCGTCATCTTTTCGAGCGCCAACGGCGTGATCTTTTTCCTGGCCGCCCTGAGCGAAGCGGACCGCGACGGGGGAGGCCGGTTCGACCTGCTGCGCCGGATTCCGCTTGCCGCCGTCGGGCCGGGGACCGAACGGGAGCTCGCCCGCGCCGGATTCCGCGCCGACGTCGTCCCCGCCTGCCACTCGGCCGAAGGACTGGCCGAGGCTCTCGAAGGCGAGGCGCGGCGCGGGGGGCGTTTTCTCTCGGTCAGGGGGGACCGCGGGCGGAAAGTCCTGAGGGAGCGCCTGACCGCCGCCGGAGGGAGCGTCGACGAGCTGAGCGTCTACCGCGCGGTCGAAATAAAAAAGCCGGACGGGGAAATCGTCCGGCTGATGGATTCGGGTCGGATTGACTACACGCTGGTGACCAGCAGCGCGACCGCTGCGGGGGCGGTTCGTCTTTTCGGAGAAAGCCTCCGCTATACAAAACTCGTCGCGATCAGTCCGCTGACCGCTTCGGCGCTCGAACGGGCCGGTTTTCCGGCCGCCCTCGAGGCCGCCGAGGCGACGGTCGAGGGGATGCTCGACGCGCTCCGGCCGACGTGATTATTTGGCCGCCGCGCTTTCCGGGTTCTGGCTGACGCGGGCGGGCGAGTCGCCGACGCTGACCGTCTCCAAAACCTTTTCTTCAAAGTTGACGATCATATCGCCGGCGCTGAATCCGGCGACGCCCCACTGGTTCGCCTCGTTACGCAGGGCGAAGATCAGCTCTTCGTTGGTCACCTCTCCGGCGTCGTTCAGGTCGCTCACGTTGATGTAGACGTAAGCATTGTTGTTGTCGCGGTCAACCTTGGTGACGTTCCAGCGGATGGTGTCGCTCGCCTGAGCCTCGAACGAGTCTTTGGTGGCGTTCTGCGCTTCCGGAGTCAGGTAGGACCACGCCTCGCTGTCCTTTCCGGAAAAGAACGCGCCGAAGAAATGGTTCGTCACCCCTTCGGGAGTCTTGTCGGAACGGATGTCCAGCACCGTCTTCTCCCCGGATTCGGCGGCGGGCTGCGATTCTTCCTTGGGAGGTTCGGCTTTTTGGCAGCCGAGCGGAAGGAGCGCGGCGGCCATCAGAAGAGCGAAAATCGAAAACGAACGCGTACGCATGTGATGAAACTCCTTTTTCTGTCACACTGTCGTGACTGTACGAGCCGCGCCGCTTTCCGGTTTTCGGAAGCGGAGACGCGTGAAAAATCGTTTTGAGCGAAGAGTCCGGGCTCGGAACTCCTAGGGGGAGTATCCCAAAAAGAGAGACCCCCGTCAAGAGGTTTTCTTTCTCATTTTCCGCGGGAGAGAAAAATTTTTTCTCTTTCGCGCCGTCAAACTTTTTCTATCTTTCCGACCCCTCCGAAACGGGGGGAATGCCCGTCCGATCTTCCCCGTTTCGGTTCGGCGCGACTGGACGGGCGTGACAAAGAGGATAAAATGAGAGGGAACGCCGAGGAGGGGACGCCCGCGGCCGAAAGACGAGAGAGATTTCCGGAAGGAGAGATGAAATGAAGGTATTGGTCATTCTGGGACACCCGGATCCCGGGAAGAGTTTTAACCGCGCCATTGCCGAGACCGCCTGCCGCGCCCTGCGCGAAATGGGACACGAGCCGGTGCTGCGCGACCTGTACGCCGAGAAGTTCGACCCGGTCATGCCGATGGGGGAGGAGAAACTCAGAATCGAGGAGCTTCCCGAGTCGATCCGGCGCGAAATCGATTCCGTTCGCGAGGCGGGCGGTTTTGTCATCGTCCATCCGAACTGGTGGGGAACTCCCCCGGCGATCCTGAAAGGGTGGCTCGACCGCGTCTTCCGCGCCGGATTCGCCTATTCCTTCTCGGAAAACGGGGTCACGTCGAACTTTACCGACAAGGCGGCGCAGGTCTTTACGACGTCGAACACCCCGCGCGACGTCGAACTGGAAGTCTACCACGATCCGCTCGAAAACTTCTGGAAGACGATCGTATTCGGCCTGGTCGGGAGCAGGGGCTTCGGCCGGCGTAATTTTGAGCCGATCATCATGAGCACTCCCGAAGAGCGCGCCGCCTGGCTCGCCGAAGTCGAGACGCTCGTCCGAGAACGGTTTGCCGAGTAGTTCTTTCCCGTCCCGGGACGAAAAAGCGTCCTCCCCCGCCGCGGCGGGGGATTTTTTTGCCGGCGGTTCGGGAAATCCCGCCCCCTTTTCCGTATTCTCTGTCGCGGGAGCCATCCTTGGGAACTAACCTCCTTCCCAAATTCCCGCGAAGTTCGAGCGGCCGCATCCGACAAAACGTGGTTTTGCGACTTTTCACGTTTTGTCGCGCGGCCAATCGAGCTTTTTTTATCGCGTAAGGTATAGTACCGAAAAGTCGTTTTCACCGCGTTGTCGTTCCGACCGTTATTCCGCAATGCAAAAGATTGAGCAGGTTTTCATTCCGGTTTCGCGCGAGAAGGGTGTTTCTCCCGATGTGATCCGAAGCGCCGGCGTCCTTCCGATCGACCTCGAGGCGATCCTCGAATCGGCCGGATCGTTCTCTCTTCCGCAAAACGGCGCTTTCGATCTGCTCAACCTCTTCTTCCATCATCTGCCGAGCGGCGCCTATGCGGTCGGGCGGCTGATTCCCGCTCTCGGCGGGGCGCCGGTGCGGCGGATCCGGCTCGATAAGTTCCATCTCCAGTATATGGTCGTTCCCCCCGACCTTTTCCTCCGGTTCGGGAACAACCCGGTCTTTCTCTACCAGGCGGTTCTGGCCCACGCGCGCCTTTCGTTCGTCGCCAAGCCGGGCGCGACGGCCGATCCGATCGAGCTTCACCGTCCGCGCAAGTGGTTCGACGTCCCTCTTCTTCGCGGACTTTCGGCCTGTCCCGGCGCGGCGCCCCTGGCAAAACTGGCCGACACGATCCTTCACTCACTTACCACGATGGTGACCGGCGGACAGCAGTCCCTCTATGTCCTTTCGGCGGTCTCGAATCTCTTTCCGATCCGCTTTCGCCCCGAATTGACCTTCTCGTCCGGCGTTTTCTTTTCGCCGGAACGTCATTTCCGCGTGATCGGCGTTTCCGAAAAGAACGGCGGCGACGAGCAGCGCACTTTCTGCCCCGTCCCTTATCTGGACCTCGATCGGCTGATCCTCCGCGGCGACGAGACCGTCGTCGAACACGGCTGGCAGGCGCTGGTCTGCAAGGTTCTGGAAACGGGGAATTTCGAGTTTTTTCAGGCGCGGCTCATCAGTTACGACCATGACTACGCCCGTCGGATCAAACGGGAGGTTCCCGCGATTCCCAGCGCCGACGAACTCGACGCGTTGGGGCGCGAGTGGCTCGCCGATATGGAGCGCGCCGACCGTTCCCCCTTTTCCGCCGGGGCCTGTCCGTCGGCCGCCGACGGGAAGACCCCCGAAAAGAACCCCGCCCGCCGAAGCGGCGGGAAGTCCGAAAAGAGAATATTCCGGGTGAAGCGGAGCGAGGAGGAGATTCTTCCCCCGCCGAATCTGTCCGAAAAGATCCGCCGCTGGCTGGAAAGCGGCAGTCCCGAAGAGGGGGTTCACTTTTTCAAAGACCGGCAGCCCGAAAGTCCGCGTTTCCGCTCGCCTCTGGTTCTCCGAACCGCCCGGAATCCGCTTTTCTCCCCTTTCCAGCGGCTTCTGGCGGCCTATCCCGAGGACGAGAAGAATCTGCGCCGGCTCGATCAGATGGTCGCGGCGGTTCTTAACGGCCGGACGCGCCAGCTTGACCTGCTTACCAGTTTCTGGCGCGGCTACATCGAAAACGCCGACGACGAACGCCGGTGGCGCATCTGCGAAGAATACACTCATTTCGTCCAAATCTACCTGACCGAAACGGGCGGCGTCGAAGGGGGCGGTTCCGCCCGTCAGAGCGCGGCGGCGCTCGATATTCTGAATCTTTTCCTGAACGAAGGGGAGGCCGCCGAGTTTTCATTTGACATCGATTAGTCTGATTAAGACGAGTCTGACGCTTTTAAAAAAGTTCCTTGAACAGCCTTTCTTTTGAGCCGAAACTAAAAGAAGGTATCGATACATATTGTTCCGGAATTTAGACAGCGGTCAGGTCATGAAACCGACAAGCTCCCTGCGTATGGTTCTCTGTAGTTCTGCGCCGGGGGATTTCTCGTCTGAATTACGTCTCGTTAAAGTCGCTAAAATCGATACAACCGGAACGCTTTTCTCCCTTTTGGCTCTCCTCTTTCCGATCCTTTTCCCCTTCATCGTCTGCACTTCCACCGCTTGGGGAGACGCCCGCCCCGACGCCGCGCAGACGAGAGTTTCGTCGGGCGAAGGTTCCGATTCGGCGATCGATCCGTATCGTTCGATCTACCCTCCCGTCGCTAAAATCGTCGGGCAGGGCGAGTATCAGCGTTCCTCGGACGCGAAGATGCAGCAGTCGCTCTTTTACGGCTCCGGCTGCTATGTCGCGGAGGTCGGCGAGTTCGGCATTGTCTTGACCAACTGGCACGTGGTCGGCGAATCGGTCGGTCCGCTCCTGGTCAAGTTCAGCCAGTTCGAGACGCCCGGGATGGTTCTGATGGCCGATACGGTCTGGGACATCGCCGCCATCGTCGTTTACCGCCCTCCGTTCCTTCCGATGCCGATTTCGCTGGAGGTCCCTCAGCTTGGCGACGAGCTGTGGGTCGCGGGGTTCGGTCAGAATTCCGACCTGTCCGGCTATCAGGTCTCGTCTGGTCCGGTTCTCGGCTACGGCCGGCCGAACGACGCCGGCGAAGAGGGGGCCGGAAAATGGAACGGCGGACCCGACTCGAAGGCGACCCTTCCGTGCGAGACGATCCAGATCGGCACGGGGATCCGCTACGGCGATTCGGGAGGCCCGATCATCAACCGCTACGGCGAGCTGGCGGGGATTCTCTGGGGATCCGACGGGCATCTGGCGATGGGAACGTTCTGCCTCCGTCTTCAGGCGTTCCTGACGCAGGCGCAGTTTCAGCTGATGCACTACCGCTATTCGGCCGGCGAATTTTTCGCCCGCGCCGCCCGGAAAGAGATCCCTCTGAAGAAGATCGCGATGCCGTCGGTTCCGGCGCAGAGCGCGCTTCGTTCTTCGGGGATCTTCCCGATCTCGTCGGAGCCGGTCTACACGAGCGCCTCGGATCTTCCGCAGCCCAAAGAGCTTCCCGCCTTCTACAAACCGGCAACGGTCACCGATATCGACGGTGCCGAGAGAAACGCCCCGTCGAAGGAATTCCTTCGGACCCAGGCCGACTATAAAAACGCCCACAAGGGCGGGTACACCCTTCCCCCCTATCCGGCCGTCTCCTCTCCCACCCTGACCGCCCAGCGGAAAGCTATCGGGCGGACTCATCCGGAGGTCTACGTCGACCCCCGTTATGCCGCCGCCAGACCGAAGCAGTCCGCCGAGGTTCAGACCACCGGCGCGTCGAATATGTCAAAATCCTCGACAAATTCGAAAAATTCTGTAAAATTCAGATCGTCAGGAGGGAGCGGGTCGGCCTCCCGCGGCGGCGCTCTGGCCAAGGCGGATCCGAATCCGAAGATGACGGCGCAGACGGTCGCCGACCGTCAGGGGGACGGCGCCGAAAAGGAGAAGGGAAGCTGGCTGAAAAGAATTCCCGGGTTCCCGCAGATCCAGCTGAGCAAAGTGCAGTCGATCCTCGCCATCGCTGCGGTTCTCTTTCTGTTTGTTAATTCGCTCCGCCTCCTGTCCATCGCTTCGAAAGACAACTAAACGCCGGCGGCCCACTCGCCGCGGCAATGCCGGAGGATTCTGTGCAGTCTCATTTTATCGATTGGAACGAACCGTTTCTTACGGGGGTCGTCGGGCGGATTCTTCACGATAACGCACTCGGCGCCGTTAACGACGGGCTTCTCGATCTTTCCGACTTTCTCTTCGTCTTTCCTTCGGGACTGGCAATGCGCTCGTTCGAGGAGAAGCTGGCCCGAGAAGCCGAAAAGCTGTGTCTCGACGGGAAACTCCGCTCCGACTGGTTTCCGCCGAAAGAGGTGATCCCGGTCGGCGAACTTCCCGAATTCCTCTACGAGCCGCGCAGGCCGTTTGCCGAAAAGCCCGCTCTCCTTCTGGCGTGGCGCGAGGCGCTCGGCGCGGACGAGGGCGTCTCGAAAATCGTCTTTCCGAACTTTCCCCCCGCCGACGATTTCGCCGGCCGGCTCGATATCGCCGCCTATCTGGCGCGCCTCTACGAGGAAGTCGCGACGGAGGCGCTCGATTTTTCCTCCCCGCAAAAATACGTTCGTCAGAGGAATCTTCCCGAAGAGGTCGTCCGCTGGAACGCGCTCTGCGCCATTCAGGAAAAGTATTACAAAACGCTCGGCGCGTGGGGAATGTGCGACAAGCAGAGGGAGCGGCTGGACGCCGTCCTGGAAAACCGCGTTCGAACCGACAAGACGATCGTTCTCGTCGGGACGGCCGACCTGAACAACCTTCAGAAGAAGATACTCGAGAAGGTCAAAGAGCGGACGGTCCTCTTTATTCAGGCGCCGGAGGGGGAGAAGGATCTCTTCGACGACTTCGGCTGCGTCAGGGCGCGCGAGTGGGAGAGCCGTCTTGTCCCGATCCCCCGCGAAGAGGCGATCGTCGCGGCGCCCGACACGGTCAAAGAGGGTCAATACGCCGCGTGTTACATTCATTCGCTGGGAGCGGACGGGAAAAACGAGTTCAAACGCGGCCGCGTCGCGGTCGGCCTCCTCGATCCGACCCCCCGCCCTTACCTTTCCGAAAAGCTCGCCGAACTCGGGATCGAGGCGCATTTCGGCGAGGGGAAACCGTTCGCCTCGGGGCGTGTGGCGCTTCTGCTCCGCGGCGCCTCCGACTATCTGCGGACCGGTTCGTACGACGATTTCTCCGCCTGGATACGCCATCCCGACGTCGAGGCCGCGCTTCGGAAGATTTCCGCCGCCGAACCTCAGGATGACGCCGCGGCGGGAGTTGAAAAGACAGCGGGGCAGCTCGCCTTTTTCGACAGATATCAGAACGAGTATGT
Source organism: uncultured Planctomycetota bacterium (assembly GCA_902766935.1). Taxonomy (GTDB): domain Bacteria; phylum Planctomycetota; class Planctomycetia; order Pirellulales; family Thermoguttaceae; genus RUG695. The sequence goes on along the minus strand of CACXFR010000078.1, from coordinate 1,898 downwards.
TCCCCGGACGATCGTCTTTTCGAACAGGCTTCCCTCCGCCGTCCGGCGGGTTTTCAGGACGCTTTTCGGGTTGTCCCCGGAAGGGGACGTCTCTTTCGGAGAACCGAACCGAAGGGTTCCTCTTTCGGAATATCCCCGGCGCGTCAGCGATTTTCTGGCGTATTTCTATCCCGACGACAAACCGTCGGAAGACGGGGCGGATCGGATTCCCCCGCCGGAAGACGAGCAGATCGACCAGGGGCTGGAGATTCTTTACAAAGCGCTGGATCTTATCGCGGCGCTCTCCGAAACCGTCAATCCCGAACTGACCGCCGGCGAGGCGATCGACTTTATTCTGCGGTGCGCCTCGGGGCAGATCCGCGAGGAGACCGCCGATGAGGCGGTCGATGTCACCGGCTGGCTCGACACACGTTTCGCCGAGACGCCGAACCTGATTCTGGTCGGGATGAACGAGGGGATCGTTCCCGAATCGCGTTCGTCGGACATCTTTCTTCCCGACACGGTCCGAACCGAGGTCAATATCGAAAACAACCGCCGGCACTACGCCCGAGACGCGTATTACCTGACCACGGTCGTCCGTCGGCTGACCGCCGGGGGGAAAGACGGTCTGCGGATTCTCTTCGCCCGCGGCGAAAGCGACGGGACGTCGATCTCGCCGAGCCGGCTTCTTTTTGCCGAAGAAAAAGCCAAGATATCCGAACGGGTCGCGCGCCTTTTCGGCGGCGGAGAGTCGGACGGCGAATCGTCGGGTGCTTCCCCCGAAGAAGGGGAGTTGTCCGGTTACTTTCCTGCCGACCCGCCTAAGGACGGCGCCGCACGGAGCGCCGGGGCGGACGTCGCCCCCGATCCCTTCGCGCTTCCGGTCCTTTCGCTGACGGGGGAACCGCCGAAGGAAATGAACGTCACGTCTTTTTCCTCTTTTCTGAGATCGCCGTACCGCTATTTTCTTGAGAAGATTTACGGACTTGAAACGGTCGACGATTCGAAGCCGGAATTCGAGACCAACACGTTCGGGAATATCGCGCACGGGATCCTGTATAAATTCGGCGCCGGCGGCGCGAAAGATTCCGCGGACGAAAACGAGATTAAAAAATTTCTTTTCGGCGAACTCGACAGGATCGTGGAGATATACAAGAGAGCCGGCGCCGCGGGAACCGCGCTCCTTCAGCTCGAATTGATCCGCCTGCGTCTCGAAGGCTTCGCCCGCTGGCAGGCGCGGTGGCGCCGGGCGGGGAACGAAATCGCGGCGGTGGAGGAAGAGGCCGAGGTCGAGCTGAGGGGGGAAGCACCCTACGACGGCACCCCCGCGTTTCCCTTTACGCTGAAGGGAAAGATCGACCGAATCGACTATAACAGAGAGCGCGATCAGTGGTTTGTCTTCGACTATAAGACGTTCGATAAAAAATCCGAAACCGGCGGGAAGGACGGCGAAGACCTGGCGATCCGTCTGAACTGGCTCTTTGCCGAAAACGGGTTCGATCCGAATTCCGGCGGCGCGCCGGGAGCGGAATATTTTCCCGCCGTCAATATCAGAGAGGGGAATACGGCCGACGGGGAACACCGAAACGACAAACAGACGATCTTTCCCGCCGAACTGGCGTGCCGGCCGCTCCATTGGAAAAATCTTCAGCTTCCCCTCTACACGCTCCTGGCCGAGAAGATCATCGGGCGGTCCGGCAGACCGCGCGGAGCGAAACCTCTGACGCCGGGGTATATCCTTCTGAAAAAGGACAACATCGTCGAGGCGAACTTTCCCGCCTGGTCGGCCGAGGAGATCGGGGACGCCCTCCTGACGGCCCGCTGGGTTCGCCGGACGATCGTCGATCTTTGGAAAAACGGAAAGGTCGATCCGAACGCTCCGGTCGATCCGAACCGGGAGGATCAGGGACGCCTCTGCG
>CACXFR010000077.1 GCA_902766935.1 uncultured Planctomycetota bacterium | reverse complement strand
TTTGACCTGAGCGTCTTTCGCCGCCAACGAGCGGGTCAACTCTCCGTTTTGCGCGTCGGCGCGGGAAAGCGCCTCTTTGGTCTGGGCAAGTTCGGCGGTACCGGTCTGAATCGTCTTGTCCCGTTCGGCGACTGTCTGAAGAAGCTCGTTGTTCCGCGTACCCGCTGCGGCCAGAGCCTCTTCGGCCTGGTTTAACGACGCGCGAACCGCGGCGTTCTCGTCGTCTTTTGCCGTCAGTCCGCGAAGGAGTTCGTCGTTCTTTCGGTTCGCTTCGGAAAGGTCCTCTTTAACCTGAACCAGCGCCGCCGCGCCGACCCGAATTGCCGAGTCTTTTTCGGCCAGCGACGCCGCCAGCTCGCTACTGTGGGCGTTGGCGGCGGTCAGCGCCTCTTTCGCCTCGGCCAGGGCGGCGGCCCCCTGTTCGAGTGCGGCGACCTTTTCGGACAGAACGCGCGAAAGTTCGCTCTTCTCGGCGTTGGCGTTGGCCAAGGTTTCGTTCACTTCGGCCAGCGCCGCGGCGCTCTCCTGAATGGCCGTCTCCTTTTCGCTCAGCGTTCGCAAAAGTTCGCCGTTCCGGGTATTGGCGTTATCGAGCGTCGCTTTGAGCTGACTCAGCGCCGCGGCCCCCGCCTTGATCGCCGCGTCGCGTTCGGCGAGGGTCTGGGTCAGTTCGCTGTTCTGCTGACTGGCAGTGGCAAGCGATTCCTTCGTCCGACTGAGGGTGTCGGTTACCGTCTGAATCCGCGCGTCCCGTTCCGAGAGCGCCTGGGAGAGCTCGTCGTTCTGCGCGTTGACGCTCTCCAAAGAGTCGATCGTCTCGGAAAGAGAATCGCTGAGCGAACGGAGCGAGGCTTCCTTTTCGGCCAGCGTGCGTAAAAGTTCGTCGTTTCTTACGGAGCCGCTGTCAAAACTCTCCTTGATTTCGGAAAGCGAGTCGACCGTCGTCTGAAGCTCCGCGTCCTTTTCCGTCAGGACACGGGTCAGTTCGATGTTTCGCGCGGTCACGCTTTCAAGTTTTTGCCGCGTCTGCGTCAGTTCGTCCGAAACATTTTTGATCGAGGCGTCCTTCTCGGTGATCGTCCGACTCATTTCGGAAAGAGTCGATTCGGCCCCCGCCAGGCGGCCGCTGTTTTGGTCAACCGCAAGCTGAAGGTCGCGCACCAGCCCCGTCTGGCGGCCGAACCGAACCCGGAGCGAACTCAAATCGCTGAGCGAACGAAAAAAGATTCTCCCTCCGACAATGTTCACCGTCAGCGAAAGAATGAAAAGGAACGTCAACAGGGAAGTCGGGCAGACTTTCACAAAACGATAGACAAGATAGACGGTCACAAAAGACGCCGCCAGAACGGCGGCCGCAAAGAGGATCAGGTGAAGAGTCAGTTCGGTAATAACCACTTCCGCCATTGTCATCGATTTCCTCTGTCATGCCGATTGGCCGTCGGGACGCGTTCCAAACGCCTTCCCCATTCTAATGAAAAAGGAGACTTTCAGAAATATGAAAAAAGAAACCCCGGAGATCGAAGTCCCGGGGCGGGAGAAATAAGTAATTTACTTCAGAATCCGAACCGGTCCGACCAGACCGCTTTCGCGAAGCGGATCGTCGGCGGCGTACCCCTGCCACGGATAAAACTTCGCGCCGGCAGGATAAAACTGCACGTTCGTCTGCGTCAGACGTTCTTCCGGCGGGAGCTGAGCGTCCCGGATCAGACGGTTCGTCCAGGTATTCGTCACTCGAACGGTCAGGCGGTTCTCCCCTTCCCTCAGGAGCTCTTTGGCCAGTCCCTTCCCCAGCGGAAGCTTCCAGGGGGACGTCCAAAGAACGCCGGCGTCCGCTCCGTTGATTTCAATCCGGGCGATCACGCCGGCTCGGCCGATATCGAGAGCAAGATCCGAATTTTCAAGGTCTTCCGCCAAAAGCGTAAACGTCGTTTCGTAGTCGGCGGAACCGCTGTAATAGCGGATATTCGGATCGGCGTTTTCATTCCAGGGAGACAACTCCTCGAAAACCGTCTCTGCGGGACCTCCCATCGTGGGATCGAAACAAACATACCACGGACCGGTAAGCTCGAACGTCTCGTTCGTCTTCGGCTCGGCAATCGGTTCCGCACCTTCCGGAGGGGTATCGGAAAAAACGATAAAGCAGGAGCCGAACTCCGACAGGGCGAGAGAAAGACTCGTCGAATTTTCGCCGATCCGCGTCGGTTTCACTGTCGAAACCTCGCCCGTAACGGGATCCCATCGGCTGACGTATTCGCCGCGCGCGCGGAACATGCATTCGGCGACGCGCTGATTCGCATCGGGGTTCACGATAAAATAGATCTCCCCGTCGACGCAATGGCGATGATGGTAGTCGAACGGCCCGTCAAAATCGCGCAGAACCTTCTCGGCGTCGATCACGGCGCTCGGCAGCACCCCGGTATAAACAATTCCCCGGCCGCAGGGGCGGGCGCCCTTCGCGCCGTCCGCCCAGAGCCGCTCGACGATTTCGGCAAATCGAACGTCGGCATCCGGGCCGTCGGAAAGACCGACCGTCCGTTTCGGCCGCTCCGGTCCGAGAATCACCCGTCCGCCCGATTCGGCGAGAGCAAGAATCTTTTCGAGAGCCGCCAGCGGAAACTCGTCGTCGATCGGATCGAAGACCAGCCATCGGTAACTCATGCCGTCGGGGAGAAAAAACCGTCCGTCTTTCCACTCCAAACGCGTTAGGAGCGCCCGCGTATCGAGCAGATCGAACGCTGTCCCCTTCGGAGCCCCCCAGCCGGAAGAATCGTTCCATCTCTGTCCCCGTCCCCAGATCCGGTAATTCCTGTCGCTGACATAAGCGCAAAAATCGGCTGTGTACAGTCCGGCGCGCAGGAGAGACTGACAGCGCCCGATGTAAGTGACAAAGGGTTCGGCGTCGCGCTGCCAGGTCACGTTCGAATTGATGTGGGTTCCGGCGAAATACTCGATTCCCGGTTTGCCGAAGTCGGGAACCGGAGCTGTATAAGTATGCCAGATAAACATATTCCCGCCGTCGATCATATTCTGATCCGCCGAAGGTTTCAGAATGGCCGGGTACATCGACCAGTGGCGGGTCATGTGGGTGAACGATTCGAGAGCGACCAGACCGCGTCCGTAGATATGGGAAGCCGAGGCGACAAATTTCGCGTTGCTCTGGCCGGTGGGGAGGAAACTTTCGCTCACCCAAAATTCCCCTTGCGGGATATCGTTCTCTCCCCAGAAAGTGAGCATATCGGCTTCTCTGAACATCGGAGCGTTTCGGTTCCAGGGACCGCCGTCTTCGGAATGCCAGAAAACGTTTTCCCGATGGCAAAGTTCCCCGATCTTTCGGTAGCAGTTCTCCCGAAACGCGTCGGCCGCCGTTTTGTGGAAATCGGTCAAAAAGCGCCGCGTCGTCTCTTGGTCTTTAACGGTCATCCCCGCCAGAGTCGGCATATAGGGGAAGATATCATATCCCCGTTTCTCGCTGAAAAAACGATCGAAATGACTGGTCCAATTCGGATTTGCCCCTTCCCAGCTCACGTTGTAAAACCCGGTTAAGGTGCGGCCGATGAGACGTTTATCCAAACGCGTTTCCATTTCGGCGGTACGTCTCAGAAGGGTTCCGGCCATCTTATCGAAATAGGCGGTCGTCACTTTCGGATTTAAGATATCCACGCTCCCGGTATCGCCGACCACCACGGAACCGAACCGAACCACCGACCAGCCGGACTCGCCCGCGGGCGGAACCCAATCGATGCGGCCCCGGTGCAGCGCTTCGGTAAGGTCGACCGCCTCCAACACGGTGGGGGCGCCGTCGGCGGGCGGGGCGGCGGGCTGAAATGCCGAAAAACTGTCGGTCGGGTTCAGCTCGCGGTCAACGCGGATCGCGATCAGCGCGACGTCACGGTAATAACGCTGATAGACGGGCTGGCGAAGGAGGATCGTGATCGGCTCTCCGGGGGTCGGCACCATCGTTTGGGTGATCAGAGTCCGGGGGCCGTCGGCGGCAAAATCCCAGGGGCCGCGGAGAGAACCGCCGGTATTCGAAAGATTGAGACTGACCTTCATCCCGAGCCGGTCGGCCTCGGTGATCAAATGAAGAATGAGATCCTGCCACGAGAGCGACATGAACTCATGACGGACCGGTACGGGAACCGGAACGTGTTCCCCGGCGTCCTCATGATAGCCGCGGGAATCGAAAACAAGAACGCCGCCGAATCCGAGTTCTTTCATTCGGGTCAGATCGGCGGTAATCGATTCTTTCGAAACATTCCCTTTGATCCAAAAATAGTAGGCCCAGGGACGGCAGTCGTCGGGAACCGACTGAAATGCGGAGGGATTAGGAACGGAATCTCCCTCGTCGGCGTACGCCGACGCTCCGCAGAGGAATGAACAAAGCGAAAGGAGAATCAAAAAAAATCGGCGCAGCATTTCGACCTCGTCAGAACGGTTATCCGCGAAAAGCGAGAGGGAACAAAAAAACGTTCGCCACGGAAGAGTCGCTTCCGGGGCGAACACATCACGACACGTCTGCGGCGGATTAAACCGTTTTCAGCGCGTTTTCGACATCTTCGATAATGTCCCGAACGTCTTCAATTCCGACCGAAAGACGGATCAGATCCGGCCCGACGCCGCAGGCCACCAGTTCTTCATCGGTCAGCTGACGGTGCGTCGCGTTCGCCGGATGGAGAATACAGCTGCGGGCGTCGGCCACGTGGGTCGCAATGGTCGCAACTTTCAGCTCTTTCATAAACGCTTCGGCCGCTTTGCGTCCGCCATGAAGCCCGAAGGAAACGACGCCGCACGAACCGTTCGGCATATACTTCTTCGCGAGAGAATAATAAGGGCTAGACGGAAGTCCCGGATAGTTCACCCAGGCGACCTTGTCGTTCGCTTCCAGGAACTGAGCCACCGCCAGACCGTTGGCGCAATGGCGTTCCATTCGGACGTGGAGCGACTCAAGCCCCATGTTGAGGAGAAAACTGTTGTGCGGCGAAGGGATGCTCCCCAGGTCGCGCATCAATTGAGCGGTCGCCTTGGTGATAAACGCCCCTTCCAGACCGAACTTTTCGGCATAGACGATCCCGTGGTACGACTCGTCGGGTGTCGTGAATCCGGGAAACTTATCGGCATGGGCGAACCAATCGAACTTGCCGGCGTCCACGATCGCCCCGCCGACGCAGGTCCCGTGTCCGTCCATATACTTGGTCGTCGCATGGGTCACGATGTCGGCACCCCACTCAATCGGCCGGCAGTTGATCGGGGTCGGGAACGTGTTGTCGACGACAAGCGGAACCCCATGTTCATGGGCGACCTTGGCAAAGCGTTCGATATCCAGAACCGCCAGCGCGGGGTTCGCCACGGTCTCGCCGAAGAACGCCTTGGTGTTCGGACGCACCGCGGCGTGGAGTTCATCGTCGGTCGCGTCCGGCGCGACAAAGGTGAAATCGATTCCCATCCGCCGCATCGTGACGTTGAAAAGATTGAAAGTCCCGCCGTAAATCGCCGAGGACGCGACAATGTGATCGCCCCCCGAACAGAGGTTAAAGGTCGAGAAAAAACTGGCGGCCTGTCCGGATGAGGTGAGCATTCCGGCGGCACCTCCCTCGAGAGAGGCAATCTTCGCGGCGACAAAATCGTTCGTCGGATTCTGAAGACGCGTGTAGAAATACCCCGCCACTTCAAGGTCGAAGAGTTTTCCCATATCTTCGGAAGTGTCGTATTTAAAGGTCGTGCTTTGAATAATCGGAATCTGCCGCGGCTGACCGTTAGTCGGCTCATACCCCGCGTGAATGCAACGTGTTCCGATTCTCTGTTCTTTTTTGGTCATGATTCCCATCTTTCTAACCGAACCCGTCCATTTGGAATTCGGACGAATTCAAATCATTGATAAACAATCATTTTATGCACGGAGCGCGCCAGGCCGGACCGGCGAGGGCGGCGCTCCTTCCGGCGAACGGTTTCGCATCACTGAAGTTCGGGGACGCTTACCTTCTCCCCCGCCTGCTGTTTCGCCTGCTCGGATTTGTCATACACGCCGTAGAAGGGGGCGTTCGCGTCGAGCCAGAGGTAAATCAGACGGCGGTCTTCCTCGGAAAGGGAGACTTTCGCGCCGTGATTTTCGTCATCGAGAATCCCGGTGAGCGGGCTCATGTCGGCGCCGCACATTCCCGGCAGGGTTGACATATAGCGAATGTTGTTTCCGCCCCACTCGTAGTAGCGGACATACGGCTGAAGAGCGTTGTACGATTCGGTAAAATGACCGTTGATCGAGCCGGTCAGGTTCGGCGCCGGCTGGTTCTCTTTCCCGTCATGACACGCCACACAGCTCTTATCAAGAATCGGCTGAATCAGACGCGGGTAGGATATCGGAGCCATATCGGCGGGGGGCGGCACGATCGCGGAAGGACGGCGCCGGGAAGCGATGGACTGAACCGCGGTGTTTTTCCCGATTGTCTGCGCCTGTTCGTGGCAGCCGACGCACCCGCGGTTTTCGCCCGGCTGGAGGTAAACTTCGCTCCGCATCGATTGAACCGCCTTCCCCTGCGCGTCAACCGCCTGGAAGTAGAGCGGCTTTTCCGCCGGCGCGGTAAAATACGCAGAGCCGTCCTCTTCCACCGGCACCGTACCGATCAGAAGACGCGCGTTTTGGGCGTTGGCGTAACCGATTGACGGGTTGTTTGACCGATGGTC
>CACXFR010000076.1 GCA_902766935.1 uncultured Planctomycetota bacterium | reverse complement strand
GAAAGCGACGACGACTACCGGAAGCGCGTCGCCGACTACAAGGCGTTCCAGACGCCGAATCTCGACCGCGCCGAGTACAAACTCTGATTCCGCAAAAAGGTTTCAAAAACGCGCCCCGGCCTGAAATGCGAGCCGGGGCGTTTTTCTATACAGCCAAAAAACTGACCGGCGGCACACGTGAAAAAGATCAAACGAAGGACCGCAGGAGGCGCATTTCGCGCAGCCGTTTAAAACGTTTCTCTAATCAGCTTCACCCTTTTCTTTTATGAACTGCCATAAAGATGCCGGAGAGAACCAAAAAGATTCCGATAACGATAAACATAATTCTTGCATAGATGCCCTTGTTTCCGGCCGATGCCGCGTCTTTGGACGGGTTCCTGTCTGCCTTGCTGAGCCAGGGCAACTTCTTCAGGTCAAGTCCGCCCGGCGCGAGAGAGAGTGATCCGGCAGAATCGGCGACATAATGGTCCTGTTTTCCATTGCGGGCGTCAAGAACTTGAAGCCCTTCCGGGACATCGAGAACAAAACTTTCCGGAAGGATCGGATCGTTCAGGGACAATGATTCGCGATCAAGCGTATACTCTTTCTTTTCAATCAAATTTCCCGTAGCCGGGTTATGTTCGGATTCAATATACGTTGTCGGATAATATAAGCCGGAACTCTCGTTCAAAACATAATTGCTTGCAATATACTCGTTTGTTAAATTACCGGTTCCTGGATCGTAAAGCTGTTCCGAAGGACAGATATAGCCGAGGGCGGGAACGATGGTGTACCGCTGAGTGGTCTTGCCGTTCAAACGGCTTTCGATGACATAAGACTCAGAGCCGTCTTCAAAGGGTTTTGTTTCTTTGATTTCCAGAACAGCCGCATCGATCTTGTTTTCCTGCAGCGCCTTTGCCTGGGAAATGAGCATATCTTTGGCAGCGGAAAGCCCCTGCAGATCGATGACGGAAGAGATCAATTGAAAAATGGGACCCTGGACCCGCCCGAAACGGCGAAAGTCTGGTGTAGCGAATGCCGTGTCGCTGACAATAACCATCGAAGCCGCCGACTCGAAAAAAGCCGTATCGCTTTGTTTCGCGCCCGGGGAAGCCGCCCTTTTTTGGATACATATTGTTGGAGACCGATCGTCTTCAAAGACCAGCTCTCTTTTTGTGTATTCCTCTCCTTCATCGCTGCGGCCGAACTGAAATGCTCCGCTGATTCTTTTTTGAGAGGCCGAGGGCTCGCCGTCGGATTGCGGATTTCCTTCTTCCGATTTTTCACCGGGGGTGACAACCAAATTGTAAAAACCCCGTACCGACAGAACAGCGGAAGGCTGATGTGTATCAACCGCTGTTAAGAACATCTCGATACCGTCTTCGGCTCGGCATGTCCGGGGAAAAAAGAGCAGGCCGAAGCCGGTGATCACTAGGAACCAGAACGATTTTCCTGACATGGGAGGCCCCTTTCTGTTAAAGGAGTTGTTATAGGAAACAAAGAGGACGCCGATGGTCTCCATTTTCGCTAATGCCAAAACAAAGTCAAGCGGCACACACTTTTTTGGATTCAATTCTGTTTTCGTTGTTGGCGACGGTAATCCAGACCGTTTGATCCCTTTGGGCCCGGTAGTTTCAGACAGCCTCAATCAAATCTGTTTGGGTGCGGATTCTCAAATTTTGATTAGCGGCAGCGTTTCAGCCGGCCCGCCGCGCGGCTTCCTGTTTGGGGACCAGCAGGGTGAACCGCCGGGGGAGAATTCGGATTTCCGCCGGAAGGTGTCCTACCGGATCGCCGTCGATCTGGTAGGGAATCTGTGTATCAGCATCCTGCGGCGCGAGCCGGAATCTTGTGCTCTTTTGAAAACGGAACCCCGGAAAAAAGCGGTGGGTTTTTCCGAGAGATGCCAGCGCTATGCCGAACAGGGAAGGGAAGAGGCCGCCGCGTCGGAATCCGCAGAAGTCAAGAAGGGCGTCCTGCGGGTCGGAGCCGGTTGCCGTAGCGGCGCCGAACCCGTAACGGGGAATGTTGAAGAGGAACGCCCAGCGGACAGGGGGGCTCTCCGTGCCGGGGTCCGTTTCCGCCGGCTCGACCTGTATGGCGGGGTAGGGATAGCGCCGAATCGAACGGAGAACCGGACCCAGATAGGAACGGTAACCGATATGCCCCCGGCTCCCTGTTCCGCTCCTGAATTTCTCTTCCCGGTTCCGGTGGACCTGCGCGACGATTTCCGCATCGATTCCCGCGGTGAGCATAATCAGAAAGAGTCGGCCGCCGGCGGACGCCGCGTCGAGCGCGACGGTTCGTCCCGCGTCGATCATCGCCGCCGCGCGGGCCGGGTCGAACGGCAGACGAAACTCTTTCGCCAGCAGGTTGGCGGTGCCGGCGGGCAGGAGGGTGATCGGCGTGCCGGGCGGCGTGCGCCGAACGAGTTCGGCGGCGGTGCCGTCCCCGCCGACGCCGACCAGGGCGCGGAGTTCGCCCGCGCGGAAAAGCCTGCGCGCCTTCTCTTCGACCTCGTTCAGATCGGTGAGGAGTTCGACGGTGTAGCCGAGCGCCGCGAGACGGCCGCGCAGTTCTTCCGCCCGGCGCGCCGACGAGCACCGGCCCGCTTTCGGGTTGAGGGAGATCAGAATCTGCCGTTTCGCGGTCATCGGGCGTTTCGGGGTTAGGGAAGGGGAGAGAGGGTTCCCGCCGGTCGGGAACCTGTCGTACCCTAGAATATACCTGATCGGAAGGAAATTTCAAAGAAAAAGGGCGGCGACTCCTTGACGGAACAGTGAAAGAAGGTAAGATTTCGGTAGGAGTCCGGCGTGACGCCGGGGTTCCGCCGCCCGAGTAGCTCAACTGGCAGAGCGCAGCATTCGTAATGCTGAGGTTGGGGGTTCGATTCCCCCCTCTGGCTTTTTCTGAGCTGTGCCGGTTTTTCGACACAGCTTTTTTTATTCCCCCTTCGCCGCCGCGGCGGCCCTTTATCGGAGGAACAGATGCAGAACGCTTTTCGGTTTCCCGTGTTTTCGGCTTTTCTTTGTTTCCTCACGGCGGCCGCGTTCCTTTCGGCGGCCGAACGCGAAATCGTCACCTTTGACCTGGAATACGCCAATCACATTAAGCGCACCGATCCCGCCGCGGTCCGCCGCGGCTGGGACGAGACGTTTCTGACCGCCGCGCTGCAGGGGCTCGTGAACCGAAAGGCGCCCCGGCTCTATATTTTCTACGTGTCGGAGGGGGGGCAGAACGTCGACCGTTACTGGTTCGATCTTTTCAGCCGCCCGCTCCCCGACGGGACGCCCGGCTGGCTGGAAGGCCGGCCGGTCCGGCAGGCGGAGTCGCTTGAAGAGCTTCTGGTTCTCTTTAAAAACGATTATCGGGGCGTTGTCCTCTACGACGAGCGGGTTCCCGCGACCTTGTGCCTGGCCGCCACGATCGCCGGGACGGACAACCTTCTTCCGATCCGGTTCGACCCGGCGTCCGATTCCCTCTATACGCGCCTGGTGACCGATCCGGACGGGCCCCGTCTGCCGGTAAAAGTCCGCCTGCTGGCCGAGGACGGCTCGCCCCTCTTTACCGGCGCCGGGAAGATTCCCGGTACCGAACTCGACTCGACCGGGAGCGCCAAGGCCGACGCCTACCGCTGGCTGATCGAAAAGTATATTCGAACCGGCAGGACGTGCGACGACAACGTCGGCTATTATACCGACGCCGCCTGGTTCGCCTCGGACAACGCGATGCAGAACCATACACTGACCAACTACGACTATTTCATCGCCCGGCGCGCGCCGTTCGTCGACCTTTCTCCCTGGGCCGACGAGGCGCCGAGCGACGACCCGAACCAGCCGATCGGCACCGACGCCGCGGTCCTGTCCGAGTTTTTCGGCGCGCTTTGCGCGCGGAACCGCGGCGAAAAGATGATTCATGTCGGCGGGTTCATCCTCTGGAACGCGAAATATACCAGCTGGGGGAGCCTGGGCGGAAAACACGACCCGGTCGAAACCGAATGGAAACAGGTTCAGACCCTTTCGAACTTTAACGCCTGGCTCGACGCCGACGCCCTCGGCTGCGGGGCGATGGCGAACGCGTCCTTCTTCGCCCATTTCCCGCTGAAAAAGAGATACCCGTTCGCCAAACCGACGCCGGGCGATCTGAAAAAGCGCGGGTTGATCGACAAAAACGGCCGGCCGGCGAACAGGGCGTATGTCGCCCTCTACGTGGGGGATTACGACAGCGCCGCCTGGGTCTATCAGATGATGCCCCGATTCTGGGCCGACCCGAACCGCGGGGCGGTTCCGATCACCTGGGCGTTTAATCCGACCCTGGCCGACCGATTCGGTCCCGGATTCGATTATTTCCGGAAGACGGCGACCCCGAACGATCTGTTCGTCGCCGGCGATTCCGGCGCGGGATATGTGAACGTGATGGCGCTGGTCGCGCCCCGTCCCCTTTCGGGGCTTCCGTCGGCCCTCGGTCTGTGGACGGAACACTGCAAAAAGTATTTCGCGCGGTGGGACCTTTCGGCGACCGGTTTTCTGATCGACGGCCTTTCGCCCGGAATCGACGAAGAGGCGCGGAAAGCGTACGCCCTCTTTTCCCCCGACGGGATCGTTCAGCATCACTACGGGGCGAGCGGAATCACCGACGGAATGCCGTGGCTCGGCATGAAATATGACCTGCCGAACACGCCCGACGCCGCCGAGGCGGCGAAGATCGTTCTGAACGACGTGCAGATCTCCGACGAGCCGCAGTTCTTCGTCTACCGTACGATCCTCTGGACCCCGACGCAGATCAAGGCGCTCTGCGAAACCCTGAAATCGGATCCCGAAAAAGGGGAACGGATCGAAATCGTCGATATGTATTCCCTCTTCCGCCTTCTGAAAGCTTCGTTGTCGGAAAAATCGGAACAATCGGCACAAAATAACTAAACGCGGGAGGAATCGGGGCCGATAAGGAGATTGAGAGGGATCTTTTTTTACGGAATGAAGGGATATCGCTATGGACAGGCGGCGCTTTTTACTTAAAGGATTTCAACTGTTGGCGGGAGCGCTCGCCGTATCGGCGGGAACGCTCGTCGCCGCCGAACCGATCAGCTACGACCGGCTGATGACGACCCTCTATCCGAAGACCGAAGGGGAAAAGAAATACCTCAAAGAGGTCGCCGCGCTCGTCAAAGCCCGGAAACTTCCCGAAAAGCTCGTCTACGCCGCCTGGCGGAGCGCCGAATCGAAACAGAAGAACAAGCGGGTGCGGATCTTCGCCGAGACGCTGGCGATCCTCTGCAAACGGAGCGACGTCCCGTTTAAGGTGAAACTTACCGTCTGATCAGAGAATCCCCTTGGTGCTCGGGATCCCCTTCTGGCGCGGGTCCTTTTCGACCGCCGTCCGAATGGCGCGCGCCGCCGACTTAAAGATCGCCTCGGCCAGATGATGCCCGTTCGTTCCGTACGGCACGCGGATGTGGAGCGTCGCGGCGGCGGCGTTGGCGAATCCCTGCCAGAACTCGTGAACCAGTTCCAGGTCGAAATTGCCGACCCGTTCGGTCGGGAAGGCGGCGTCGAAAACAAGAGTCGGCCGGCCGCTGAAATCGATCGCCGTCTCGCAGAGAACCTCGTCCATCGGGAGGATAAAGAACCCGTAGCGCCGAATCCCCTTTTTGTCGCCCAGCGCCCGGGCGAACGCCTGTCCCAGGGCGATCCCGGCGTCTTCGACCGAGTGGTGCCCGTCAACGTCCAGGTCGCCGCGGAGCTTGAGATTGAGATCGACCATCGCGTGCGCGGCGAAAAGGGTGAGCATGTGGTCGAAGAACCCCATTCCGGTTTCGATCTTCGATTTTCCGGTTCCGTCCAGATCGAGGGTGAGCGTGATTTGCGTCTCTTTTGTGTTGCGCGTGATCGCGGCGTGGCGGGGCATGACTCTTCCTTTCGGCACGAAGTTAGGATAAAAACGCTTCGATCAGATCGAGACATTCCTCGGTCTGTTCGGGGGTTCCGACGGTGATCCGCAGCCCGTCGTTCCGTCCGGCGATCTGTTCCCAGCCGGGGTAGACCATGTAGCGGACCAGATAGCCGTGGTCTTTCAAATATTCGTAGATCGCCCGGTGCGAGACCGAGCGGTCGGGATGGACGTTCCAGGTGAAGTTCGCCTGCGAATCGGGGACGGTGAACCCGAGCCGGCGCATCCGTTCGGTCAGATAGCGGCGGGTGGCGAGAATCTTTTCGCGGTTTTCGAGCCGCCATTGCTGGTCGGTGATCGCGGCGGTCGCCGCGGCGATCGAAAGAGCGTCGCAGTTATACGAGTCTTTGACTTTGATCAGCTCGGTGATCGTTTCGGGCCGGGCGATCAGGAACCCGAACCGCAGTCCCGCCAGAGAGTACGATTTGCTCAGCGTGCGCGAGATCATAATCTTCGGCGATTTCCGAACCAGGTCGAGGCAGTTCTCTTTGGCGAAATCGGCGTACGCCTCGTCGATCAGCAGAGGGCAGGGGAGCGACTCGGCGAACGACAGAAGGCGCTCTTTCGGAACGACCGTTCCGGACGGGGAGTTCGGAACGGGGAGGTAGACCAGTCCCAGGGGCGCGTCGGGGATCGGACGCAGACGGTAGGAAGAGTCGGGCCGCGGCGCTTTCCCGAAATAGTCGGGAAGGGTCCAGTCGATGTTGAACAGAACCTCTTCGCTCGCCGCGCCCTGAATCTGCGCCAGAGAACGGTAGAGGATATAACTCGGATAGGCGAGCCGCAAAAGTCCGTTTTCCGGGACGAAGGCGCGGGTCAGGATCGTCAGGATGTCGTCGCTGCCGTTCCCGCAGAGGATCCAGTCGGCGGGAACCTGAAGGACGTCGGCGGCCGCCAGGCGGAACGCCTCGCCGGTCGAGTTCGGGTAGCGCGAAAGTCCCTCGTCGGCCGTGCGGCGGATCGCGTCGTAGACGGCTTCGCTGGCGCGGTACGGGTTCTCGTTGGTGTTCATCTTGACCGCCTCTCCCTTTTTCGGCTGTTCGCCGGGGACGTAGCCGGGCATGTCAAGGATGTTCTGACGGATATACTCGCTCATCGTTCTATCGGTTTTCCAGTTTTTCGGCGGTGGACCAGAGCCCCGCGCTCGGAGTCGAAATGAAGTAGATCTCCTCGCCGTCGGGCATGGTGTTGAAACCGCTTTTGAGTTTCGCCGGGTCGTACCGCCGGAGCGTTTCGGCGAGATCGGCGTAGCCGAACCCGACCGACTCGATCTCTTCTTTGCTCAGATGCCCCGGCGCGTAGGTGATCCGGAACCGGCCTTCCGAAGAACCGTGGATCAGATGCGCGGTTCCGTGGGTCAGGTCCTGCAGAACCGGCTCGGTCTTCCAGAGCCGGAGGATATTTTCGGTTCCCGAATACCCGTATCTGCGGATCAGCGCGTCGACGTCGTCCTGTTCGCCGAATCGGCGCAGACCCGGTGCGATGATTAAAAGCTCCCCGCCGTCGGCCATCGCCATCCGAGTGCGGTAGATCGCCTTGTTCGCCACCCAGGTGCTGTGGAATTCGTCTTCCTGCATGACCGCCACCACCTTTTTGAGGGGGGGGACGATCGTGATGTTCTGCCGGCGCGAGGCTTCGGCCCCCATCAGATAGGTGTCGAGGTCGTCGCCGACGTAAAAGCCGGTGTGTTCCAGCACACCGTCGGCGTTGTAAGCCATCACCACCTCGATGTAGAGGTCGGGCAGGTCGCCGAGGAAGTCGTTTTCGGCTTTGTTGTAGCATCGGCGCAGCGGGGTGAGGAGCTGCCCCAGGTTGTTCTCGATTCCGCAGCAGGCCGCCATCATGTGGGAGGCGCAGATCATCTCTTTCCCCCCCAGGCCGATGAAGTAGTTTTTATTGTGGTTGGCGAACCCCAGAACTTCGTGCGGAACGATATGCCCGACGTTGACGATCAAGTCCCAGTCGCCGTCGAGCAGCGTGGTGTTGAGGGAGACGGGGATCGGCCAGTCGGCTTTCCCTTTCGAGACCTCTTTGACGAAATCGGCGCCCACCTCGCCGATCACGCGCGAGCCCCCGCGCCAGTCGTGCGCGAGGATTTTCTCCTCCGGAACCGTGCCGAACATCCATCTGTTCTGTTCGGGGGTGTGGGGAACGTGCTGACCCAAGGTCGGAATGAGCCGGACGTCGGCCCCCATCGAATCGAAGAAGTGATAGAGGGATTCGGTGATCCACCCCGCGCCGCTGTGCGCCCGCGTGATGTCGGGGGGAAGGAGGAGAACACGCCGGGGACGGGGAGCCAGACGCCGGAGCGCCTCCCGCGCCGCCCGTTCGGTCAGCTGCAGGACTTTTTCTCGGGAAAGTGAACCTTCTTCGTAAAACCAGGGCATCGTGATCTCTTTACTGCAGGGGCGGTTATTCCGGCCGGCGGCCGTTCTTCTTGACGCCGATCTTGTCGGTGATTTCCATAATCATATCGCGGAGCTCGGCCGGAGCGACCTCGCCCAGGGACTTTCCTTTGCGGTCGAGCTGTTCGTTGACCTTCAGCGCGGTCTCTTGCATGACCGCGTGGGTCTCCTGACTCCCTCCGACGAGGGTAAAGTTCTTTCCGCGGGTCAGACGGGTCTCGCCGTCGGTATTGTCGAGCCCGACGCCGAGAAGCGCGTTGACTTTGGGGGGTTCCGGTTTAACGGGTCTCATTTTTCTCTTTTACCGCCTTTCACCCCTTTATTATAGCATACGGATAAAAAACGGCAACGAATCGCCCGCCGATGTTAAAATATAACGGTTGTGACGATTATTCCTAAAGTACCGATTTTACGGAGCCGATAAGAGAGACGGGAAACCCTCTCGAGGGAGGGTCTGAAGTTAATTTCTGTCCGCTCGAGCCGTAAAGGCAGAGAAGATAGGAAAACAGAAAAGAACGGAGCCCGGAATGGCACAAGAATGGACCGCGGAGAACCCCACGCTGCTCGATCGGCTGATCGGGGTGGCCGGGAGTATCGGAAAGAGCCTGAACGACCGGATCGTCTACGCCGGCCGTCTGGCGGCTTTTTCCCTTTCGACGATTTACTGGCTCTTTGCCCGTCCGGTGAACAAGTCGACCCTTATGGCGGCCTGCTACAGGATCGGCGTGCAGAGCCTCCCGGTGATTATGCTGACCGGCACGTTTATCGGAATGGTTCTGGCGGTTCAAACCCATCCGCAATTCAAGGCGGTGGGGCTCGAATCGCGCCTGGGGGCCGCGATCAACCTTTCGTTGGTCAAGGAGCTCGGTCCGGTTCTGGCGGCGACGATGCTTGCCGGCCGGGTCGGCAGCGCCATCGCCGCCGAACTGGGGACGATGCGCGTGACCGAACAGATCGACGCGCTGTCGAGTATGGGGCCGAACCCGATTCATTATCTGGTCGTCCCCCGATTCATCATCTGCCTTGTCATGATCCCCGGGCTGACCATCATGGCCGACGCGATGGGGGTCCTGGGAGGCGCGTTTTTCAGCATCAAGCTCCTGGGAGTCGACTGGGGATACTACTGGGAATATTCCCGCAACGCGGTGGCGCTGTACGACGTCTTCGCCGGAATGTTCAAAAGCGTCTTCTTCGGCGGGGCGATCGCGCTGATCAGCTGCTATCAGGGATTCAATTGCGACGCCGGTGCCGAGGGGGTCGGCAAGGCCTCGACCAAGTCGTTCGTGGTTTCGTTCGTGATGATCCTGCTCCTGGATTTGATCCTGGGGATTTTCCTCGACAAGATCAACGTCGTTTGGCTCGGCGGCGGCCCGAGGGCCGTGGTCTGAAGAACAAAAAAGTCCGCCGAGACGTTCGGCGCGGAGTGAGGCGAAATGGCTGACGAAGAAGATCGGAAAGAGACCGAACTCGAAACCGGAGGCGAACCGGTTTGGGAGGGACAGGTCTACACGTCGGCCGACGGGACGCGGCGCGTATTGCGCCGACGCCCCCCCGTCCTGGAGGTGCGGGATCTCTGCGTCGAGTTCGACGATCGGTATGTCCTCCGCGATATCAACCTGAAAGTTTTCAAAGGGGAAACCTTGGCGATCATCGGCGAGAGCGGATGCGGGAAGACCGTCTTTTTGAAGACGGCCATCCGCCTGATCGCGCCGACCGAAGGGTCGGTCCTTTTCAGCGGGATCGATCTGGAAGAGCTTAACGGCCGACAGCTGAGCGAGGTGCGAACCCGCATCGGGTTTGTATTTCAACAGGCGGCGCTCTTCGACAGTATGTCGATCGGCGAAAACATCGCGTTTCCCATTCTGCAGACGAACCCGCGCACACCGCGAAGCGAACTGCAGGATCGCGTCGCCGAGCTCCTGTTCGAAGTCGGAATGACACCCGATGTCGCCGACCGAATGCCGGTCGAACTTTCGGGCGGAATGCGCAAACGGGTCGGATTCGCCCGCGCCCTGGCCGCCGAGCCGGAACTGATGCTCTACGACGAGCCGACGACCGGTCTGGACCCGATCATGAGCGACGTGATCAACGAGCTGATGATCCGCGCCCGGGACAACCACAAGGTGACGGGGATCGTCGTGACGCACGATATGAAATCCGCGAAAAAAGTCGCCAACCGCATCGTGATGTTTTACCCGGTGTCCCGTCTGGAAGAGGACGAGTCGCAGATTGTCTACGACGGTCCGGCGGGCGAAATCGACAATTCGAAAGACAAACGCGTGACCCAGTTCGTCGAAGGACTCGCCGGGGAACGCTTGATGGAGATGACTCAGGCGCGCGACGCGTGAGTCTTAAAAGAAACCGGAGTTGAATGTATGGCTAACAGACGGATGGAATTTATGATCGGAATGACGGCGGTGGTCATTTTTGTGACCGTTATCGTCATGGCGGTTCTGTTCGGTTCGAACCGTACGAGCCTCTTCCAATTCAAACAGGGGCAGAGGCTGTCGATTAAATTCGACTCGGCGCCGGGGATCAGGAACACGTCTCGCGTGACGAAGAACGGGGTCGAGATCGGCCGCGTCGTCCAAACCAAGCTGGTCGAAGAAGAAAAGGAAGGTTCGTACGTTCTCGTCTACTTCACCATCAACGATCCGAACGTGCATGTCTACTCGAACGAGAATGCGCGGATCAAGCCTACGCTTCTGATGGGCGAAGCGGAAATCGAGTTCGTGAAAAACTCCAAGAACAAGGACCCCGTCCACGTGATGGGTCCGAACGATCAAATCACCGGAGAGATGGGAGGCGATCTCGTGGGGAAGGTCTCCAGCATTGAAGAGCAGATGAAAAGCGCGATCGTCTCGATCGAGAGTACGGCGCAGGAGGCGACGTCTTTAATCAAGAAAATTAACTCCTACATCGGAGACAACGAATTGGATGTCGAGATGGGAAAGGAGCGGTTTAACTCGATCTTAAACTCGCTGAGCCAGACGCTCGAGACGACGCGGGCTCTGACCGCGAACGTCAACGAAATACTTTCCGACCAGCAGATTCGCGACAATATCCGGAACGGAGCCGCGGAATTCCCGCAGATTCTGGAGA
Organism: uncultured Planctomycetota bacterium; assembly: GCA_902766935.1. Taxonomy (GTDB): domain Bacteria; phylum Planctomycetota; class Planctomycetia; order Pirellulales; family Thermoguttaceae; genus RUG695. Next base: position 8,698 of record CACXFR010000076.1, on the reverse strand, counting down.
AGGTCGACTCGATTCTCAGCAGCGGCGACGAACTCTTCCGCAAGATGGAAAACGTCGTCGCCCGAACGGAAGGTTCCTACGGCAAATTCGAGGAGATCGTCGACAATGTCAACGAGTTCAGCAAGAGTCTTCCGGGGCCGGGAAAAAGTTTCATCGAGACGTTGAACGCAAGCAGTCAGGACATCGCCGAGGTCGCGAGAAACATTAACAGGCTCTCCAGCGAGGTCGTCGAACAGCTCGACAACAAAGAGACCCCGATCGGGATGCTGACCGACGAGGAAGTCGGCCGCGAAATCCGGGGAATCGTTCGAAACGTCGAAGCCGCCAGCGAAAAGGTTCAGCCGATTCTCGACGACGCGCGCGTCTTTACCAATAAGATTGCGCATCGGCCGAGTGCGCTGGTCTTCAGCCGCGACACCTACAAGGGGGCTCCGGCCCTCGCCGCCGGCGGCTATTCGTATCAGCCGTACTCCCCCGCCGGAGGGATGTCGTCCCGTCTCTGGACGGAGACGCGCCGCCGCGCCCCATGTCCCGCCTCGGGGGGAAGCGCCTATTATCCCGATTCGCTTGAATCGTTCCGCGCCTCGCATCCCGAAACCTACTCGGAACTCGAGCGCCAGAAGCCGGTCGGAAGCTGCCTTTCGGCCAATCCCCTTTTCGGCAAAGGGCTCTTCAGCCGCGACCGGGACGCCGAGCCTTCGGCGCAGGCCGGCTACGTTTCCGATCCCGGCGTGTATTACGGGCTCGAGGGGGTCGTTCCGGTCGAGGGATACTACGCGGAGGGCTCCTATCCCGGAACGATGCCGGTTTCGAACGAGAACGAGATGGACGTCCCGAAAGGCGGAGCCTGCGGGATGAAGTTCTCGCTGACCCGCGCGTTCCATAAGGTCTTCGGAGGAAACGACGAGGCGCCGGCGTCCGCCTGCCCCCTCAAGCCTCAGGTTACCCCGGGGGTTCCGATGATCGGCGCGCTCTACGGCGCGAACGAATGGACGTCGGCCGACGGGATCCCCGCCGAGACGATCTCGTGGGCGCCCTCCTACAGCGGCGATGACGTCTTGCTTTACGACGGCGGATGCACCGTTCCCTCGGACGATGTTCCGACGTGCGACGCGCCTTCGTGCGATATTCCCTCGTGCGACGCCCCGATGTGTGACGCGGCCGGCCTCGGCGGCGCGCAGACCCCGGGCGGCAACACGCAGGACGTTTCCGCGCCGCTTCCGAATCGGAGCGACTACGGTCCGATGGAATCGCCCCTTCCGCCGCGGCCTTCCGAATCCCCGGCGGCGGAAACTCCCGCCGACGAGACGAAACCGGCAGCCGAAGAGCTTCCTTCGAGCACGCTTCGTCCCGAAAGTCCGAAGAAGAACGCCTACGAGGCCAGCAGCATCGCCCCCGGCTATTCGAACAGCGCCGCGCCGATCGGCCTTCCCGCCCCGGCGAAAAGCCGCAGCCGAAACTTCGTCGACGACGGACTTCCGCTCCGGTTTTCGCCGAACGACTGAACCGGCCGCGCGAAACAAAAAGGGCCGAAACAGTTTCCGGCTGTTTCGGCCCTTTCGCGTTTTAAGGAAAACTTTTCAGTTCCTGTTCTTGTAGAGTTTCCGGTCGAGTCCGGGAATGTAGTTCGTCCAGTGGGAGTCGGAGTTGACGTCTTCGCAGAGATTGCGGTGGAATTCGGCCAGCTTGGCGTCGAGGGAGTCGATGTAATACAGAGCGATCGCCTCGAGGGTCATCGGGACTTTGGCGCTTCCGTTTTCGAGCGTGCCGTGGTGCGAAATGATCAGGTGAGTCAGGAGCATCGCCAGTTCCGGGTCGAACGGCGTCGCCGTGAGCTTTTCGGTCTCGGCGATCTTTTCGCGCAGGCGGGCGGCGCCCAGGTGGGGATGTCCGAGCATCTGACCCATATCGGTGTAGGAAAACCCGCTCTTGGAGGAGAGCTCGTCGATTTTGCCGATGTCGTGCAGAAACGCTCCCATCAGAAGGAGGTCGGGGTCGAGAATATTCGAGTAGATTCGGCCGATGTTCTTGGCCATTTCCATCATTTTGAGGGTGTGTTCCAAAAGCCCGCCGATTACGGCGTGGTGGATCTTGATTCCCGCCGGACGGTTGCAGAACGCCTGCATAAAAGCCTCGTCGCTGACAAAGGTGTCGGCCAGGTTCCGCAGATCGGGGTTTTTCAGTTCGGCGAGAAGGTCTTTGACCCGGGCGGTCAGCCGATCGATATCGACGACCCCCCCCCGGGCGAAGTCGGCCATATCGAGTTTTTCGGCGTCGACGGGGGCAATCGACTTGGCGATGAGCTGGAGCGCCCCTTGGAACCGCTGGACGACGCCGTCGACCGAGACGAACGCGCCGTTTTCAAATTTCGAGAGGATGTCGGTCTCGGCGTTCCAGAGGCGCGCGTCGATCGAGCCGGTCCTGTCGGTCAGGACGAACTGGAGATAGAGTTCGCCGCGCTTGTTCGTGCGAAGCGAACGTTCCGTCATCTGGTAGATTTCGGAAACGTGCAGATTCTCGCGAAGCTGATTGATAAATCGACGATCCATAAACCCCCCTGTTCAGCAGCGTAAATGACAATACAGACCCCCATTATAAGGAACTTCAACCCGGGGTCAATAGGACGCGCCGGGGAGAGAGACGCTCGAAAAGACGAATCGCGGCGGCGCTTTCTTCCCGCTGCGCCTGTGTTAAAGGGGAGGTTCCCCGACGAGCCGCGCGAGAAGGTCGGCCGTCTTGCGGCAGGCGCCCCGCTGCTCGACGACCAGCCGCTGCGCCCGCTCACCCAGGCCGGCCCGCCACGCCGGGTCGGTCAGGCATTTGCCGAGAAAGGCGGAGAGTTCCTCGGCGTCGTGTACCACGCGGGCGGCGTCGGCGGCGAGAATCCGCTGTGAGATTTCGCGGAAGTTTTTCGTGTTCGGTCCGAAACAGACCGCCGCGCCGTAGGCGGCCGGTTCGAGCATATTCTGCCCGCCCCGCTTTCCGAGGCTTCCCCCGACGAAAGCGATCTGCGCGCATCCCCACCAGGCGCCGAGTTCTCCGATCGTGTCGACCAGAAGAATCCGCGCCTTGTCGGGAGCCGCCGGCTCGTCCAGGCGGGAACGGCGCAGCCAGGGGAGGCCGGAGGATTCGAGAAGCCCGGCCACCGCCTCGAAGCGCTCGGGGTGGCGCGGCACGAGGATCAGTTTCAGGGAGGGAAACTTTTCGCTCCAGGCGCGGAACGCCGCCAGCGCCGTCTCCTCTTCCGGCGGCTGAGTGCTCCCCGCCAGAAAGACGACGTCGGCCGGCGCGTTTTCCGACGCGTCGAGCCGGATCCCCGCCAGACGGGCCAGTGCGAGAGTCTTGGGGTTTCCGCGATCGGTCTGCGCGCCGTCGAACTTGATCGAGCCGGTGACCGAAAGACGCGCCGGGTCGGCGCCCAGACGAAGGAAATAGTCGGCGGCGGTTTCGTCGGAAGAGGCGATCAGCGAAAGTTTCCTCAAAAGAGGGCGGAGGAAAAAGCGGATCAGGCGGTACTCCCTGTAGCTCTTGTCGCTGATCCTTCCGTTGATGATCGCGACTTTCGCGCCGCGTCTTGCCGCTTCGCGGATCAGGTTCGGCCAGAGTTCCAGCTCGGCCAGAACGAGGATGTCGGGGCGGATCCGCTCCAGCGCGCGGTTGACCGACCAGGTGAAATCAAGGGGGCAGTAGAAGACGGTCAGGTCGGAAAAAAGCTTTTCGGCCAGACGGCGGCCGGTCATCGACGTCGAGGAAATGACGATGCGCCACTTGGGGTGCTCGGCGCGCAGGATCGGAACGATCGGTTTTAAAAGATTGACTTCGCCGACGCTGACCGCGTGAAACCAGACGACCGGGGCGTCCCCTTCGGGGGTGATCGGCGACAACCCCCGAAACTTTTCGGCGAATCCCTCGCGGTATTTCCCCTGGCGGGCCATCCGCCAGAGGAGAATCGGCGAGGCGGCGGTCAGGAAAAGAACGTAAAGGACGTCGAGCAGGATTCCCATCAATACCAGAAGGCCTCAAGGCACGGCTGGTTTTCGTAGAGCCAGTGACGGACGAACTGGCGGTCCGAGACGATCTCTTCGGGATCGACGTCGGGCGCCGGGTCGCTGCCGACGATCAGAACAGTGTCTTCGGGGGCGGCGTTCGAGAGGGCCCAGGTGATCGCGTCGCTTCGGCGGAAAGTCCGTTTCAGGCATTTGGCGCTGTTTTCGATCCCCTGGAGAAGGTCTTTGACTCCCGTCGCCGGGTCGGCCTGCCGACCGATCGTCAGGATGACCAGGTCGCTCCCCAGTTCGGCGGCGCGGCCCATCAGCGGGCGCTTGCTCCGGTCGTTGTCTTCGGGCGCGCTCAGGACGGTGTAGATCATTCCCTCGGTCACTTCGCGAAGTGTCCGAAGAACGTCGGCGAGCGATTCGGGGGTCGAAGCGTTGTCGACGAAGACGCCGAACGGCTGGCCGCAGTCGATCCGTTCCATCCGCCCGGGGATATGCTCGACCCGTTCGATGCCGCGGACGACCGTTTTCAGGTCGATATCCCAGCTCAGCCCGAGCGCGGCGGCGGTCAGGCAGTTGCAGATATGCTCTTTGCCGATGATCTTGGTGCGGACCGGAATCGCGTCGCTTCCGGCGATGATGTAGAAGGTCTGCTCGCCGCGGTTCTGTTCGACGCGCATCCCGTTGACCATCGCTTCGTTCGGATGCAGCCCGATCGTGATCGTCGGGTTTTTGATCATGTGGAGAACCGCCCCGGTGACGCGGTCGCTCGGGTTGCAGACCACCAGCGCGTCTTCTTTGGCGTAGTCGAAGATTTTCATCTTGGTGCGGCGGTAGATGTCGACCGTCTTGTGGAGATCGAGATGATCGCGGCGGATGTTCGTCAGGCAGACGGCGTCGAATCTGATCCCGGCCAGGCGGGACTGTTCGAGCGCTTCGCTCGAAACCTCGACGATGACGTGGGTGCAGCCGTTGCGGAGCATTCTGGCCATCAGTTCGGCCATCACGAGGGGGCGGGGAGTCGCTTCGCGGCACGGGAGAAGGACCCGGCCGTCGTAGACGCCCAGAGAGCCGATCAGACCGACCGGATACCCGCTTGCGGCGAGCATCCCGGCGATGATGTAGGAGACCGAGGTCTTGCCGCTCGTTCCGGTGATGGCGATCGACTTCATTTGGTCGGCGGGGAAACCGTAGAGGGCCTGAGCGAGGCGCCCGGGAACCGACTGAACGTTTTCGACCCGATAGAGGTTTTCCGAGAGACTTTCGGGAACGGACAGCGAGCCGTCGGCAAGCGCCGCGCGAGCTCCGCGCGCTTTCGCGGTTTCGAGTTGTTCGGCCGCGGCGTCGGAATCGAGAGCCAGGCAGACGAAAAGCTCGCCCGTCTCGATGAGATCCGGCTCGGTCTGGAACGAGGTAACGACAAGGTCGGCCGGAAGGCCGGCGTCCTCTTTGAGGAGTTCGGAAAGGTTGACCGGAACTCTGTTAACGGCTTGCGACATGTTGCCCCCTGTATAGATAAATATCGTGCCGACTTTTCAAAACGTCCCGCGCGCGGCGCCGGGAAGCGGATGAAAATATTACGTTCGACACGGGAAAATTTCCCGAGAAAACGACGGCTTTTCGAAAAATGACACAATGGGTAAAGCGCGCGATTTTTAACGGCGAAAAACCTTTGTTTTGTGTGTCAAACCGTCGGAGTAAACCAAATAACCGCTACTATCACCATATTAAGTTCACGCCTGTCGGTTGTCAAGGAAAAATCCGGGAATTTTTCAAAGAGTTTCGAAACGGGGGGACTTACGAATTTGTTTATTTTGCGCTTCTTGACAAGGGGAAAGTTTTGGCGATAATATACTGTAATTTTAGGTTCGCATTCCAGGTGATTATGTTTCCACCAAAACGCAGTTGATATTGTTCAAGGAGATTCATTTATGATGAAATCGAGTCTTTCCAAAACGCTCCGCTGGGCGGTCTGCACACTGGCTGTCGCCGGCTGTTTTGCGTTTACCGCTCTGCGCGCCCAAGATGAGGCCGCGCCCGAAGCCGCTCCGGCCGCCGAAGCTTCCGCCGACGCCGCGGCTCCCGCCGCCGAAGAAGCCGCTCCGGCTGCTGATGCCGCCGGCGCTGCCGCTGTTGCTGCCGCCGATGCAGCCGACGCCGCCGAAGGTGATTCCGGGTACGCCCGCGAGTCCTTCTTCAGCCGTTTCGGCCTTTACTGGCTCCTGGCTCTGGCCGGGTCCGTTGCCGCCCTTTTCTACGCCTGTAAATTCTTCAAAGCGATGATGCGGGCCGACGAGGGGAACGACGAAATGAAATCGATCGCCGCTGCTGTCCGCGAAGGGGCCAACGCCTACCTGAAACAGCAATACAAGGTTGTCGGGATTTTCTTCGTCGTCATTTGGGCGTTCCTGATGTTCCTCGCCTGGGTTCTGGGCGTTCAGAACAAGATCGTCCCCTGGGCGTTTCTCACGGGCGGTTTCTTCTCGGGTCTGGCCGGCTGGTGCGGTATGAAAACCGCGACCTGGGCTTCGAGCCGTACGGCGGCCGGCGCCCAGAATTCGCTCAACCAGGGCCTTCAGGTCGCGTTCCGTTCGGGCGCGGTCATGGGACTGACGGTTGTCGGGCTCGGTCTTCTTGACATTGTCCTCTGGTTCGGCGCCCTCTACTGGATTTTCCCGCACCTGAACTGGACGATGAGCCTGACCGAAATCACCGTCGTTATGCTCTGCTTCGGGATGGGCGCTTCGTCCCAGGCGCTTTTCGCGCGTGTCGGCGGCGGTATCTATACCAAAGCGGCCGACGTCGGCGCCGACCTCGTCGGTAAAGTCGAAGCCGGCATTCCGGAAGACGACAAGCGTAATCCCGCCACCATCGCCGACAACGTCGGCGACAACGTCGGCGACGTCGCCGGCATGGGCGCCGACCTTTACGAATCTTACTGCGGTTCGATCCTTTCGACCGCCGCGCTCGGCGTCGCCGCCTTTACGGCGCTCGGCGCTTCGGCCGGCGTTCAGCTCAACGCGCTCTTCCTCCCCATCCTTCTGGCCGCCGTCGGCATCGCCGCGTCGATCTGGGGGATCCACCTTGTCAAGACCGACGAAAAAGCCGATCAGGGAACCCTTCTTAAGGCTCTCGGCAAGGGCGTCAATATGCCTTCGGTCGTGATCACGATCGCCTCGATTCTGATTTCGCTCGTCCTGCTGCGCGGCTCGACCGCCAAGTGGGCCGGCCTTTCGGTCGTCACCGGCCTTTTCGCCGGCTGGCTGATCGGGAAGTGGACCGAATACCGCACCAGTTACGAATTCAAACCGACCCAGTCGATCGCCAACCAGGGGAAAACCGGGCCGGCCACCGTCATCATCGCCGGGATTGCCGAAGGGATGTTCTCGACGTGGGCTCCGGTCGTGATCGTCGGCATCGCCACGATCCTCGCCTTCGGATTCACCACCGGTTTCAATTTTGAAGACGTCAAGCTCTTCTCGCTCGGTCTTTACGGTGTCGGTATCGCCGCGGTCGGTATGCTTTCGACCCTCGGCGTGACGCTCGCGACCGACGCTTACGGCCCGATCGCCGATAACGCCGGCGGAAACGCCGAGATGGCCGAACTTCCCGCCGAAGTTCGTGAACGGACCGATGCGCTCGACTCGCTCGGGAACACCACCGCCGCGACCGGTAAAGGTTTCGCGATCGGCTCGGCCGCTCTGACGGCGCTGGCTCTTCTGGCCGCCTACGTCGAAGAAGTCCGCGTCGGTTTCGAACGCTGGGGCGCGACCGCCGTCGAACGGATCGAGGCGATGAACGGCGAGGCCGGTTACTACAAGGTTGCCGACCGTTTTGTCGTGAAGTACGATGAAGACACCAAAGCCGAACGCCAGGCCGCCAAAGAAAAGGGTCATGAATGGTTCCCCGAATCCTTCCTCGTGATGCCGAGTCAGGCGAACAACCCGGCTGAAGATACCCCGATCTACCGCGGTGCCGAAAAGACCTGGGCCGAATCGAACGCGGCCTGGAAATCGGTGAACTGCAAGGCGGGACCCGGCCTCATCAACTCCGAAGTGGCCGAAGCCTGCCCGTTCATCCCGGCCGGTGACGAAAAGACCGAAATGACACCGGTCAAAGAAGCCAATATGATCGACTGGATGAACTATTACTCCTGCAACCTGATCAACCCGAAGGTTCTGGTCGGGATCTTCCTCGGCGCGATGGCGGTCTTCGTCTTCGGCGCTCTGACGATGATGGCCGTCGGCCGCGCCGCTTCGGGGATGGTCGAAGAGGTCCGCCGTCAGTTCCGTGAGAACCCGGGGATCATGAACTACGAAACCAAACCGGATTACAAGAAGCCGGTCGCCATTTCGACGCGCGCCGCGCAGAAAGAAATGATCATTCCGTCCCTTCTCGGTCTGGTTCTTCCGGTCGTCGTCGGGCTTGTCCTCGGCGTGACGGGCGTGATCGGCGTTCTGGTCGGCGCGCTGACCTGCGGTTTCTGCGTGGCGGTCTATATGGCTAACGCCGGCGGCGCGTGGGACAACGCCAAGAAATACGTTGAAACCGGCGCTCTCGGCGAGGGGAACGGCAAGAAGTCCGACGTCCACAAGGCGACCGTCGTCGGCGACACCGTCGGCGACCCCTTCAAAGACACCACCGGTCCTTCGCTGAACATCCTGATCAAGCTCATGAGCATGGTTTCGGTCGTGGCCGCTGGT
>CACXFR010000075.1 GCA_902766935.1 uncultured Planctomycetota bacterium | reverse complement strand
TTTTTTGGGGGGGCATCGCACGCTCCGCCGGCCGAAGGCCGGTACGGGAATCGGAAACCGTTTCAAAAATCAAGCGGGGGAGCCGCCGCGTCCGACGCCGCGCTCCCCCACTGTTATTATAAACGAAACCCTCGGTTTAGAAAGGAGAATTTTACAACTTTCGTTCAAGAAGGATGACGTTCTTCCAGTTCCACGACCGGCCGCGCCGGAAATCGACCGGAATCGAACGGTCGATCAGATAGAACGCCCGCGGCCGGTTGATCCCGTCCGAATCGACCCCGTCGGTTCCGAGCTCCTTGCCGTAAGTGTACCCGTCGGGATAGATGACGCGGTAGTAGTCGTAGTATTTGTAATCCTGCGTCAGATTCAAATATCCGTCTACGGTAACCGGAATCTGATTCCCGTCCGGGTCGCAGGGGGGCATATTGATCCCCGGCCGCGCCTTTTCGACCTCGAAGTAGCCGACGGTGAGCCAGACGGCGAAGACGTTCGAACGGTTCGTTGTCAGGCCGGCGAGCTTGCGCAGCTCTTCGGTCGCGGTCAGAAGGTTGTTGTTCTTCCTGTCTTCCGGCTGGTCGAGGAGAGCGTTTTCCGACTCCTCCCCCTTCCGAAGGAGGGTGGCGGCGCCCGGCGCGTCCGCGGAGATTTTTTCTTCACCGCTCTCTCCGTCCGGCTTGCCGAGTTCCGCGCGGAGCGGAGCCGCGCTTCCCGGCCGGAAGGGGTCGTGCTGCCGCGAATCGGCGAACGACTTGTATTCGGTCACCTTTCCCGCTCCGCCGAGAATCCCTTTCCACGCCGATTCTTTCATCGTGTTCAGATTGATCTTCCCCGGCTCGCGGAGGGTCGGCGTGTAGAGCGGATCGCCGTTTTCGTCGTAGCCGCAGAAAGTCTGCGTTCCCACGTAGAGGGACGGGATCGTGACATAATCGAAGAGGGTGCTCAGGTTGAGCGATTCCCCTTTGACGCCGGAGGAGTGGTGGAAGTTCAGGTACGGCCCGATCAGGAATTTGTCGGAGTCGCCGCCGATCTTCCAACCGAAGAGGTTGGCGCCGCTGCCCCCGTCGGAACCGAGCGAGCGGCCGAGTTTGCCGTGTTCCTCGTATTCCTGCCCCTCGCCGTACAGATTCGCGGTCGGAAGGCCGTCCCCCTCTTCGGCGTCTTTGACGTTTTTGTGGCGGATAAACTCGAGCCCGAACCGGCCGGGAGCCGACGCGGGAACCAGAAGGAGTTCCGCCGGGGAGGAGAAGGGCGCGTCGTTCCACGCCAGGAACTCGAACGGCTGGAAACTTTCGTCGGAACCGCTGCGCGACGGGGCGCCGTAGTAGAGACGGCGAAGATTGCCGGCGTTGTCGGCGCCGTCGAACTGCCCGTCAAGACTGGTCACGCGGTTTTCGGCATCGTTATACGCGCCGAGGGTGTGTTTCGGAAAGATGTGAACGACCGCGTCCTGGCTTGCGGCCGGGGTGTCGGAAGACTGGGAAGTTTGAAACTCCCCGTCGTCGTAAAGGTCGTCGAGATGGCTGTAGGCGCTCGACAACGACCCGGTTTTCCGCAGACCGGCGGTCTTGACGTCTTTCAGTTCGCCGGACTGTTTCCCGGCGTTGACCGGCCGCGCCCACGGGTTCGGCCGATGGTCTTTCGCCAGGTCTTCGGGGAGGAATCCCTTCTGTTCCGGGTCGAGCCACGCGCGGGACGAAAAGACGCTCTCCGTGTTCTTGGCGTCGGTGTCGAATTCCGTCGTGTCGATATCGGTCGAAAGGAACCTGACCTTGAGGTGATTCTTCTCGTCGACTTCGTTTTCGTCGCCGGCATAGAACGGTTCGTCGACCTGATTTTCGCCGTTTCCGACCGCTTCCCCGTTGAAGACGGTCAGATCCATCATATTCCAGTCGACCGAGATATACGGATTGGCGAACGGGTGGTACGGCCGGTTCGGATCGGCGACGCGCTGGACAAACGCGCTGCGGATTCCCGGAACCGTTCCCAGACCGACCAGATGGTCGGCGGCGACCGGGTAGCGGTCGTGCTTTTTATCGTTGACCGGCAGATCGAAGATCTGATCCGGAACGTTGTTCCGCCCGTCAAGATCGGTTATGGTAATCGTCTCGTTTTCGTTTCCAAATTTGTGGGTGATGTCTCTCGTCGGAATCGTGCCGGGGTACGGGTCGGTCGACTCGGTCCAGAGGGGTTCGGAAATGTTCAGCCCCCGCTTGTTCACCTCGAACTTGTCGTCGCCGTTGACGTCAAGGCCGTTATACGTTCCGGCGAGAATGTAGTCGCTTCCCGTCCACTTGCCGCTTTTCGATTCGCGGAGCTTGGTCATCACGATTCGGCGCGGAGAGGGAACGCCGAAATACTCGGAACCGCGGTAAAGCGAGCCGATCTGCCTTTTTTCGGACGGGGCGACGACCAGATACTGGTTCGGGAAGATTTCGGTTTTGAGATTGTCGCCCTCGGTTTCTTTCACGCGGCTGAAGATATGCGCCGCGTCGGGATAAGTGTCGATCCGTTCTTTGTCCGAACTCCCCGATTTGGTCGGCCAGCCGAACCAGACGACGCGGTCGATTTCGACTTCGTCGATAAAATCGGGGGTGCCGTCCGAATTCGGCTCGGCGCACGGCCCAAGAATATTTGCTACGGAGTAGTCGTACCCGCGCCATTTGTCGTCGAGAGACGTATCGAGCGACTTTTCCCCCGTGTCGTCGATCGTCAGGTCGCAGAACTGACGCGTCCGAAAACTGAAGGTGCGCGGATCGGCGTTGTCGCCGACGAGCCGTTCGAGAACGCTGTTCTTTTTCTTACGGATTGTCCGCTTGTAGGAAGCGGTCTCGTCGTTTAGCTCCTTTTCCTGCTCCTCTCTGGTCCGCGGGTCGGTCGAGGCGGTGATCGCCACGCGCCAGACCGGGAACTCCTTTCCGGAATAGGGGGAGTCGGCTTTCTGGCGCGGGGTCATCTTCGAGAGGAGAAGTTTCCAGAGATTCCGGTCCTTATCGAATTCGTACAGTTCCGGCGGCTGCGGCACGTTCGGATTGGCGGCGCAGTAGAGTTCCAGATACGCCGAGCCGAGCGGGCGGCGAACCTGGTCGAAGTCTTCGTCTTCGCCGCCGTAGACCGTTTTTCCCGAGTCGTCGTTCGACGTGTCGGCGATTCCCAGGTCGTGGAAGGCCAGCGTTTCGGTCAGCAGAAGATCGGGACGTTCCATTCCCCAGACGAGGCGCATTCCGAAATCGTCCCGGCCGACGCCGGGGTTGTCGATCGACTGCCCGTTGAGCCACGAGACGAGCGCCTGCGAGAAGGTGTCGTCATTGTCGCTGAAACGGACGGGCGTGCGGCCGTTGATATAGCCGCGGCATCGCGGAGTGATTTTCGCGTCGGGGGTCGAAAGGAAGGAATCGGAATAACTTCCGTCGTTTCCGGCTTCGGGGATCAGCGCATCGTAGAAGTCGCGCGCGGCGTCGGCGCTGTCGGAGCCCGGCGTGAAGAGGACAAAAAAGAATTCGTCGCTTCCCTGATGTTCGGGGGGCGTCTCGCCGTCGCCGACCGGCTGGCGGTTGCCGTAGATCCAGTCAGCGCTTTTGTCGCGGTACGACCACCAGCCGTCGAACGGATTCGGGTCGTAGAAGAAGGGGGTCATCGTGGCGTCGGGGTCGGAGAAGTCGACCAGATTGACGCAGTACTGCGCCAGGCGGTTCGCCGCCAGTTCGGCGGCCAGACGCGTTTGCTTTTCTTCGGTCGACTCGCCGGAGCCGTCGGCGGCGGCGAGCTTTTCGATATACGGCCTGTCGTATCCTTCCAGATAATTCTTGTAGGCCTTTTCGTCGGCCAGGCGGGCCTCGGGGTCGTTGTCGTAGAACGCGGCGACCGTCTCGGCGTTCCGGTCTTCGTAGGTCAGCGCCATCAGAAGGACGTAAAGTCCGCGGGCGAACTTCATCCGCTCGGCGAGTCCGAGCTGGTGGTAGTACTCGTATTCCTCGCGCGTGGCGTCGTCGACCGAACCGGTCGGGAGGGTTTTGACGTAAGTCCCGTCCCCCTGGTCCTCGTAGGCCGAATCGATCCAGCACGCCTTGTGCGAAAGGGCGTTCAGGTCGAGACGGCGCCCTTCCCGAACGTCGCGCGGCAGAAGTGCGAAGAGCTGATCGGTGATCGCGTCGAGCGCGCCGCTGTTGAAGCCGT
>CACXFR010000074.1 GCA_902766935.1 uncultured Planctomycetota bacterium | reverse complement strand
CATATCGGGCGCGGCCAGCGACGCGGCGGGAAGTTTGCCGCTCCGCAGAGGAAGGAGAACCCCGTCCCGCCTCAGCGCGTAGCCGAACGAGGCGAGCCGGCGGCCGGCTGTGGTGACCTTGCTCGTTTTCGGAATGACCACCGCGGTCTTTTCGTCGGCGAGAAGTTCAAGAGCCGAGCGCGCCCAGTCCTCGGCGACCTCGCACCCGCACAGGAGGGGGCAGACGTAAGGGGTGTTCGAATTGAGGACTCCGAGGTTGATCGCGTCGATCAGGCCGATCGACGGATCGGCGGTGACGAAGATCACCCCTTCGTCCCGGGTCAGATCGTAGCTGTTCTCGTAACCCGCCGCGTTGACCACCAGAATATCGTCCTCTTCGGGGCGGTTTTCCAGGATTGAAACCAGCGTGGCTTCGAACAGATCGGTGTCCGTATCTTCTAACAGCGGTATGATGATCGTAAGCGACGTCGTCACTTCTTTCAGCCTCGTTTGAGTCGTCCGCCGCCCGGAATCAAAAAACCGCGGGGGGGGATCGGAATCACTGGAAAAGTCCTTTTTTCAGGGACTCTTTCCACGGTTGCTGTGTCTGTTATCGGCAACCCAATTTACAAAATTCCTGTAAATTCTATCACAACCGGAATATTTTGCCAAATCTTCTTTCGGGGGTTCCGCGGATATTTTCCGATTCCCCCGACCGGGAAACGGCCGTTTCTTTTCCCCCCCTCGGGGATCGAGGGGTTGCCCGAACGGACGTTTCGGCCCATAATATTATCCGAAATAGCGGTAAACCCTATCCGAAAGGACCCCATATCCGAGATATTTCGGGAAAGAGGACGGCGCGCGCGTTTTGTTCCGCCCGAATTAGCCGAAATAGGGAAAAATAGTTTCATTTGAACCTCTGCCGGGGAGAAAGACTCCGATGACCCGCGGTTTTTTTGTCACCATCGACGGCGGCGACGGCGCCGGAAAATCACTCCAGGCGAAACGGCTCGAAGAGTCGCTCCGCGCCGACGGGATTCCGACCCTCCTCTGCCGCGATCCCGGCTCGACCCGGCTGGGGGAAGCGGTCCGCGAGATTCTCCTGGGACGCCGCGAGATGCAGATCTCCCCCCGGAGCGAGATGCTCCTCTTTATGGCGGCGCGCGCCGAAATGGTCTGCGAGACGATTCTCCCCGCCCTGGAGGCCGGCGGCGTGGTGATCGCCGATCGTTTTCTCCTTTCGACCCTCGTCTACCAGGGGATCGCCGGGGGGCTCCCGCTCGACGAAATCATGCAGGTCGGCCGGGTCACGGTGCAGGGAAGGTTCCCCGACCTGACGATTCTTCTGGACCTCCCCGCCGAGATCGGGATGGCGCGGATCAACCGTCCGCTCGACCGAATCGAACAAAAAGGACTCGAATTCCATAAAAAGGTCGCGGCGGGTTACCGCCGGGCGCTCGACCTCCTCGCCGAAGAGAGCGGAACCGCCCCTTTGCGAATCGACGCCGCGCGGGATCCCGATGCGATCGCCGCGCAGATCTACGCCGAAGTGATCCGCCGCCTCCCCCCGCGCGCCGAAGGGGGGCGGGAATAATCGGTATTGGATAAAATAAGTCGGATATGTAAAATAAAGACGGCGTTGTCTCACCGAAAAGAAGGGTTTTTACGCCGTAAGTTTCGTCAGTATTCAACCTTCACTGAATGAGCATCATGAAAAGAGAAATCGTTTTAACCGCCTTTGACCTGGTCTCGCCGATCGGTGTCGGAACCGATGAATTCTGGGAATCCCTCACCGCCGGAAAAAGCGGCGTCGGCTATTCGACGCTGGTCGCCGAAGATTCGCCGAACCGCCCGCTGACCGCCGAGACCCCCGACTTCCGGCCGAAAGACTACGTCAAGCCGAAGAAGAACATCAAGGTAATGAGCCGCGATATCCAGCTCGGACTCGTCGCCGCGATGAAAGCGGTCGCGAAAGCCGGGATTTCGACCGGCTTCGACGGTTCGGCCCAGACGGTCGATCCCGAACGGATCGGCGTCATTTTCGGGTGCGACCTGATCGGCATCGACATCACCGAGCTGGCCGACGCGTTCTCCGCCGGAATGAAAGACGGCGTCTACGACTACTCGACGTGGGGGAAAGAGGCGATGGAAAAAGTTATGCCTCTTTGGATGCTCAAATACCTCCCGAATATGCCGAGCAGCCATATCGGGATCGCTCTGGACGCCCGCGGGCCGAACAACTCGCCGACCCTCGATCGGGCGGCGGCGTTGGCCTCGATCGACGAAGCGGCGGTCATTCTCGAAAACGGCCGGGCCGACGTGATGATCTGCGGCGGGTGCGGCAATCGGTCGAATCCCTCCTTCCTTTCGCGGGGGAAATCCTACAACCTCGCCCCCTGGACGAGCGACCCGGCCACGGTTCCCCGCCCGTTCGACGCCGACCGCTGCGGAACGGTTCTGGGGGACGGAAGCGCGGCGTTCGTCCTCGAAACGCGCGAGTTTGCCGAGGCGCGCGGCGCCAAGCCGATCGCCGTTCTGCGCGGATTCTCGCGGGTCGACGACCCGTCGTACGAACTGGCGACGCAGTCCGGCTCGGTTTCGATGTCGATCCGCGCCGCCCTGGCCGACGCGGGCCTGACCGCCGCCGATCTGGACCACGTCAACGCCGACGGGCTCGGGACGGTCAAAGACGACCGCGCCGAAGCCGCCGGAATCGCCGAGGCGCTCGGCGATCTGCCGGTCTATTCCGCCAAGGGGCATTTCGGGAACCTGGGAAGCGGAACCGGGGCGGTGGAACTGGCCGCCTCGTTCCTTGCGATGCAGCACGGAACCCTTCCCGCCACGCTCAACTGCGCCAAGATCGCCGACGACTGCCCGATCAACGTGGTTCAGGCCCCCCGCGCCGTCGGGAAGAAAACTTTCATCAAGATCAACCAGACCTATATGGGCCGTTCGAACGCTGTCATTTTCGAGATGTGCTGATTCGCATCGGTTCCCAAACGCCGCATCGGAGCAAAAGCTGTCGGTGCGGTTTTTTTGTCATCGGAAAAAACAACGCCCCCGGGCGGGAGCACGCCGAGTTATGGGTATAGCGAAAGTCGCGATCGTCGGCCGGCCGAACGTCGGCAAATCGAGCATTTTTAACTGGCTGATCGGCGAGAAGATCTCGATCGTCGATTCGGTCGCCGGCGTCACGCGCGACCGCGTGACCGCCCTCCTGCCGCTGGACGACGACGATGCCCCCGCGCCGGCCGAAGAGTCCGACGCCGCGCCGGCCGAAGAGCGGTTCCCCTCCCGCTACGTCGAACTGATCGACACCGGCGGGATCGGGATCGTCGACAAAGACGACCTTTCCGAAGACGTCGAGGCGCAGATCAAAATCGCGCTCGAGTCGGCCGACATGATCCTTTTCGTGACCGACGCGCGGACGGGGATCGCCCCGCTGGACGAAATCATCGCCGAAAAGCTCCGTCCTCTTTCGATTCCGATCCTTCTGGCGGTCAACAAATCGGACGACGAAAAGCAGGAAAAAAACGCCGAGGAGTTCCGCGTCTTCGGCTGGGAAATGATCAAGATCAGCGCCAAGCAGAAGATCGGCCGCGTCCGGCTGACCGAAGAATTCCTGCGGATGATCCCCCCCGCCGCGTTCGAAGAGCGGGAGGGGAACGCCGAAGATCCGACGATGAAAATCGCCATCGTCGGACGGCGGAACGTCGGCAAGAGCACCTTCGTCAACACGCTGGCCCGCGAAGAGCGCGTGATCGCCAGCAGCGTCCCCGGAACGACGCGCGACTGCATCGACGTGCGGCTCGAATGGGACGGACAGACGATCGTCGCGATCGACACCCCCGGCTTCATGCGCGGGAAGAGCATCGGCTCGGACCTCGATTTCTACGCGCTCACCCGCGCCAAGCGGAGCATCCGCCGCGCCGATGTCGTTCTGATGTTCTTCGACGCCTCGCAGCGGATCAGCAAAATGGACAAGCAGCTGGTCAACCTGATCGAAGACCACATGCGTCCGGTCATCTTCGTCGTGAACAAATGGGATCTGATGGCCCCCCACATGCCGACCTCCCGCTGGGGAGACTACCTGCGCGAGACGTTCGGGCAGTGCTGGCACGTGCCGATCGCGTTTATCACCGGAATGACGGGGCAGAACGCCGACCGCCTCCTGAAACACGCGCGGATCCTCCAGCGTCAGTACCGAATGAGAATCCCGACCGGGCGCCTGAACAGGCTGATCGCCGCGGCGATGGACTACAATCCGCCCCCGCTTTTCTATCACCGAAAGCCGAAGATCTACTACGCGGTTCAGGCCGACGTCGCCCCGCCGACGATCATCCTCTTCTGCAATATGCCCGACGCGTTCGCCGCGAACTACCGCCGCTTCCTTCTGAGCGTTCTGCGCGATGAGCTGCCAATCGGCGAGGTTCCGATCCGCCTGGTTTTCCGCAAACGGGAAGAGAAAGACACCAAAGACGAAATCGACGCCAAACGGAAGTCGTAACCGCCGCGGCTCCGCCGCCGTTTTCATACCGAAACAGTAGGTTCATCTTGCGCGGTTTTGAAAAAAAGGATAAAATGCGGGGGAAAGTTCGCGTGTTTCGCGCGGCCGCTTCCGCCGTTTAAGGAAATTATCTTTCGCGCGGTTTTTCGTTCCCGCGCCGTTTGCTTAACAAGGATGGTCATTGAAATGAAAAACTATCAACGGATTGGGTTCCTTCTCGTCCTTTCGGCTCTCTTCCTTTCGGGGTGCGGCGGCGAAAAAGGCTCCGGCAAGGTGACCGAGATCTGCAACGTCTCGTACGATCCGACGCGGGAACTCTACGCCGAATACGGCCGCGTCTTCGAAAAACACTGGCTCGAAACGACCGGCGAAACGATCACCGTCGAGGACACGCACGCCGGCAGCGGCGCGCAGTCGCGCGCGGTGCGCGACGGAGGCAAAGAGGCCGACGTCGTCACGCTGGCGCTGGCCTTCGATATCGACGACATCGCCATGGAACACAACGGCCGGCCGGGTCTTCTTTCCGCCGACTGGCAGAAGAACTTCCCCAACAACAGCTGCCCGTATATCTCGACCATCGTGATTATGGTCCGCAAGGGGAATCCCAAGAACATCAAGGGATGGGAAGACCTCGCCAAAGAAGACGTCCAGGTAATCACCCCGAATCCGAAGACGAGCGGCGGAGCGCGCTGGAACTATCTGGCGATCTGGGGATACGCCCTCGATAAGGAACTCGCCGATCTCGGCGGGATCGACGCGGTCAAAGACCCGGCCAACGCCGAGCGGGTCGAAGCCGCCCAGAGCGCCGCCTACGAGTTCACCAAAAAGATCTTCGCCAACTGTGTCGCCCAGGGAATGCCGACCGGCGCGCGCGACGCGACCGACGATTTCGTCAAACGGGGGCACGGCGACGCTTTCCTCGCCTGGGAAAACGAAGCGATCCTCTCGCAGCAGATGGCGCCGGGCGAGTTCGAACTGGTGGTTCCCGAAATCAGCATCAAATGCGAGCCGCCGGTGGCGATCGTCGACGCGGTGGTCGACCGCCGCGGATCCCGCGAGATCGCGACCGAATACCTCAACTACCTCTACTCGCCGGAAGGACAGGAAGTGATCGCCAAGAACCACTACCGTCCGATCGATCCCGAAGTGATGGCGAAGAACCGCGATCAGTTCCCCAACGTCCGTTTCTTCTCGATCGACGACGTCTTCGGCGGGTGGATCGCCGCCCAGCGGAAACACTTCAATTCCGACGGTCTTTTCGACCAAATGCTGACCGAGATCAGCGGAAAGCAGTAACAGATGGCAAACCTGCGCGGCCGGAAAAAGTTCGTCTCGATCGTTCCGCCCGGACTGAAACTCGTCGAGCGGTCGGTTCTTCCCGGGTTCAGGCTGACGATGGGACTGACGGTCACCTACCTGAGTCTCGTCGTCCTGATTCCCCTTTCCGGACTCTTCCTGGCGACGCGCCATCTGACGTTCGGCGACTTCTGCCACATTATGCAGAACGATCTTGTCGCCAAATCGTTCAAGCTCACCTTCGGCGCCTCGCTCTGCGCCGCGATGGTCAACGCCGTGATGGGATTCATCGCGGCCTGGGTTCTGGTCCGCTACCGCTTTATCGGCCGGCGCGTGCTCGATATGATGGTCGACCTTCCCTTCGCGCTGCCGACCGCCGTCTCGGGCATCGCGCTGGCGCAGATCTATTCCGAAAAGGGGTGGATCGGCCGGTTCCTCCCGATTCCGATCCGCGGCACGCCGATCGGCGTCACGCTGGCGCTCATCTTCATCGGCCTTCCGTTCGTCATCCGCACGCTCCAGCCGGCGATCGCCGACATCGACCGCGAACTGGAAGAAGTCTCGGCGAGTCTCGGCGCGCGCCGTTACCAGACGTTTCTGCGCGTCATCTTTCCGGCGCTTTCGCCGGCGCTGATCACCGGCTTTGCGATGGCGTTCGCCCGCGCGGTCGGCGAATACGGTTCGGTCCTTTTCATCGGGGGGATGATCCCCGGAAAGACCGAAATTATGTCGAGCGTGATCCTTTCGAAACTGTACGAAGAAAACGGGCAGATCCCCGCCTCGGCGGTCGCTCTGGTGATGCTCGCCGTCTCGTTCGGAATCCTTCTTCTGATCAACCTGATTCAGATCTGGGCGAACCGCCGGTACGCCCTGGCCAATTAAGGGAGCCGCGATGACCGAAGAAGAGAGAAAGATTTTCCGCCGATACAACGAGCATCGTAAATCGATTCTCCGCTCGACGACCGAACCGCGCGGCGTTCAGCTTTTCCTCATCGCCCTGACGGTTCTCTTCATGTCCCTCTTCCTCTTCGTGCCGCTGATCTCCATTTTTTACGAGGCGTTTAAAAGCGGCGCGGCGTTCTTCTTCCGCGCCATTTCGGACCGCGCGGCGTTAAGCGCGCTGAAGATGACCCTCCTGGCCACCGGCATCTCGGTTCCCGCCAACCTGATCTTCGGGCTCTGCGCGGCGTGGTGCATCGGCAAGTTCCAGTTCTGGGGGAAGAGCGTCCTGGTTTCGCTCATCGACATACCGTTCGCCATCTCGCCGGTGATCGCCGGGCTTCTCTTCATCTTCCTGTTCGGCACCAACTCGGCGCTCGGACTCTGGCTGCGCGACCACGGTTTCCGCATCCTTTACGCCCCGCCGAGCGTGGTGATCGTGACCATCTTCGTGACGTTCCCCTTCGTCGTGCGCGAGGTCCTTCCCGTCATACAGGCGCAGGGGACGGAAGAGGAACAGGCCGCGCGCGTACTCGGGGCGCGCGGCTGGCATATCTTCTGGCGCGTGACGCTCCCGAACATCCGCTGGGCGCTCCTCTACGGGATCATTCTCTGCAACGCCCGCGCGATGGGCGAGTTCGGCGCCGTGATGGTCGTCGTCGGCAATTCGCCGAAAACCAACACGCTTCCTTTGCATATCAACGCGCTCTATCAGGGGTACGCCGACCCGGCGGCGCCGTTCGCCGTCGCGACCCTTTTGGCGCTGATGGCGATCCTGACCCTGGTGCTGAAGTGTTTCGTGGAATGGAAAATGTCGTCCGCCGAAAGTGACGCTTGATTCAGAAAGATTTGAAACGAGATGAGCATTGAAGTCCGCCATATAGTCAAATCGTTCGGAACGTTCAAAGCGCTCGACGATGTCAGCATCCGAATCAATACGGGGGAACTGGTCGCGCTGCTCGGACCGAGCGGTTCGGGGAAGACCACCCTTCTGCGGATCATCGCCGGTCTGGAAGTCCCCGACCCGGTCAGCGGGCCGATCTTCTTCAGCGGGCACGACGTCGGTTCCCAGCGGATCCGCGACCGCGGGGTCGGCTTCGTCTTTCAGCACTACGCCCTTTTCCGCCACATGAACGTCTACGACAACATCGCGTTCGGTCTGACGGTCAAGCCGCGCAAAATCCGCCTGTCCAAAGAAAAAATCCGCGAAAAGGTGATGAAGCTCCTCCATATGATCCAGCTCGACAACCTGGCGTACCGATACCCCTCGCAGCTTTCGGGGGGGCAGCGTCAGCGCGTCGCCCTGGCGCGCGCGCTGGCGGTCGAACCGCAGGTGCTCCTGTTGGACGAGCCGTTCGGCGCCCTGGACGCCAAAGTCCGCATGGAACTGCGCGGATGGCTCCGTCGTCTGCACGACGAAATCCATCTGACGAGCGTCTTTGTCACGCACGACCAGGACGAGGCGCTCGAACTGGCCGACCGCGTCGCGGTGATGAACAACGGCCGAATCGAGCAGTTCGACACGCCCAACAACGTCTTTCATCACCCCGCCACCGCCTTTGTGATGAACTTCCTCGGCCAGGTGAACCAGTTCCGCGGCCGTATGGCGGGCGAGGGTCAGGTTCGGATCGGAAAATACCGCGGCAAGGCCGCCGAAATGGTGCTCAGCCGCACGAACTGGAGGAACGACGGCGCCGCGGCGATCTTCGTCCGGCCGCACGACCTGGAAATCGTCCGCAAACCGATCGAAGGGCGGCTCTGCCTGCCGGCGACCGTCGGACGGATTCATTCGGCGGGCGCGCACGTGCGGGTTGACTTGTTTTCGGAAAGCAACGATAATCTGGTCGCCGAGATCAGCCATTATGATCTCGAACATCTTCATCTCGAACCGGGGGACGCGTGTTACGTCACCCCGACGAGTATTCGCGTCTTCGACCTGATCGAACAGGACGACGCCGCAGAACAGGAGGTGCTCTAAGTGAAATTCACCAAGATGGAAGGAGCGGGGAACGACTACATCTACGTCGATCTCTTTCGTGAAACGCTCCCCGAACCGCCCGAGACGCTCGCCGGAAAGGTCGCCGACCGCCATTTCGGAATCGGCGGGGACGGTCTGGTCCTGATCTGCCCTTCCGAAAAAGCCGACGTGCGGATGCGGATGTTCAATCCGGACGGGAGCGAAAGCGAAATGTGCGGCAACGCGATCCGCTGCGTGGCCAAATACGTCTACGACCACGGCGTCTGCCGCAGGAACCCTCTGACGATCGAAACGGGCAAAGGCGTCCTCACCCTCTATTCGGAAGTCGAGGACGGCCGCGTCGCGCGCGTCCGCGTCGATATGGGAGAAGCGATCCTCGCCCCCGAACAGGTGCCGACCCTCCTGCGTGCCCCGTCGGGCCGCCCCGAAGACGCCGCGGTCGGCGTGCCGTTTGACATCGACGGCCGACGTCTTTCGGCCACCTGCGTTTCGATGGGGAACCCGCACGTCGTCTTCTTCGTCGAAAAGCCGACCGACGAATTGGTCCTCGGACTCGGCCCGAAAATCGAACTCGACCCCCGATTCCCCCGCCGGACGAACGTCGAATTCGTCCGCGCGATCAACCGCGCCGAGCTCGAAATGCGCGTCTGGGAACGGGGTACCGGCGAGACGCTCGCCTGCGGAACAGGCGCCTGCGCCACGGCGGTCGCCGCCGTTCTCAACGGCAGGTGCGGCCGCGCGGTCACCGTTCATCTCCTGGGCGGGGATCTTTTTATCGAGTGGAACGAGTCGGACGGGCGCGTGACGATGACCGGCCCGGCCCGCGAAGTCTTCGCCGGCGAGTGGCACGGCTGACCTCTCCCCTTCCCTTTTTCCGGGGCGCCGCGGCGTCCCCTTTTCGTTTCGGCCGAGCCCCCGTCCGCGTCGACGCGTCTTGAAAAAACGCGCCGACGCGGTAAAATCAAGGGGGTAAGAATTTCACCGACCGCGTTCTCCGGACAGACAAAAAGAATATGGGAATCTACGATCGCGACTACTACCGGGACGAAGACGACATCGGCGTCCGCCGCGCCTCGCGCGGAATGAGCGTCGTCTTCATGCTGATTATGGCCAACGTGGCCGTCTTTTTGGTCGATATGTTCCTCACGCCGACCATGCATCAGGTCACTCACGTGCTGGCGATGCACAGCGAGACGATCTTTCACCCCGTCTTCTGGTTCGAGCTGCTCACCTACGGATTCGCCCACGACCCGTCGAACTTCTACCACATCTTCGGGAACATGCTGGTTCTCTTCTTCTTCGGGCCGCCGATCGAGCGTCTCTACGGGAAGAAGGAATTCTTTATCTTCTACCTCGCGGCCGTCCTGATCGGAGGGCTCGTCTGGGGGATCCAGACCGGCGTTCAGAGCCATTCTCTGGTGCAGGCCGGGGAGGAACCGCTCCATTCCGAAATGCTCGGCGCTTCCGGCGCGGTCACGGCGATCGTGATCCTCTTCGCCTGCAACTTCCCCAAAGCGCAGGTTCTCCTTTTCGGGCTCCTGCCGATGCCCGCCTGGGCGCTCGGGGTGATGTATGTGCTGATGGACACGTTCGGTTCGTTCAGCGGCGGAAGCAATATCGCCCACTCGGTTCATATCGCCGGGGCGGCGTTTGCCGCGCTCTACTTCTTTACCGGGCTGCGTTTCAGCCGGTTTAAGCTTTTCAAGCGCCGCCCGCACCTGAAACTGCACGAACCGCCCCAAACCGAAACGCACTCCGCCTACACCTGGAACACCCCGAAAAACCCGCCGGTTCCCGACGACCAGATCGAAGCCGAGGTCGACCGCATCCTGCGCAAGATCCGATCGGCCGGCGAGGCGAGCCTGACCCAGACCGAACGCGAAACGCTGATGTACGCCAGCCGCGAATACCAGCGGCGGCAGAAAGGCGGCTCCTGAAACCGCGAAAGAGGCGGTTCCGCCGGGTGATCGGAAAGGAACCCGCTCCGCGCGCCGATAATCCTTTTAAGGGAACCGCTTAAAACAAAGCGGATCCCGCCCTAACCACGACCTGTTTTGGAGAATGTACGATGAAGTGGTCGCAGACGTTGATTCCGACAATGAAAGAAGTCCCCGACGGGGCGGAAATTCCGAGCCATATCCTGATGCTTCGCGCCGGGATGATCTCGCAGGTGATGGCGGGGGCGTATTCGTACCTGCCCCTCGGTCTGCGGGTTCTCCAGAAGGCGGTCGCGATCGTTCGCGAAGAGATCAATAAAACCGGCGCGGTCGAACTCCTCATGACCGCCCTCTGCCCGACCTCCCTCTACGAGCGGACGAACCGGGTCGAGGCGTTCGGCAGCGTTCTGATCAAAACCGACCTTCCCCGCGCCGGAAAAAAGATCCCGGTCGTCTTCTGCCCGACGCACGAAGAGGAAATCACCGATATCGTCTCGCGCTACATTTCGAGCTACCGCCAGCTGCCGATCACCCTCTATCAGATTCAGACGAAGTTCCGCAACGAGGAACGCCCGAAGTTCGGGATCCTCCGAACCAGCGAATTTCTGATGAAGGACGCGTATAGCTTTCACACCGAACTGGCGTCGCTCAACGAGCGATACGAGAAGATGTACAAAGCGTACTGCGACATCTTCACCCGCTGCGGCGTGCCGTTCCTGCCGGTTGAGGCCGAATCGGGTCCGATCGGCGGCGACGCCTCGCACGAGTTCATGATCCCGAGTCAGAACGGGGAAGACAACATCGTCTACTGCCCGAAATGCCGCTACGCCGCCAATATCGAAAAGGCCGAAATCGGCGGCGAGCCCCCTGCGGGTCCCGACGCGTCGATCGCCCTGAAAGAAACCGCCGAGCTCGACACTCCCGACGCGCACACGATCGAGCAGGTCTGCCAGTTCCTAAAGGCGAAACCGGCGAAACTGATCAAGACGCTCATCTACGTCGCCGACGGCAGGCCGCTGGCGGTTCTGGTCCGGGGCGACCACGACGTCAACGAAAACAAACTCCGCCGTCTTCTGGGCGCCGAGACGCTCGAACTGGCCGATCCCGAAACGATCGAAAAGGTGACCGGCGCGCCGGTCGGGTTCGCCGGGCCGGTCGGGATGGCCGAGAAGATCGAAATCGTCGCCGACTATCAGGTCCGCGCGATTGCCAACGCGATCACCGGCGCCAACAAGGCCGACAAGCACTTGGTCAACGTCAACGTCGGGCGGGACTGGACGGCGGACAAGTGGGCCGATGTGCGGAACGCGACCGCCGGCGACGCCTGCCCGCACTGCGGCGAGACGATGATGATCCGCAACGCCATCGAAGTCGGGCACGTCTTCAAACTCGGAACCAAATATACCGAGGCGCTCGGCGCCAACTATCTTGACGCCGACGGCTCGCTGAAGCCGATCATTATGGGATGTTACGGAATCGGCGTGAACCGGATCGTCGCCGGTCTGGCCGAAACGAGTTACGACGAAAGCGGAATGATCTGGCCGGTCGCCATGGCACCGTACGAGGTCGACGTCTGCCCGGTCAAGGTCACCGACGAGGCGAGCGTCGCCGCCGCCGAAAAACTCCACGATGAACTCGAAGCCGCCGGGGTTGAGGTGATCCTCGACGACCGCGATCAGCGCGCCGGGGTCAAGTTCAAGGACTCCGACCTGATCGGGTTCCCGATCCGGATCACCATCGGCACCAAGGGATTGGCCGAAGGAAAAGTCGAGGTCAAGTGGCGCTGGGAAAAAGACGCGCAGCTCATTCCGGTCGAATCGGCCGCCGCGCAGGTCGCCGCGTGGATCGCCGAAGAGAAGAAGACCGGCGCGCGCTTTTCCGAAGCGATGAAAACGATGCGCAAAGAGTAAAAGAGGTTCGAGATGAGCAGCATTCAGGTCGGCATTCTGATGGGGAGCGACAGCGACTGGCCCAAAATCAAAGGGGCGGCCGCCGCGCTCGACGAATTCGGGATCGGCTACGAAGTGCACGTCATGAGCGCGCATCGTACGCCGGAGAAGGTTCTCGACTACGCCTCGGGCGCCCGCGCGCGGGGGCTGGGCGTGATCATCGCCGCCGCCGGCGGAGCCGCGCACCTGGCGGGGGTCGTCGCGTCGCACACCACGCTGCCGGTGATCGGCATTCCGGTCGAAACGGGCGTGATGGGCGGGCTCGATTCGCTCCTTTCGACGGTTCAGATGCCGGGCGACATTCCGGTCGCCGCGGTCGGTGTCGGTTCGGGGGGCGCGCGGAACGCCGGGATCCTCGCCGTGGAAATTCTCGCGGCCGCCCGGCCCGATCTGGTCGAAAAGCTCGCGGCGTTCCGCACGCGGCTGGTCGAAAAGATCGCTAAAAAAGACGCTAAGTTAAACGAGGCGATCGCCGCCGAAAAGAACGCCTAAACGGCGCTTTCCCTTACGACAGGCGCGCCCGGGAAAGTTTTCTGACCGGGCGTTTTTTTTACACGCGGAAGAAACTGAATATCGAATGTCCGACCGAATCTCTTACGAAACCCTCTCCTGGGAATCCCCCGCGGGCGCCTCTGCCGTCGACGAACTGCGCGGCGGCCGGCTGACCCTTATCGACCAGACACGTCTGCCCGCCGAATTTCTGCGGATGACCTGCGAAACCCCCGAAGACGTGTGGCGGGCGATCAAACGGCTGAGCGTCCGCGGTGCACCGGCGATCGGGATCGCCGCCGCCTACGGCGTCTGTCTCGGGATTCAGCCCCTTTTCGCCGGCGCCGATCGGCCGACGCGCGGCGAACTCCTCGCGGCGGTCGAAAAGACGGCCGCCTATCTGGCGACGAGCCGCCCGACGGCGGTCAACCTCTTCTGGGCGCTCGACCGAATGAAGGCGCGCGCCGCGGCGGAAAAGGACGCGGCGGCCGAAGAGATCGCCGCCGCGCTCATGACCGAGGCGAAAACGATTCATGACGAAGACCGCGAGCTCTGCCGGCGGATCGGCCGGCACGGCGCGGGTCTGGTCAAGGACGGCGACGTCCTGCTGACCCACTGCAACGCCGGAGCGCTCGCCACCGCCGACTACGGCACGGCGCTGGGTGTCTTCTACGCCGCTCAGGAAGAGGGGAAAAAGATCCGCGTCTACGCCGACGAGACGCGTCCCCTTCTCCAGGGGGCGCGGCTGACCGCGTGGGAGCTCGCGGTTCACGGAATCGACGTCACGCTGATCTGCGACTCGATGGCGGCGATGCTGATGCGCCAAAAGAAGATCGACGCCGTCTTCGTCGGGGCCGACCGGATCGCCGCCAACGGCGACGTCGCCAATAAGATCGGCACCTACGGCGTGGCGGTGTCGGCGCGGGCGCATGGGGTTCCGTTCTACGTCGCCGCCCCCTTTTCGACCTTCGACCTGACCCTGTCGGACGGTTCGCAAATCCCGATCGAAGAGCGCGACCCCGAAGAGATCCGGCGCGGATTCGGCCGGCAGACCGCTCCCGACGGGATCAAGATCTACAACCCCGCCTTCGACGTCACTCCCGCCGAACTTATCAGCGGAATCGTCACCGAAAAGGGAGTGATCGCGCCGGTGACCGCCGACGAAATCCGGCGCTTTATTCAGAACGAGTAACACACAGTCACCCCGATGCGGGCGGCACAAAAAAGAATCGGGCGGAAGTTTTTCTTCCGCCCTTTTTTTAAACCGCGTTTTACGCGTCGGTTTTCGCGCTGTTGTCCGAAAGAGAAGATGCCGCGCCGGACGGTTTCCGGCACGCGGCGGCGGCAAGCAGAAGCAAAAGAACGAGCGCGGCGGCGGTAACCGCCGCCCCGGCGCGGACCGAGGCGGGCCGGTACCGCATCTCGACGCGCCAGGCGCCTTCGGGAAGATCAATCGCGCGCAGCGCGGCGGCAATCCGCCGGATCGGAACAGGACGGAACTCGCCGTCCGGTTCCTCTTTGACCCGCGCCCGCCAGCCGGGCCAGTATTGCTCGGCGACGACCAGCGTGCCCGGCCGCGTCAGGCGCGCCGCGATCTCGATTTTTTCAGGCTGATACAGAGCGATTTCCGCCGATTCTCCGTCGAGCGGCTCGGTCTCGAGCCGATGCCGCACCAGATCCCGCCATTCGGCAAACAGCTGCGGGCGGTGAACGATGTGGACCCGCTCCCCTCCGCGCGGAACCGCGTCGAATTGAATTCCGCCCGCCGAGACCAGAAGCGCGTCGGCACCGAGCGCCGCAAGGATTCGGTCGAGACCGGGACTCTTTTCGCCGGTCCGCCGCCATCGGCGCAGTTCGCTCCGCAGATAACGCGAGATCGAAAGATACCCGCTCGGCACAAACGTTCCCCGCACGTCCATATTCGCCGCACGGTCGACCGCGGCGTTCTTCTGAAAGAGGGTGAGCCGATCCCACCGGACCCGTTCTTCAAGACGCCGATACGAAGAGGCGTTCAGAAAATCGGCGGGATAGAGATACGCGTCGCGAAAGAAGCGCGGCGGCGCGGCGCGGCCGGCGGCGCGCCTGTGAAGCTCGGCGGCGATCGGAGAGGACGTTCGGAACACCCTTTCCGGCGCGCCCCGCACCATCCACTTCTGCGATACTGCCAGATCGAGGGCCAAGATAAGAAGTCCGACCAGTGCCGGCAGCGCTTTTCGATAGCGCGGCGCAAACGGAAGCTTTCGCAGAAGGGGAAGCGCCGCCAGAAGAAGGGTTAAGAACGCGGTCTGCGCCAGCGCGCAGACCGCGCTCATCTTCGCCGCGTTGGGAATAAGAGGTCCGTAAAGTGTTCTCACCCGGTCCGGGTCGGCGTGATATTTTGCGCAAACGATCGGACTGATATACAGAATCGTCAGGAATCCGAGAAGAAAAAGACCCAGAAGAATCCAGACGCACCGCGCGGTGCGTCTGGCGCGGAACAGCCTCTCCCAGCCGAGCCCCGCCAACAGCGAGAGGAAAAGCGTCGTCATGGTCATCATCTTAGCGGGATAGCGGAACGCACCCCAGCCGGGAACGACGTATTTCATCAGCCAGTAGACGCCGCCGACCGGATCGGCCGGCTGAAACGGCGCGCTCGGAAGAAGCCCCGGTTCGCGGAACGCGCGGACCAGCCAGCCGCCCCCGAACCCGCCCCAGGCGGCGAGAAACGACAGAAGCGCCAGATACGAAAAGACGAGGGTAATCCGTCCGCGCAGAGATTTCCCCTTCCCCGGCCCGGGAAAGGATTGACGGCGGCGGAAAAAGAAACGGAGCGACGAGACCGCCGCCGCGAGAGAAAACAGCCCCATGTAGATCGACGGGGTCCATATCTGCCGATCCCCCGGAATGACGGTCAGCCAGCGGGTATGGAACGGAAACTCACGGCCGCCGATTCCGGGCCAGAGAAGCTCGGCGGCGCGCCAGGGCGGAAGGGAAAAGTTGTAGGCCGCCATCTCCGTCTCAAGACGTTCGGCGGGCGTTTCGTCGGCCGAACGGGTCCGGCTTGAACCGAGCGCGGTTTCGGCGGCGGGGAAGACCTGTACCGCCGCCAGGGCGAGTCCGAAAAGGGTCGCCCCGACGAGTGCGGCAAGGGAACGGACCGGCCGCGTTCCCCCCTCCGAACTGTTCCCCGTCCGGCAGAAGAGCCAAAGGGGGATCGCCGTCAGCGTCCCGAGAAGCGCGGTCTGCGGGTCTCCTCCGGTGATCATCAGCGCGATCGCGCACGCGGCGGCAAGGCCGGATCCCAGCGCCGGACGGATCAACAGGCGCATCAGCGCGCCGACCAGCAGCGGAAGCCACGCCGCGCCGATCAAAAACGGAACGTTCGTCACCTGAAAAAGAACCTGTCCGGAGAACGTCCACGCCAGCGCCCCGGCAACCGCACCTAAGGGGCGGCAGAGAGGCCGCGTCCTCTTCCCCTCTTCGCCGACAGACAGCGGCGTGCGCGCCAGATAGAGGAACGCGCCGAACGCGGCGGCCAGGTGAAAGAGAACGTAAAACTTAAACGCCGCGTCGAACGAAATCCGGTTTCCGGAAAGCGCAAAGACCGCCGCGCGCACCGGATAGAAAAGCGCCGCGGCGGGATTCCCCGCAAGAGGAACCCCCAGATTTTCATAGGGATCCCAAAGAGGGAGACGCCCGGCGGAAGTCTCGCGGACGATCTGCCGGGCGAACGGGTAATGATAATATCCGGCGTCGCGGTAGGCGAACTGTTCTTTTCCGAAGATGAATCGGCTGAAGAGAAAAAGAAGAACGGCCGCAAAAAGGAGAATCCCCGCGGCCGAAACGACCGTGCCGGCGCGCCGGGAAGTCTCTTGCGGGGCTTGGTTCTTTCTGAACGGCTTCATAAAAGTCACGCTATCGGATCACCTTCAGCGGGGGAATCCTGACCGTCTCGCCGGTCAGTCCGCCGTAACGCTCGCAGAGGGTTTTAAAGTCGTACCGAAGAAAATCCCACAGTTCCGGCCGCGGATCGCCCGAGAGCCACTGGCGCGAAAGGGCCGACACTTTTCGATTATACTCTTTTTGGGAGGCGCCGTGAGCGTAGAAGCGGCCGCCGAACGAACGGAGCGAGCCGTCGAAACTCGGCGAAATATGATAGAGCTCGTGTATCAACGTGTCGATCTTCTCGCGGATCGGCAGGTTCACGAACCGCGGAATGTAAATTGAAAGAACGTAGAGGATCGGCCGGCGTTCTTTGTCGTAGAGGGGGGGGATTTCGAGAAGCCGGTTGTTTCGCTTCCCCCTCAGTTCCCCCCCCTTAAAACGCAGGGGGGTCATCGAGGCGTAGACGCCGTACATATCGTTTCTGCGTGTGCGGGCGAGCGAGACGGCGACGTTCTCCATTCGGATTTGCGAAAAGACGGGGAGTCGAAAGACCATATCGCTGCAGACGGCGCGGATCGGCTCGGTGTAGTTGAAATAGTTCGCTGCCATCGGACGTCCCCCCGAAAAGTTCCCGCACGGGCGCGTGCTTCCCTTTACCGTCTCAAGACAAAAAGAGGGAATCAATCTGATTCCCTCCTTCTCGTTCATACGGCGCCGCAGAGGGCGTCCGGATTCAGTCGACCGTCGGAACGATCGGAGCCGATTTCGCGGCGCGGGTCTCTTCGCCGACGAATTCGATGATGGCGCGTTTGCCGGCGTCCCCCAGACGCGGGGCGGCCAGACGCAGGATCCGGGTGTAACCGCCGGGGCGTCCGACGTAACGCGGAGCGATCTTATCGAAGAGGATCGCCACGGCTTCTTTCGAGCCGAGGAGCTGAACCGCGCGGCGGCGGCAGGCCAGTGCCGGGGCGGCCTCTTTGATCCAGGCTTTCCACCCTTCCCCCTGACGCCACTCTTTCCACTGATCGGTGCCGCGGGCGGCTTTGCAGTTGAGGTCGTTGGCGGCGTTGATGAACTTCTGCGCCTTGACGGCGAGAGTCACACAGCGTTCGACGAACGGACGGAGCTCTTTGGCCTTGATGAGGGTCGTCACGATACGTCCCCGCACCTTCGGCGCCATCTCGGGAGTTTCGTAATCTTCGGCGTCGCGCTCGGTCAGAATGAGCGCCGAAGCGAGATTCCTCAGAAGGGCGCGCTGATGTTTCGGATTGCGTCCAAGTTTTCTTCCAGCTTTTCTATGTTGCATGGCCTTAGCCCCTGTCGTTCTCTGATGCCGACGCGCGGCATCGCGTTATCTGTAATTCCTATGGTAAACGGAAATCGCGCGGCGCGCGAAAGGTTCAGGAAAGACGCATCCCCAACGTGAGGTTGTTTTCCCGAAGTTTGGTTTTGACTTCTTCCAGCGAGGTGCTGCCGAAGTTCCGAAGGTTCATCAGGTCGTCTTCGGTGCGGACGACCAGGTCGCGGATCGTCTTGACGCCGTCCGAGTCGAGACTGTTCTTGGCGCGAACCGAAAGGTTGAGCGTGTCGATCGGCTTCGAAAGGACCTCTTCCATAAAGGGATCGTGCCCGCCTTCGCGTACGGCGGCGCCGCGCGAGAAGGACGTCATACCGAGACCGGAATCCTGGATGAAGGGATTCAGATGTTTGCGGAGAATCTTCGCAGCTTCGACCAGAGCCCAATTCGGCCCGATCGAACCGTCGGTCCAGATCCGGAGGATCAGTTTGTCATACGTCGTCTTCTGGCCGACGCGGGTCGGCTCGATGAGGTACTGAACGCGCAGTACCGGGCTGAACGAAGCGTCGAGGGGGATGGCCCCGCGGTCTTCGTTGCGGTCTCTGTTCTCCATCGCGTCGGCGACCGGAACGTAGCCGCGTCCCTTTTCGACGACCATCTCGACCTCAAACTTGACGTCGTCGGTCAGCGTGGCGATATGCAGATCGCGGTTGATGACCTCGACGCCCATATCGAGGATGATGTCGCCGGCGGTGATCTCGCCCTTTTCGTTCTTTTCGATGCGAATGACGTGCTGCGGCTTGTCGTCGGAAACCTTCACGATGACCGACTTAATGTTGAGCACCAGCTCGGTAACGTCTTCGAGGACGCCCGGGATCGTCGAAAATTCGGAAGGGACGACGTGTCCGCCGTCGGTGCGGATCTTCATCGAGGTGATCGAGCTCCCTTCGAGACTCGAAAGAAGAACCCGACGAAGACTGTTGCCGACGGTGATCCCATACCCCTGTTCGAAGGGCTCGACCGTAAATTCGCCGAACGTATCGGTAAGCTCGCGAACCGCGACCTTACTCGGCAGTTCCATACCTCTCCAGTTAATTTTCATCTTTCAACTCCGCGACAAAGGTTAGCCATCCTGTAAAGCAACGATCGATCATGCCGACAGGCGGCGCGACTACTTCGAGCAGAGCTCGACGATCAGCTGCGGCTGGAAAGGAACCGATTCGCCGCGCGAGTCGACCGGAACGGCAACGTCGTCGGCTTCGGGGAGACGGAGAACCGTCCCGCTCGGAACTTCGGTGTCGGACTTGGCGAGGAAATCGGGAACCTCGTTACGGTTTTCCAGAACGGCAAGCTTGACGGCTTCGAGGCTCGTCTTGCGGTTCTTGACCGAGATGACGTCGCCGGTGCGAACGAGGTAGCTGGGGATGTCGACGCGGTTGCCGTTGACCAGAATATGGCCGTGAGCGACGAGCTGACGGGCCTGGGCGCGGCTGTAGGCGAACCCGAGCCGATAGACGATGTTGTCGAGACGGCGTTCCAGGATCGACATCAGAACCTTTCCGGTATTCCCTTTGGCGACTTCGGCCATACGGTAATACTTGCGGAACTGTGTTTCAAGAACTCCGTAGAACGTCTTGACCTTTTGCTTTTCGCGAAGGTGAATCCCGTATTCGGTCAGCTTGCCGCGTTTCATTCCGTGCATACCCGGACCGAACGCGCGGCGGTTCATCGCGCAATGCTCGCCGGCGCAGCGCGCCCCTTTGAGCATCAGCTTGACCCCTTCACGACGACATTTTTTACAAACAGCACCCGTTTCTCGAGCCATAGTTAGATCACTCCAAACCGTGATATATGAAAATCGTTAATCTCTTTTAGTTTTCGGGTTAAAGAACGGCGCGCTCAGACGCGGCGGCGCTTCGGAGGGCGGCAGCCGTTGTGCGGCAGCGGCGTGACGTCTTCGATCGACTTGACCGTCAGACCGGACTGCTGGATGGCGGTGATCGCCATATCGCGGCCGCTTCCGGGACCCTTGACCTTGACTTCAACGTCTTTCATCCCGAACTTTTTCGCTTTGTCGGCGGCCTGCTGCGCGGCCATCTGGCCGGCAAACGGGGTGCTCTTACGGCTCCCCTTGAAACCGGACGTTCCGGCCGTTGCCCAGCAAAGAACGTTGCCCGAGACGTCGGTGATCGTCACATTCGTGTTGTTGAAGGACACTTTGATGTGAGCGACGCCGCTCGTAACGCTTCTCTTGACCTTACGCTTCTTCGCAACTACTTTCGCCACTTTTCACTCTCCAAAACGATGTGGTATTTTTTGTTTTGTATTTGTATGTCTGTAAAACTCCGGCCGCGCGCAGAGGGACGGCCGACGGATCAAACTCCGCGATTAACGCAGATCCTTGACGCCCTTCTTCCCGGCGACGGTCTTTTTGGGGCCTTTGCGGGTGCGGGCGTTCGTCTTGGTGCGCTGACCGCGAACCGGGAGACCCTTGCGGTGGCGGATCCCCCGATAGCAACCGATATCGCGAAGACGCTGAATGTTCTGGTTGACCTGACGGCGCAGCTGACCTTCGACGGTGTAGTCGTTGTCGAGAAGAGCGGCCAGTTTGGCGACTTCTTCTTCCTTGAGGTCTTTGGCGCGGGCCAACGGATCGACGCCGGCCTTACGGCAGAGTTCGGCGGCGATATGCGGGCCGACGCCGTAAAGGTAGGTCAGCGAAATGACGGTCGGACGGTTGTTCGGAATGTCAACACCCAATAAACGAGGCATGAATATCTCTCCCTACAGATCT
>CACXFR010000073.1 GCA_902766935.1 uncultured Planctomycetota bacterium | reverse complement strand
TGAATGTGGCAACATCGCTCAGGGGGAAGCGGGCCGAAAAAAACCGAAAGAAGAACGGGCGTTCCCCTTTCGGTTTCCTTCGTCCGGCAATCGGAACGGCGGAAGAATCAGCCGCCGAAATCGTCGAAGAAGATGCTGTCCCGCTCGACGCCGACCGAGTCGAGCATCTTCAGGGCGGAGCTGATCATCATCGGCGGGCCGCACATGTAGTATTCGCAGTCTTCCGGCGCCTTGTGGTCTTTCAGGTATTCGTCGTAGAGGACATTGGCGATGAAGCCGGTCGAACCGGTCCAGTTGTCTTCCGGAAGCGGTTCGGAAAGAGCCAGATGCCACGAGAAGTTCGGGAACTCGCGCGCCAGCGCTTCGAACTCTTCGACGTAGAACGCCTCGCGCAGGCTTCGCGCGCCGTACCAGTACGAAATCTTCTGGTTGGCGCGGCGGTGCTTGAGCAGCTCGAAGACGTGCGAGCGAAGCGGCGCCATTCCCGCGCCGCCGCCGATGTAGATCTTCTCGGCGGGGGTGTCGCGGACGAAGAACTCGCCGTAGGGGCCGCTGATCGTGACCTTGTCGCCCGGTTTCAGACTGAAGATGTAGGACGACATAATCCCGGGGGGGACGTTCGGCATCCGCGGGGGAGGCGAGGCGATGCGGACGTTGAGCATCACCATGCCTTTTTCTTCCGGATAGTTGGCCATCGAGTAGGCGCGCATCGCCGGTTCTTTCAGAACGCTGCGGTACTGCCAGAGGTTGAATTTGTCCCAGTCGCCGCGATACTCCTCGGGAATGTCGTAGTCTTTGTAGGAAATGTCGTAGGGGGGACACTCAATCTGAATGTAGCCGCCCGCCTTGAAATCAACGTTTTCCCCTTCGGGCAAATCGAGGATCAGTTCCTTGATGAAGGTCGAGACGTTGTTGTTCGAGCGAACGGTCGCCTGCCACTTCTTGACCGAGAAGATCTCGGGCGGAATTTCGATCTGCATATCCTGCTTGACGGGGCACTGACAGGCCAGGCGCGTGCCGAGCTTCACCTCTTTGCGCGTCATGTGGCCGAGTTCGGTCGGCAGAATGTCGCCGCCGCCGGCCAGAACGCGGACCTTGCACTGACCGCAGGTGCCGCCCCCGCCGCACGCCGAGGGGACGAAAATGTTCGCGCCGGCCAGCGTATGGAGGAGTTTCCCCCCCGAAGGAACCGAAACGGCCTTGCTCGCGTCCCCGTTGATGTTGATCGTGACGTTCCCGGAAGGAATCAAAAGCGCCTTGGCGGAAAGGATCACCGCCACCAGAAGGAGGACGATCGCGGTAAAGGCAACGACGCCCGATAGAACAACTCCCATAATAAATCCCTTGCTATTTCAAGCGATTGCGGCCCGAAGGCCTTCTTCGTTTATCTTTTTAACTTTCGATTCGGAGGAATCACATTCCGGAGAAACACATAAACGCCATCGCCAGAAGACCGACGGTCATAAAGACGATCCCGATCCCGCGCAGCCCGCGCGGAACGTGGCTGTATTCCAGCTTTTCCATAATCCCCGCCAGAAGAACGATGGCGAACGCCCAGCCGATCCCCGAAAAGAGCCCGTAGAGGAAACTGTCGGGAAGGGTGTAGTCGCGCTGCTCCATAAAGAGGGAGCCGCCCATAATGGCGCAGTTGACCGTGATCAGGGGAAGGAAGATCCCCAGCGCGTTATACAGCGGCGGGAAGAACCGGTCGAGGGTCATTTCGAGGATCTGAACCATCGCCGCGATCACGCCGATGAAGCTGATCAGCGTCAGGAACGAAAGGTCGAGGTTCGCCAGGAACGGCACCCCCGTCCAGGCCAGCGCCCCCTCTTTGAGGAAGTAGTTCAGAATGATGTTGTTGACCGGAATCGTGATCGTCTGAACCACGATCACCGCCACGCCGAGACCGAGCGCGGTCTTCACCTTTTTGCTGAGCGCCAGGAACGAACACATTCCCAAAAAGAGGGAAAGCGCCAGGTTCTGCGTAAAGACCGACTGGATAAACATGTCTGTGATGTGCTGCATCGTATCTATCTCACTTCGAAACGACCGCGCGCGGGGCGGGTCTTTTGTTCTTTTGGTTTAAAGGCTCTTCGGAATCACTCGGCCATATCTTTTTTGATCGTCTTGACGATCCAGATGAAGGCGGCGATCAGGAAGAAGGCGCCGGGAGAAAGGACCAAAAGCCCGTTCGGAACGTACCACCCGCCGGCGCTGACCGTCTTAAGGATCGGGAACCCCAGAAGGGAACCGGAACCGAACAGCTCGCGGATCGAGCCGACGCACAGAAGAACGAAACTGTAGCCGAGCCCGTTCCCCAGACCGTCCAGCGCCGACTCGACCGGATTGTGCGACAGCGCGAACGCCTCGGTCCGCCCCATCACGATGCAGTTGGTGATGATCAGCCCGACGAAGACCGAAAGCTCCTTGCTGATGTCGTAGGCGAACGCCTTGATGATCTGATCGACCACGATCACCATCGTGGCGATGATCGTCATCTCGACGATCATGCGGATGCTTCCCGGGGTGATCTTCCGAACCAGCGAAACGCCGATGTTCGAAAAGACCGTCACAAAGATCACCGCGAAACACATCGTGATCGTCGTCTGGAGCTTCGTCGTCACGGCCAGCGCCGAACAGATCCCCAGAACCTGAACCGCCACCGGGTTGTTCCGGACGATCGGGTCGACTAAGATTTTTTTCAGATTCGATGTCATTTTTTCTGCTATTCCTTCGTCTATTTCGACAGAACGATTATCTCTTCTTTCGGTTGGGCGTTACTGCGCGGCGTCGACCTTGAGTTTGGCCAGGAGGGGGCCGAACCCGTTTTCGCCGAGCCAGTAGGAGACCGTGT
>CACXFR010000072.1 GCA_902766935.1 uncultured Planctomycetota bacterium | reverse complement strand
TCGTCGACCGACTCGATCTTCGGCGCTTTGCGGAAGAGGAGAAAGAACTTTTCGAAGGGGCGTTTGATCCGCGTGTAGATATGTTCCTCTTCCGGGTGGATCGGCGTGATGAGGATCGTCGTCAGCCCGGCGAGATTCCCGGCGACGACGTCGGCCAGGAGCTGGTCGCCGACCATCGCGGTCTCTTCGGCCTTCAGATGAAATTCGGCCAGCGCGCGCCGGCAGCCGCGCGGCAGCGGTTTTAACGCCAGCGCGATATAGGGAAGCCCGAGCCGTTCGGCGGTTTT
The DNA here is from genome assembly GCA_902766935.1 of uncultured Planctomycetota bacterium. GTDB lineage: Bacteria > Planctomycetota > Planctomycetia > Pirellulales > Thermoguttaceae > RUG695. The sequence goes on along the minus strand of CACXFR010000072.1, from coordinate 2,068 downwards.
CGCGATCCGGGGGGCTTTTCCGTTCGAAAGAAGGCAGAGAAAGATTCCCGCGCGGCGCATCGCCTCGAGCCAGTCGAGCACGTCCTGCGCGGGCATCGGCTCTGTATAGCGCTTCAGCGTGCAGTCGACGTCGAGCAGGAGCGCCCTGATCCCGAGCCGGGCAAGCCGTTCGGCGGAAAGGTCGGTGACGCGGTCGGCGGCGTATTGCGGATAAAGGATCGGCATGCCGAAGTTTTCCGGTAAAAGGTTGTGCGGCGGGTTTCCGCGCGGGGCGCGGCACGAAAAAAACCGGAAGAAACGAGACGCGCTGCGATTTCTTCCGGTTTTTTACTCGATTCCGAAGACCCGCCGGCGGCGGAAGCCGCGGCCCGGCGGGTCATGAGCGAATCGAACTCAGTCTTCCAGAGCGGCCTGAGCGGCGGCGAGTTTCGCGACCGGAACGCGCAGCGGCGAGCAGCTGACGTAGTTCAGACCGACGCGGTGGCAGAACTTGACGCTGGAGGGTTCGCCGCCGTGTTCGCCGCAGATGCCGAGCTTGATTTCCGGACGGGTCTTGCGGCCCTTCTCGGCGGCGATCTTGATCAGCTGACCGACGCCCGTCTGGTCGAGAACCTGGAACGGGTCGGCCGGATAGATATCCTTTTCGAGATAGTCGTTGATGAACCCGGCGTAGTCGTCGCGGCTGATCCCCAGGCAGGTCTGGGTGAGGTCGTTCGTCCCGAAGGAGAAGAACTCGGCGCCCTTGGCGATTTCGTCGGCGGTCAGCGCGGCGCGCGGGATTTCGATCATCGTTCCGACCATGTAGTGGATGTCGGCGCCCGCTTCTTTGATGGCGGCGTCGGCGGCCTCGCGGATGATCTTCTCCTGGTTGTGGAATTCGTTGTAGCAGGTGACCAGCGGGATCATGATCTCGGGATGGACGTCCTTGCCGCGGGCCTTAACGGCACACGCGGCGCGCATGATCGCCGTCGCCTGCATCTTGGTGATCTCGGGGTAGACGATCCCGAGGCGGCAGCCGCGGTGACCGAGCATCGGGTTCGATTCGGCAAGGTCATGAACGCGCTGCTGAATGAATTCGACCGTCATGCCCGTCTTTTCGGCGAGTTCCTTCTGACCGGCTTCGTCGTGCGGCAGGAATTCGTGGAGAGGCGGGTCGAGCAGACGAATCGTCACCTCTTTGCCGTCCATCGCTTCGAGCAGACCTTCGAAGTCCGCCTGCTGGAACGGAAGAAGAGCTTCCAGCGCCTTTTCGCGGTCGGCGGTGTTGTCGGCCAGGATCATGGTGCGGAATTCGTCGATGTGGTCGAAGAACATATGTTCGGTACGGGTCAGACCGATACCCTCGGCGCCGAGGGCGACCGCCTGCTGGGCCATTTCGGGTTTGTCGGCGTTGGTGCGGACGCCCAGCTTGCGGAACTGGTCGGCGTAACCCATCAGCTTGGCATAGAGCTGGTAGATGGGGGCGTCTTCCGGTTTCAGGGTCTTGGCGAACAGAACCTGGAGGACTTCGGACGGAGCGGTCGGAACCTGGCCGCCGTAAACTTTTCCGGTGAACCCGTCGACGGAGATCCAGTCGCCTTCTTTGAAGACCTTGTCGCCGACTTTCATCGTCTTCGCTTTGTAGTCGATGACCAGACCGTCGCACCCGCAGACGCAGGCTTTCCCCATCTGGCGGGAAACCAGCGCGGCGTGCGAAGCGGCACCGCCGAAGCTCGTGATGATCCCGTTGGCGACTTTCATCCCGCGGAGGTCTTCCGGGGTGGTTTCGCGGCGGACAAGGATCAGCTGAACCGAGTTGTCTTTCTGCCAGAGAGCTTCGGCTTCGTCGGGCTGGAAGCAGATCTGACCGGTGGCGGCGCCCGGACCGGCGTTGACGCCCTTGGCGATCGGTTCCATTCCCTTCAGGCCTTTCCCCGAGAAGACCGGCTGCAGGAGCTGCGTCACATCGTTGGCGGGAACGCGCTTGACGGCGGTCGCGGCGTCGATCAGGCCTTCGTCGACCATTTCGACGGCGGTCCGGACATGGGCGAAACCGGTACGCTTGGCGTTACGGGTCTGAAGCATGTAG
>CACXFR010000071.1 GCA_902766935.1 uncultured Planctomycetota bacterium | reverse complement strand
CGCGCCGAACGGATAGGCGCGGGAGAGGTCGCTCAGGATTTTAACGGTGTTCTTTCCCGCGCAGAGGTCGGCGAAGACCAGACGGATCTCGCCGCCGATCGGGATCGGTTCGGCCGCGACGTCGTTTCCGTCGAAGTCCATCAGAACGGGACGGATCCCGAACGCGCACGCCTGGTCGAGCCGCCCGCACCGCGAGCGGGTACGCTCTTCGCCGCGAAACGCCGCTTCCATTTCGTCGGAGGTCGTCAGACCGAGCCGGTAGAGAGAGTTGAACGCCCGAACGACCGTCACGCAGATCGCCGCGCTCGACGAGAGACCCTTTTTCAGCGGGAGGGTCATGTCGGTCAGATGGAGATGAACCCCGCCGACCGGGTAGTGTTCGAGCATATACGACGCGGTTCCGGCGCAGTGGGCGAAAAACGCGCCGCTTTGGGCGACCTCTTTGAGCGGCCCGGCCTTTAAGGGGACGTCGAAATCGGTCCAGAAGTCCGCCAGCTGCGGCGCGCTCGAGGTGACGCGGAACCGTCTGTCGGCGGAGGCGCGGGACGAGATCCCCTCTTCGATCCCGGTCACGATCGCCCGGCCGGGCTCGATCTCGGCGTTCATCAGCCGATGGATCGCGGCCCAGTCGCTGTGTTCCCCGAAAAGACAGAGTCGTCCGGGAACGAAGAGGGAGACGGTCTCTTTTGCCCTGGTCAAACGGATATCCTTTGTTGAATTCTCTTTCTCGATTTCGGAGCGCCCGTAAGGAAAAGTACGGAACGCCACCCCATTTTATTGTAGCCGGAACAGAGCTTTTTTCCACCGCTTCCGGCGCGGATCCGGCGATTTTTCCGTCTCCCGAACGAATCTTTTTTCGTCCCGTCGGAAAATAGAAAAAAGACGCAAAAAGGGGCGTTCGCTTGTTTTTCGTTTTTCGCCGTGTAGAATGAGGGGGTCGGGTATTTTTTGTTCCGTATCACCTGAAAGACCGAATTCGAAAGGGTCATCGTATGAAAACGTTCTTCTATTCGCTTCTTGCGGTTCTGGCATTGACCGCGGCGGTCGGCGCGCAGACGAAAGAGCGCGTTCCGTTTATCATTCCTCCCGCCATTGAGAACATTCCGCTCGAATCGATGTTCGGCGCGAATCTCGAAAACGGCGAATTTAACGAAGGGGACTGGGTCGTCGACGCCGACGGCGTGATCACCTCGCCCGGAGATGGCGAGATCTGGACGAAGGAGAAGTACGGCTCGTTCATCTGCACGTTTGAATTCGACGCGGAGGATAAGGCCAACGCCGGCTTTTTGATTCACGCCGCCGATAAGAAAAAGTGGATCCCCTGTACCGTCGAGGTCCAGCTTCTGGGGGACGGCTACCGTCTTCTTGACGAAAAGGGGAAACCGACGGTCGCGATCGAGCCGAACTACCACACCTGCGGGGCGTTCTACGGTTATCAGGCCGCTTCGCGGAACGTGACCAAGCCGCATGGGAAATGGAACAAGATGACCGTCGTCGCGCTCGGTACGCGCCTGATGGTCGAACTGAACGGGGTGATGATCAATATGATCGACACCGCCGAGTGGACCGACAACACTTACAGCCCGCTCGGCCCGATGATCGAAGAGAAGTTCCGCGGCAAAACGCTCGCCGAGCAGGAACCGTACGGCTATATCGGGTTCCAGGGGAAACACAGCGACACCATCATCCGCTACCGGAACATCAAGTTCGCCCCGATCACCGGGCCGGTCATTCCGGGCGCCGACAAAATCGCGTGGGAACCTCTTTTCGGCGAGAAACTCGAGAACGCCGAATATGACCCGGACGTCTGGTCGATCGACGCCGACGGCGTGATGCACGCCGCGAAAGACGACACGATCTGGGCGAAAGGAGAGTTCGGCGACGCCGTCGTCAAGTTCGAGTTCATGACGACCAAAGACGCCAACAGCGGCGTGGTGATCGAGTGCACCGACAAGGGGAACTGGATCCCGAATTCGTTTGAGGCGCAGATCCTCGACTCGTTCGGACACGGGAACGGAATGGATCAGTGCGGTTCGGTCTACGGCCGGTGCCCGACGGTGATCAACGTCTGTAAAGCGCCGGGCGAGTGGAACGAGATGACGATCGCCCTTGTCGGTCCGATGATCGACGTCTATATGAACGGCACGCTGATCACCCACATGAACAAGGCCAAATGGACTGACGCGGCGGTGAACCCGGACGGGAGCGAGGTCTTCTCGTGGCTGGTCAACAAGGCGCCGTGCGAGACGCCGAACTCCGGCTTCATCGGCTTCCAGGGGCTTCACGCCGGTCAGCCGGTGGTCTACCGCAACGCGATGGTCAAACGCCTGAGCGCGGCGAAATAGTTGTTACGGAAGCGGGCGCACTTTCGAGCGCCCGCCCTTACGTTTTTTTCGAACGGGGGTATACTGTTTTCGAATCCGCCGAAAGGCGCACGGGTCTGTAGCTCAGCCGGTTAGAGCGGGGGACTCATAATCCCTGTGTCCGGGGTTCGAATCCCTGCAGACCTATCCGACGGGCGGTTTTCGGCGGAAAGAACGCCGAAAGCCGCCCGTTCTGTTTTCCCCCCGGCACGAAAGCACCGAAGAGAGAGCGGGATCGGCCGATCAGGCTCTTTTTCGCGGAAATTACGGTTTTGCCGATTCTCGGAATCCTCCTTTTTTTACGGGTTATAACGTTAAAGTTTCCCCATTTTACGCGACCCGAACCGGGATAACGGGAATAACGGAAAAAACTCCGAAAATCGGTCGTTTCAGTAAAATCCTCATGACCCGATTTCCGATGTTGGTGTTGGAGAGATTCCGGCACGGAAGCCGGAACGGAAAAGAGAGCTTATTCCGAGACGTTGAAAGCAGACCGAGCGATCGGTTTTCCTCCTGCTTTTTCCTCGCAACGCCTGAAAAGCGGTGTGTTTTGGTCTTGCGCGTTGCGCAAGGAAAGGAGCATGGATGTGTCTTTGAAGAAAAGAGTTTTTAAGAGTTCCATTACGCAGGCCGCGATTCTGAGCGGTCTTCTGACAGGCGCTCTTGCGGCTTCGGACGACCCGGTCTATGACCGGCTGATCGGAAACGAAACGGAGTCGATCACCACGGAACAGTCGCTTATTCCCGAACAGCAGCCCCAATCGCTGGGAACCCCGCGCCGAAGCGACGAAGTGATCCGCCGTATCGAACGCGACCGTCTGGGAGAGCTTCGAGATTATGCCGAACCGGAAGAAGCGCCGGATCCCGCCGAAGCATTCTTTGATTCGATCGAATGGGGTGTTGTCGTCGAAGGTGAGCTTGTCTCGAACATGAACAAGGCGGATTCCTACAGGCGTGAAACCGACGCGGTCTATACCGCCGACTTCGGGTTCCTGATGCATCTCGGCGAGAAGGGGACTTTTTACGGTCTTCTGGAAGCCGGTTACGGCGGCGCGCTCGACGGGCGCATTCCGACGCTCGCGGTGTTCAACGATGAAGTTGAAACGGACAGTAACCTCAAATTCACCGAACTGTGGTATGAACACGCATTCGGATGCAGCGAAAGCTGGCGGTTCCGGATCGGCCATCTCGACCTGACGACCGACTTCGATACGAACAATTACGCCAACAGCGGGATTTCCCAGTTCAACTCGACCGGATTCGTTCACAACCTCACCCTGGGCTACGAATACGCCTGCCCGTCGTTCGGCGTGATGCTCTGGAAAGATTTCGGGGAAGCGATTTCGGTCGGCGCCGCCTATCTGGCCGAAGACGGCGAGATTGATTTTGACGAGGACGGCTTCCCGGACAAAACGGACAGCTGGACCGACATCTTCCATCACGGGTTCGGCATTCTGGAAACCGACTTCCATCTCGACGCCGGCGGACATGAAGGGAACCTCCGCTTCTACGGCTGGGTCAGCCGCTCCGAAATGTACGCCTATACCGCCGAGGGGAAAAAGGGGACGAGCGCCGGATTCGGAACGAACTTCGACCAGGAGCTCTCGCACTATCTGGGTGTCTGGGGGCGTTTCGGCTACGGCGACGCCGAGTACAACTTTGTCACCAAGCATTACAGCGGCGGCGTGCAGTTTCAGCACTTCAACGCCTGCTGGCACCGCGACGTGATCGGCGTCGGCTACGGTATCGCTGAGCCGGGCGACACACTCTCTGATCTGCTCGAGGATCCGGGAAAAGAGCATTTCGTCGAAGCCTATTACCGCCATGTCTTCAACGACTTCGCGCACCTTTCGCCGTTCGCCCAGTTCGTTAAAAATCCTTTGGGCGACAAAGAATCCGACAGCGCCTTTGTGCTT
>CACXFR010000070.1 GCA_902766935.1 uncultured Planctomycetota bacterium | reverse complement strand
GGCCGGCGGGCTCGGAATCGGCATCGACCGTCTGGTGATGATTCTGACCAATACGACCAGCATTCGCGAAGTCATTCTCTTCCCGCTTCTTCGTCCGGAGAAGTTCGGCTGAGAAAGCGCGGGGGGGCGTCTTTCCGCCTTCTTGTTCGCAGGACAAGGATACGTCTAACGAAACGAAACAGGAAGTATGTATAAACTCCTTCTGACCTGGCGTTATCTTCTGACGCGCTACATCGCCCTGATCTGCGTGATCAGCGTGACGCTCGGCGTGGCGACGATGATCGTCGTCAACGCGGTGATGCTCGGGTTTTCCCGCGAAATGGAAAACCGGATGCACGGCGCCCTTTCCGACGTGACGATCGGCGCGTGGTCGAGTCTGCGCGGAATCGAAGACGCCGACGCGCGGATCCGCGACGTCTGGGACGCCGCCGGCGACATGATCGAGGCGGTCACGCCGACCGTCTCGACCCAGGCTCTTCTCAACTACGAAATCGCGCCGGGCGAGGTGATCAACAAACCGGTCGAGCTGATCGGGATCGACCCCGAAACACAGGAAAAAGTGACCGCGCTGGCGCAGTATCTCCAGCACCCCGAAAACCGGCAGCACACCTCGTTCACCCTGAAAGAAGACGGCTACGACGTTCAGAATCATCTGGCGGGGGACCGCGGCGTTCAGCGCCCCGTTCTGGGAACCGCCGGGTGGAAGAAACGGCGAAGCGACGCGCGGTATGAGAAATACCGTCAGCAGGAACAGCAGCGGCAGAAGAGCGTCGCCGAACATCTCCCCGCGCCGCAGTCCGATTTCGATCCGATCGTGGCGGGCGCCCCCCCCGAGGCGGAACCCGCGGCGCCGGACGCCGACGCGGAATCCCCCCTCGAATATACGCCCGACCGCGAAGGCGAGACCCCGTCGGGAAAGACGTATTCCGTCGAAAACAGCCCTTACGCCGCCGCCCTGGCCGGGCTGACCTCGGCGCCCGTCTATTCGACCGAGATCAGTCAGATCGACCTTCCGGGGGAAGATCAGTCGAGCGGCCCCATGCCGGTCGGTCCCTCCCCCCTCGATTCGTACGAAGAGTTCGCGCCCCATTTCGACAGGGCGACGCAGCAGGACACCGGCGTGATCATCGGAATCGGCATCGTCGGCGGGAACCGATACAAAGTCACCGATCCCGCCACGCAGAAGACCCGCTACTGCGAACCCCTCTTTGTGGTGCCGGGGGACGACGTGACCATCTCGTGCCTTTCGCTCAGTACCGACCGTTCGCTCCCGTCGATCGTTTCGGATCGGTTTACCGTGACCGATCTGTACGAGTCGCGGATGGTTCTGTATGACCAGAGTTTCGTTTTCGTGCCGATCGAAAAGCTCCAGCAGATGCGGAACATGATCTCCCCCGACGGGAAGAAGATGGTCACGAACATCCTGATCAAGGCGAAACCGGGTGTCGATATCAATAAGCTCCGCGACCGGCTTCAGTCGTCGCCGCAGTTCCCCTCGCATCTGTTCATGATCCGCACCTGGCGCGACTCGCAGGCGAACATGCTCGAAGCCGTCTCGATCGAGCTGGGCGTGCTGAACGTCCTCCTCTTCCTGATCGTGGCGGTCGCGGGATTCGGGATCCTGGCGATCTTCTTTATGATGGTCGTCGAAAAGACGCGCGACATCGGGATTCTCAAATCGCTCGGGGTGAGCGGATTCGGCGTCATGCAGATCTTTTTGTATTACGGCCTGGCGCTCGGCCTGCTCGGTTCCGGGCTCGGCCTGGTTTTGGGGATCATCTTCGTTCGGAATATCAACACGCTCGCTTCGTGGCTTTCGCAGGTGATGGGGCACGACGTGTTTAATCCCGAAGTCTATAACTTTTACGAAGTTCCGGCGATCATCGAACCGTGGACGGTTTTTTGGATTGTGGTCGGTTCGGTTCTTATCGCGGTCATTTCCGGCGTCATCCCCGCCCTCCGCGCGGCGCGCCTCAAGCCGGTTGACGCGCTTCGCGTTTAATGGGGGTGCACTTCGCCATGTTCGGTAAAAAACGAGATAATCTTTCCCGGCTTCAGCCCGAGACCGCCGAAATCTATAAAAAGATGGTTGCCCCCGACGCCAAAAAACCGCTCAGTTCGTCGATGACCCTTTTCTATCCGGGAGGAACCGACGACGAGGACGACCTCGAGACGACCCGTGCCGCGGAGTCCGCGCCCCGCGCCGTCGCAAGGCGGTTTACCGTCTCGTCGATCAAGACCGACTCGGCCTCCGCGCCGCGGTCATATCCCTCTCTGTCGTTCCCCGACCTCCGCGGCGAAGGGGAAAGCGCTCCCGGCCGCGAAGCGCCGACGGCGCCGCCTGCGCCCCGCGCCGGCACGGACGAGTACGTGACCTGGACGCCGAAAAAGGATTATTTCCCCGCGCACCCCTCGACGGGGGGCACGATTATGGAAGTGAACCAGCTTCGCAAAGGGTACGTGAAAGGGAAGAACCTGATTCCGGTTCTGAACGGCGTCGATATTCGGGTGCGGGACGGCGAATTTTTGGCCGTCGTCGGTCAGAGCGGGTCGGGGAAGAGCACCCTCCTGCACCTGATGGGGACGCTCGACGTGCCCGATTCGGGAACCGTCCATTTCGACGGGCAGCGGATCGACAACCTGCCGAGCCGGCGCCGCGACTTTCTGCGGAACCACTATATCGGGATGATCTTTCAGTTCTATCACCTGATCCCCGAAATGAGCATGCTCGAGAACGTTCTCGCGCCGATGATGGTGCGCGAGTCCCTCTTCGGATACCTCCGCCGCCGACGGTATTACGTCGAGCAGGCGAAAGAACTTCTGAACCTGGTCGGGCTTTCGCACCGAATCAAGCACCGCCCGAACGAGCTTTCGGGCGGGGAGATGCAGCGCACCTCGATCGCCCGCGCCCTGATCACCAATCCGCGCGTCTTATTGGCCGACGAACCGACCGGAAACCTCGACTCGAAAACGACGGTCGAGATTATCAAACTGCTCCGGTCCTTGAACGCCGAGAAGAAACTCACTATAATTATGGTAACCCACGATATGGAACAGGCCCGGGACGCTGACCGGGTTGTCCGCCTTGTCGACGGTCAGGTTGTGGAGAGTTTCTTAACCGGCGTTTGACGGTTTTACGGTATTCATAAGTTTGTTCGGAGGTAGTTTTATGTCATCGAAGATTTGGCTCGATAAAGGACTCGTCAACGAAGAAGACGCGAAAGTCAGCGTGTTTGACCACGCTCTCCTTTACGGCGACGGAGTTTTCGAAGGGATGCGGAGTTATTCAAAGAAGGTTTTCCGGCTCAAGGAGCACCTTGACCGCCTCTGGGAATCGGCTCACTCCCTCTGCATCGAGATCCCGATGACCAAAGAAGAAATGGCCGACGCGGTTTACGAGACGCTCAAGGCGAACGATATCGTCGACGGCTATATCCGCCTGGTCGTGACCCGCGGGAACGGTACGCTCGGACTGGACGCGCACCTCTGCACCAATCCGCAGGTGATCATCATCGCCCGCGGCCTTTCCCTCTATTCCGAAGAGCTCTACCAGAACGGCATGAAGCTGGTGACCGCCAGCACGATCCGGATGCCCTCCTTCTCGATGAGCACCCGCGTTAAGTCGCTCAACTACCTGAACAACATCCTCGCCAAGATGGAGGCCTACCGCGCCGGGTGCGAAGAGGTTCTCCTTCTGAACCACCGGGGCAACGTCGCCGAATGTTCCGGCGACAACATCTTCATCGTCCGCCGCGGCGTCCTGCTGACTCCGCCGCTGGACGCGTGCATTCTGGAAGGGATCACGCGCAACGCGGTCCTGGAAGTCGCCGCCGAGCTCGGAATCGAAGCGAAACAGCAGAACTTCACCCGCCACGACGTCTACGTCGCCGAAGAGTGCTTCCTGACCGGCAGCGCCGCCGAGGTGATCCCGGTTACGGAACTCGATGGCCGGGTGATCGGCAGCGGCAAGGCGGGTCCGATCACAACCAAAATCCTCGCGGCGTACCGCGAACTTGTCCGTAAGTGAGGTCCCCCCGATGAAACCGACCGAAGGAGAGCCGTCGCGCGAGATCCTCGAGTGCTTCGAGAATCCGTGTCCGACCCGTGACTTTGTCATTGAACACGTCTGTCCGGAGTTCACCTCGGTCTGCCCGAAAACCGGGCAGCCCGATTACGGGACGCTTACGTTCCGT
>CACXFR010000069.1 GCA_902766935.1 uncultured Planctomycetota bacterium | reverse complement strand
TGCGCCGCTCCGGCTTGCGAACCGGCCTGTGCCGCTCCTTGCGCGCCTTGCCTTCCCAAAATCTGCCTGCCGAAGATCTGCCTTCCCAAGCCGTGCTTCCGCCTCTGCGCTCCTTGCGCTCCGGCTTGCGCCCCGGCCTGTGACGCTGCTCCGGCTTGCGCCCCCGCTTGCGGCCCGGCTTGCTGAGACTTGCTGACGCACGGAACATCAGTTTCAGGTTTGACTTGAAAAATCCCGCTTCGGTGCTATAATCGAGAATCGAAGTGGGATGTTCCGAAAAAGACCGAAAACCGCTTTGTTACCCAACAAGGCGGTTTTTTTTGTGCCCGATAACCCCTTAAAAGAAAGCGCGCGTGACCCATGTTTTCAGGAATCGTTGAAGCTCTCGGTGAAATTGTTGCGGTGATCTCCGAACCCCCCGGCTGCAAGATTGTAGTGAAAGACGCCGGGATCGCGCGCCAGGTCGGCGTCGCCGACTCGGTGGCGGTCAACGGCTGCTGCCTGACCGTGATCGAAAAAGAGGGAGAGACGTTTGCGTTTCAGGCCGGACCGGAGACGCTCGAACGGACGAACCTGGGGCAGCTGGAAGCCGGCAGTCCGGTCAACCTCGAACTGGCGCTTCGGGCCGATTCGCGCCTGGGCGGACATTTCGTCAGCGGGCATATCGACGGCCAGGCGACTCTGGTCAGGATCAACGATATGGGGGACTGGGCCGACTACTACTTCGAAGTGCCGAAAGAACTCGCCAAACAGATGGCCTCCAAAGGCTCGGTCGCTGTCGACGGCGTCTCGCTGACCCTGGTCAAATGCGAACCGAATCTCTTCAGCGTCGCGCTGATCCCCTACACACTCCGGGTCACCACGCTCGGTTCGCGCAAAGTCGGCGACAGGGTCAATATCGAAACCGACATCCTCGCCAAATACGTCCAGCGGCTCGTCGAAGCCCAGGAGTGGGACTGATATCTCCATTCCCGAAAAAAACAGAAGGAACGTTATGGCCGGATCTTCCGAAAATCAAACACGCAGTTATCTGATGAAGCGTTTCGAGACGCTCGGAATTCATCCCCGCGGCAAGCTGGGTCAGAATTTCCTGATCGATCTGAACCTTCTTCGTCTTCTGTATGAATCGGCCGATCTCGGCAAAGACGACGTCGTTCTGGAAGTCGGCACGGGAACCGGTTCCCTCACCACGGCGATGGCCGACCTGGCCGCGCAGGTGATCACCGTCGAAGTCGACCCGATTATGCACGAGATGGCGCAGCAGGAACTCTTCGGCAAGAAAAACGTCCGCTTCATTCTGACCGACATCCTCGAGAACAAGAACCGTCTCAAAAAAGAGGTTCTCGACGCGGTTCGTCAGGAGCTGGCGGCGGTGCCGGGACGGCGGTTCAAACTCTGCGCCAACCTCCCCTACGCGGTGGCGACCCCGCTGATCTCGAATCTTCTCCTTTCGGACATTCCCCCCCATTCGATGACGGTCACCATTCAGAAAGAGCTCGCCGACCGGATCGTCGCCCGCCCGAGGACGAGCGCCTACGGCGCGCTCGGCGTCTGGATTCAGGCGCTGTGCGACACCAGGATCGTCCGAATCATGCCACCGAGCGTCTTTTGGCCCCGTCCGAAAGTCGATTCGGCGATTATCCGGATCGTCTCCAACCAGGGAAAACGAAAACGGATCGCCGATCTTCGGTTCTTCCATCAGTTCGTCCGCGCCGTCTTCTTTCATCGGCGGAAGTTTCTCCGTTCGGTCCTCTGCAGCGCGTTTAAGGAGAAGCTTTCCAAAGAGGCCGTCGACCGCGTGATGAACGAACTCGAGCTCGGCCCGACCGCCCGCGCCGACGCCCTGCCGGTCGACGTGATCATCCGCCTTTCCGACAAGTTCCGCGAGCTGATCCCGGAAGGGGAACGCGATCTTCTTTAAGGGGCTTTTCTCGTTGATACGGCGCGATCCCCGTGATTTTCGGGAAACGCGCGATTCTGTCATACGGCACAGGAACGGCTCGAACACCCCGAAGAGCTTCTATAAGATCTTTACGTCGGCCTTTTCCAGCTCCCCGCCGGCGAAGAGGCTGACCGCGTCCAGGAGCCTCACGCGCATCGAGGCGGTCCCCTCCCCCGCGGCACGCGCCCGCCGGGCGGCCTCTTCGCCGCAGAGGCTCATCATCGCCATCGCCGCGGCGGCGGCCTTCCACGCGTCCGGCTCGGCGGCCAGATACGCGCCGAAAAGCGCGCTCTCCATACACCCGCAGCCGGTGATCCGCGTCATCATTTCGTCGCCGCCCCCCAGGGCGCAGGTCCGCGCGCCGTCGCTGATAATGTCATACGGTCCGGAGATCGCGACGACGCACCCCCATTTTTCGGCCAGCTCCGCCGCCAGGCGCGCCCCCTCGCCGAGCCGACCGCCGCCGACCAGCTCGCTCGGCGAAGCGTCGACGCCGCGGCTCTTCCCCTCCCGACCGGCCAGCGCGAGAATTTCGGAGATATTCCCGCGGACCGCCGCAGGACGATAATCGCGGATGATTTCAAGCGCCGACTCGGTTCTCAGACGCGACGCTCCGGCGCCGACCGGATCGAGAACGATCGGCCGGCCCAGGCGCGCGGCGGTCCCGGCCGCGGCGCGCATCGCGGCCAGACGCGAATGCCGGAGCGTGCCGATATTCAGCGTCAGCCCGGCGGCCAGGGCCGTGATCTCGGCCATCTCGTCCGGCTCGTCGGCCATAATCGGCGCGCCGCCCGCCGCCAGGACGATATCGGCGCACCAGGGGGCGGTCACGTAATTTGTAATACAATGAACGATCGGGGCGGCGCGGCGGACTTTTTCGGGAACCGCCGTCCAGTCGGAAAAAAGATCGGTACGCTTGTGAGACCCAGCGTTCATCGCGCCATCGCCTTAAAATTCTCTTTCAGCGCGGGATAGAGGCCGCGCCAGAGGGGATAGTCCCGGTTGTAGACCGCGGCGGCGCTTTCGTCCGGCTCGACGCGGCTGACCACCGAGACGGCCTGCGCGCAAGCCTCGGCGATTCCGCGATACGCGCCGCAGCCGACCGCTGCCAGCAGCGCCACGCCGTACGCCGGCCCCTCGTCGGTGTTGATCGTCGTCACGCATCTGTCGAAAACGTCGGCCTGCATCTGCCGCCAGAAGGGAGATTTCGACCCGCCGCCGGAAGCGCGGATCTCCTCGACCGGCACGCCGAGTTCGCGGAAGATTTCGAGCGAGTCGCGCAGCGAATAGGTCACCCCTTCCATCAGGGCGCGGACGAGATGCCCCCGCGTGTGGTTCAGGTGCAGACCGACGAACGCGCCGCGGGCGTTCGGGTCGGCGTGGGGAGTCCGTTCGCCGCTCAGATAGGGAAGGAAGAAGAGCCCTTCGGCGCCGACCGGTGTCTTGGCCGCCTCGGCGGTCAAAAGGTCGTAAATCTCGCACCCCGCCTTTTCGGCAGCCTCTTTCAGTTCGCCGCAGAGCGCGCCGCGGAACCACTGGAGCGACCCGCCGCTGCAGAGGCTCACGCCCATCATGTGCCACATTCCGCGGACCGCGTGGCAGAAGGTGTGAACGCGCCCCTTCGGGTCGATCTTGACGCGGTCGCTGTGAACGAACATCACCCCCGACGTGCCGATCGAGGTCGAAAGGAGCCCGGTTCGGACGATGCCGTTTCCGACCGCGCCGGCCGCGCAGTCCCCCGCGCCGCCGACGACCAGGCAGTCGGTGGTCAGCCCCAGCTCTTCGGCCGCCTGCGGCGTGAGGCGGCCGGTCACGTCTTCCGACTCGAAGACGCGCGGCAGGAGCGCATCGTCCAACCCGAGGGCGTCTAAGAGCGGCTTCGACCAGGCGCGCGCGGCGACGTCCAGAAGGAGCGTCCCGCTGGCGTCGCTCGCCTCGGTGGCGAACTCGCCGGTCAGACGGCGGCGGATCTCGTCTTTCGGCAGGAGAACCTTTCTGACGCGGGCGAACGCCTCCGGCTCGTTCTTGCGGAGCCAGAGGATCTTCGGCGCGGTAAACCCCGTCATGGCCGGATTGGCGACCAGGCCGATCAGTTTCTCCCGCCCGCCGACCGCGTTTTCAATGTCGGCGCACTCCTCGGCCGTCCGCTGGTCGTTCCAGAGGATCGCCGGACGGATCACCTTCTGCGCCTCGTCGAGAAAGACCGAGCCGTGCATCTGTCCCGAAAGACCGATCCCGCGCACCGCCGAAGGGCCGACCCCGCTTGCGGCGACCGCCTCGCGGACCGTCCGAACGACCGCGCGGTACCAGTCGTCTGGATTCTGCTCGCTCCAGAGAGGTTTGGGGGCCGAACAGGGGTATTCGGCGCTCGCCTTGCCCAAAACAGCCCCGTCGGCGCGTATCGCCAGCGTTTTCGTTCCGGACGTTCCGATATCGATTCCCAAAAAAACTTGTTCCATGGCGGCGGATCTCCTGCGGTAGGAAGGGTGTGGTTTTACTCGAACTGAGTATAACCCGCCGAAATTTCTTCGTCAAGCCGCGGGAAATTCCCCGCCCTTCTTATACACACCGCTGCGGACGGTCGAAAGGGAAAAGATTGGCTTGTTTTTCGCAGGAAAAAATGTAAAATAACGGCGTGGCGTTTTTTCCTCCGCAAGAAGGTCTTTATCGCGCCCAGATTCCGCCCGAGCGGCTCGGCGCGCCCTCCGGACGCGCAATACGGCTCCCCGGTGACGCCCCCTCGGCGGGGGCAGGGAAAGCGAAAAAACATTAAGGCATCGGACTGTCATCCATGGAAAATCTGAAATTTACCGAAGGCTTCCTGAAATCGATCGAAACCTCGCCGCATCTGCGGGCCTATCTCGCCTCGTCGCA
>CACXFR010000068.1 GCA_902766935.1 uncultured Planctomycetota bacterium | reverse complement strand
GCCCCGGCCAAGAAGGCCGCCGCCGCTAAAGCCGCTCCCGCTAAGAAGGCCGCTCCGGCTAAAAAAGCCGCCGCGAAAGCCGCTCCGGCCAAGAAGGCCGCTGTGAAGGCCGCCCCGGCCAAGAAAGCCGCTCCGGCCGCGAAAGCCGCTCCGGCCAAGAAGGCTCCCGCCGCGAAAGCCGCTCCGGCCAAGAAGGCCGCTGTGAAGGCCGCCCCGGCCAAGAAAGCCGCTCCGGCCAAGAAGGCTCCCGCCGCGAAAGCCGCTCCGGCCAAGAAAGCCGCCCCGGCCAAAAAGGCCTGCGCCAAGTCCGGTTGCAAGTCCTGCGCCAAAAAGGCCTGATTGAGAGCTTGAATCCTTTTTCAGTTCTGTTATAACCAATAGACCCCAGTTTGATTTGGACCGAGTTTTTCGGGACATTCGAAACCAAAGGGTTTGGTTATGCGAAGGCCGCGGCGGTCAGAGGATCGTGAAGCGGGGACTGGGGAACAATTCAATCTTTCATTCAGAAAGGATCCCAATGAATCGTTCACTCAGTCGTCGTTCATTCCTGACTGCCGCGGGTTTTGCGTCTTTAGGTCTGGGGGCTCTCTACGGCCAGGAGCTTCACCAGATCGAAGGTTTTGAACATCTCGTCGAAGCTGACCGCACCAAAGTCTGGAAGATGGATACCGACCGCAAAATTCGGGTCGGGCTTGCCGGGTTCGGTCTTTGTGAGTTTGCGAGCCAATTCTATTTTCAGAATCATCCCAATGTCGAAGTCGTTGCCGTGACCGACCTCTTTCCCGACCGGTGCGAGGGGCTGGCGCAGAAGGCGAAATGCGGGAAGAAATATCCTTCTCTCGAAGAGATGGTGAAAGACGACAATATCGAAGCCGTCTTCGTGGCGACCGACGCGCCGAGCCACGTCGACCACGTGATCGCCGCTCTGAAACATGGGAAACATGTGGCCAGCGCCGTTCCCGCCTGCTGGGGAAGCCTGGAAGACGCCGACCGTCTTTACGAGGCGGTCAAAGAGAGCGGACTGACCTACGCGATGTTCGAGACGACCGCGTTTCGCGCCGGGGCGTACGCCGCCCGTCAGCTCTACGGCGCGGGGGCGTTCGGGAAGATGATCTATACCGAAGGGGAATATTTCCACTACGGCTGCGGGACTCTTCCCGGCTACAAAGACTGGCGCCGCGGGCTTCCGCCGCAGTGGTATCCGACCCACTCGAACGCGTACTATACGACGGTGACCGGCAAAGGGTTCACCGAAGTTTCGTGCATGGGAATGCCGAGCATTCTTGAGGAGTACCAGAAGGGAGCCAATCCGTACGACAATCCGTTCGGAACCGAGATCGCCCTGTTCCGTACCGAAGAGGGCGGGATGGCGCGGATGGGGGTCAGCTGGGATTCCTGCGGAGCCTGGGGTTCCGAAACCGGACGTATGCGGGGCGAGATCGGCGCGTTCGACGGCGACAATTACCAGCCGCAGAACGATGCCGCCAGAGATCTGGCCGCGCAGGTCGACCCCTCGATGCCCGCCCTTCCCGAAGGGGTCGAAGGGGGGTACCACGGCGGTTCGCACGGGCCGCTTATGTGCGACTTCGTCGACGCGCTTCTGCGCGGCCGCCGTCCGACGGTCGATGTCGCGACCGCGCTGAACCTGACGGTTCCGGGGATCGTGGCGCACGCCTCGGCGCTGAAAGACGGCGAACTGATGAAGATCAAGCATTACGACCACCTCGCGTAGGGGCCGATTCCGTCCGAGAGGAGGCCATTTTCGCAGATCTGCCGGCGTCCCTTCCGGGACGCCGGTTTTTTTCGGCGGCGGAGGCGGCGCCCCCCTCTTTTTCGGGAAAATATTCGCTTTTTTTCCTCTTTTGAAATACAGAAAAGTTTCGGTTTTTCCGCCGTTTTCACCTTTCAAAAAAATGAAATTTTGGTAAAATAAGTAGTGATACGGAGTCTCTCGAAACAGGGAGGGTAAGTTACTTCTATGGGTAAGTCTGACAGACGCCGTTCTCCGTTCCGAAGGAAGGGATCGGAGAATCCGAACGAGACGGTTGACGCGCTCGGCTACCACCGGATGATCGAAGGGGGAAGACCCGGGGCGCGCCGTTCCAAGCCGATTCAGATCGGGAATATCCTGCCGCAGATTATCGCCCGCTACGGGCTCGGGCGGAAACTTTCGGCCGATCGGTTTTCCGAGTCGTTTCGGCAGATTCTGGCCGACCTCTTCCCGCAGGACGAAAACGGTTTTTACACCGAAAGTTCGTACCAAATTCTCGGGCTCCGCGGCGGAGTTCTTCGGATCAGCGTGGTCGACGCCTCCCTGATGTCCGAGTTCGCCTTTTACAAAGGGGAGATCCTCCGCCGGATCCGTCTGGCCCTCCCCGAAGAGAAAATCAACGATATTCGCTTTACCTTGATTAACAACTGAAACGGAAACCATCATGTCCGAAAATAACCCGCTACCCGCTTCCTCCGACAATCAGCACTCCGCCAT
>CACXFR010000067.1 GCA_902766935.1 uncultured Planctomycetota bacterium | reverse complement strand
CATCACGAAGTCGAGCTGACCGACGACGACTGGGAACGCCTCTACACCTGGATCGACGGCGGCAACGCCCTCTTCTACGGCACCTTCAAGCCGGAAGACCAGGCGCGTCAGCAGCGGGGCGAACAGATCGAAGGCCCCGACATGGAATAACCGCACCAACGCCCGCCCCCCCAGCGGGCGGGGAGCTCCGCGGCCGCGGTCGACGCTACCCTTCCCCGTCCTCGACGCTGTCCGCTCTTACATAAAACGTATTTCGACCGTTTCCGTTTCTGAAGATCACGCCGTCCTCGGTCAGCTTCTTTAATGCCGCCAGGACGGACGATCTGCCGGCCGTCGGACAATTGACAATTACATCGGTACCGGTAAATTTCCCAATTTTATTTTCAACATACCGTCTGACAATATCGTAGGAAGTGCGTTTCGCGCAGGAATCGCCGACCAGCCCGACACGCTCTTCAAATTCTATATAGCAAGCGAGTATGATCTGCAGCATATAACGGATAAACGGCACGGGGTCGTTCTGTCCCTCGTGCCATCCGGCATCCGCTTCTCTGAGAACGCCATAGTAGCGATCTTTTGTAATTTCGATCTGCTTTTCGATACTGACGTATTTGCCGACGCAATATCCATGCTTATACAGGAGCAGCAGCGTTAAGAGGCGGCTCATTCTTCCGTTTCCATCGTTAAACGGATGAATACAAAGGAAATCGACGACAAATGAGGGGATCAGAATCAGGGGATCAACGCTTTCCGACGCCGCCGCCAGCGCATAGCTGCCGCAGATCGCGGCGACCGCCTCATCCGTTTCATAAGGAGCAACGGGGGTAAAACGGATCGTTTCCGAACCGTCTGTTTTTGTCTCTCGGATATAATTCTGAACATCTTTAAAATGCCCGCCGTAGGAGACCCCGGTACGTTTCAAAAGGTCTCTGTGCAGCTGCAGAATATAAGAGGGGCGAATCGGAATATATTCATTGCTTTCGTGAATTGTATTCAGTACATCCCGATACCCCATGATCTCGCTCTCGTCTCTGTTTTTCGGAGTCGTCTTATCTTCAAACAGCTGTTTCATTCGGGTGCCGGTCGTCACAATACCTTCGATTTTATTGGAAGCTTCAGTACTTTGAATCCTGGCAATTTCAACAAGCTTATCAAGTTCGGCGGGCTTCCGGCGGATAAACAAGTCCTGTCGTCCCTTACACTCATGAATTTTTGCAACGAGATTCAGAATATCCATGTCCCACGTTCGTTTCGCCAGAGACAGATAATCAAATTTTCTCATAGGAATTCCTTTCGTCCGGCCGCCGGTCTTTCATCCAATTATAATCTCTTTTTGGACGAAAGCAACAAAAAACTGGACGAAAGAGGAGAAAAGCCAACCCGGCCGCTCTCCCCTCCCCGCGGGCAGGGGGTCCCAGGCGACCGCCCCCGCCGCCCCCATCTCACCCGCACCCCAGGCTCCCCCCTCCCCCGCACAAAAAAACCGGCGGACGGGAGCTTACCGCTCCCGCCCGCCGGTTTTCGGCGGCGCACCCGCTTATCAATACTTATACCCTTCCGCCTTAAACCACTCGGCGAACTTCCCGAGCCCCACGTCGATCGGCGTTTTCGGCACGAAGCCGAAATCGCGGTTAATTTCGGTAATATCGGCGCAGGTGCGCAGCACATCGCCCGGCTGAAGCGGCAGATACTCGATCGTCGCTTTCTTCCCGAGTTTCTCTTCGAGCACCTCGATAAACCGGGACAGAATTTCAGGCCGATGATTCCCGATATTATAAACCTTGTTCCGAACGCCTTTCGCGTTCGGCCGAGGCGGCGTATTCAACACACTCACCACGCCGCTGACGATATCGTCGACGTAGGTGAAATCGCGATACAGATTCCCCTCGTTAAAGACGGGGATCGTCTCGCCCGCCCAGATCCGTTTGGCGAAAATATACGCCGCCATATCGGGCCGGCCCCAAGGGCCGTAGACCGAGAAGAACCGCAGACCCGTCGCCGGCACGCCGAACAGGTGCGCGTAGGTATGCGCCATCAGCTCGTTCGACTTTTTCGTGGCGGCGTAGAGCGAAATCGGCTCGTCAACCGAATCCGATTCAGAGAACGGGGTATTATCCCGATTCCCGTAGACCGAAGAACTCGACGCGTAAACCAGATGCTTTACCGGAAAATGCCGGCACGCCTCCAGAACATTGAGGAACCCCGTAATATTCGAATCGATATAGGCCTGCGGATGCTCGAGCGAATACCGAACCCCCGCCTGCGCCGCCAGGTTCACCGCCACTTCAGGCTGAAAATCTTTAAATGCCGCGCCGACCGACTCGGCATCCGTGAGATTCTTCCGTTCGAACCGATAGTTCGGGTACTTCCCCAGGATTTCAAGCCGAGCCTCTTTCAGCCGCGGATTGTAGTAGTCATTAACGCTGTCGAAGCCGAAAACTTCGTCGCCGCGTTCCAAAAGGAGTTTCGCCAGATGAAATCCGATAAAACCAGCGGTACCGGTAACAAGATAACGCATCGATAATTACTCGTCAAAACTGAATTCTTTACGGGGACATCATTGGGGGGAACCGCCGATCATCCCCCGCGCTCCCAAAACAGAATTATAGTATCGGAAATTCCGCTTGTCCAGTCTCACCTTCTTTGATTTTCCGGTATAATAAGGGGGAGCGAACTCCGCATTCCCGCGGACTCCGAACAAAGGTCGTCTTTCGATGTTGAAACCTTCCGACTTCCGGCTTTCCGGCTTCTGCCCCCATCGTGTCTGCCCGCTCGGCGCGCACGTCGACCATCAGCACGGGCTGATCACCGGTTTTGCGCTCGACAGGGGAATCACCTTCTACTACGAACCGACGGAGAAGTTCCGGCTCGAAAGTCTCAACTTTCCCGGCACGATGAAGTTTTCCATTTCCCACGTCCCTCCGCGCCAGGGGAACTGGGGCGACTATCTCCGCGGCGCGGTCCGTTCGCTCGCCGCGCGCTACGAGTTAAAACGGGGCGTTACGGGCGTTTTCGAAGGTTCCCTTCCCGTCGGCGGTCTTTCGTCGTCGGCGGCGCTTATTATCTCGTTCCTCACAGCGCTATGCCGCGCGAACGGCTTAACGCTCGACCCGCGGGAACTGATCGACGTGGCGTTCGAGGCGGAAACCGAATACGTCGGGGTTCAAGTCGGCATACTCGACCAGAGCTGCGAGGTCTACGCGCAGAGGGGGAAACTCCTTTTCCTCGACACCCGCGACCGATCCTACGACCTGATCCCGAAACCGGAGAACATGCCGCCGTTCGAAATTGCGGTCTTTTTCAGCGGGATTGAGCGTTCCCTGGCGGGTTCGGCGTTTAACATACGGGTCGACGAGCTGAAAGCCGCCGCCTACGCCCTGAAAGGGTGGTCGGGCGTGGAATACGGCAGTTTCGGCAACACCCGTCTGCGCGACGTGCCGTTTGAAGTCTACAAAAAGTACCGAGACCGTCTTCCCGAAAACTGGCGCAGGCGCGCCGACCACTACTACTCCGAATTCGAACGGGTTCAAAGAGGGGTCAGAGCCTGGCGTGCGGGCGACTTAAAAGAGTTCGGCGACCTGATCTTCCAGAGCGGCGCCAGCTCGATCAACCAATACGAAACCGGCTCCGACGAGCTGAAGCGGATCTACGACCTGATGCGTCAGACGCCGGGGATCTACGGCGGCCGATTCAGCGGCGCGGGATTCAAAGGCTGCTGCATGGCGCTGATCGACCCCGCCGCGAAACGGGAGATCGCCGACCGAATCACCGCCGGCTACGTCAAGACGTTCCCCCACCTAAAAGAGAAGTTCTCAATCCACTTCTGCCAAACCGCCGACGGCGCCCTCCTGCGCGGCTAAGCCACGCTCCCGCCCCCCCCTGCCTTCGGCAGGGGGGGGCGGGGCAATTATTGACATCCCCCCCGTTCCTACTAAAATAGAATCACCCCCGGTATCGCCGGAGCGTCCCGTCCCTTCCCGCGGCCGGACCTCCGCCGACCCGGCGACCGCGTCGTTATTATTCCAATTAATATTTCAGACCGAAATCATAATATTCCATGAACGCTGTTGCGTTTTACATTTTTCTCCTTTGCGTCGCAGCGGTCACCAAGATCGGAACGGAATATTACGCCCGCTGGGCGCAGCGGCACGGCGTGGTCGACAAAGCCGACGGCCTTCGCAAACTTCAAAAGGCGCCGACCCCGGTCAGCGGCGGCGTGGTCATCTACGCCGTTGCGGCGCTGGCGATCATCATCGGGGTCACGCACCACAACATCAGCAACATCGACGAATACGACGTCCCGTTCACCAAGATCGGCCTGATCCTGGGTGCGGCGCTGGTCCTGGTCCTCACCGGATTCATCGACGACAAGAGTGGGATAAAAGGGAAACGAAAACTCCTTCTTCAGCTTCTGGCCTCATCGGTCATCGTCGGCGGCGCGCAGAACTACACCAGCGTCGAGCTCTTCGGCCATTCGAT
>CACXFR010000066.1 GCA_902766935.1 uncultured Planctomycetota bacterium | reverse complement strand
GGTCTGAGCGAATACACCCAATCCGATTCGAACGGATAACCTTCGGTTCCGTAGACCGATGCTCTATCCAATTGAGCTATGGGTGCATGCTCGAGACGAAACCCGCCTCACAAGCGATATTAGACCACTTTTTTGATTTTTCGCAAGGGGGGAGGGGGTCATTTCCCTCCACCGGCTTCGGTCTGCCGAGGTATTGAGAATGACCGTTAAAACCGTTTGGGCCAACCTCTTGATTTGGCGGAAAATAACGGTATCTTATTGACTTTTACGGCTTTTTGCGCTTAAATCGATAGGGGAGGAGGCATTTCGGAGCGGGATATGGGCAAAGCCGAATTTAATGATATTGGACCTTCTGTTTTATCCCCCCGGGGGGCGAGCGATCTTCCCCTCAGGGAAAGAGGGAAGGGGTATACCTTAATCGAGGTGATGATCGCCGTGACGCTGACGCTCGTCCTGATGTATGCGCTGGCGGCGATCTTCGGACGGGTCACGTCGATTATGACCCAGACCCAGGATATCCTCTCGATGACCAATAACCTTCGCGCGGCGAAAGACCGTCTGCGCGAAGATCTCGAAAATCTGACGGTTCCCCGCCTGAAAGCGCCGACTTCCCGATATGGCTTCTTCTCCTATGTTGAAGGGCAGGGGAACGCGCCGAGGTTTCTTGACTACAAGCAGATAGACGGGATCTATTCCGCGACGAACAGCCGAACATTCAGTACCTACGGTAATTTCGACGGACGCCGTGCGACGGTCGACAATACGGTCGGCGATACCGACGATATCCTCTCGTTTACCGTCCGGGCGCCGGCGGGAAAGTGGTTCCGCGGACGCTGCTTTAAAAAACTCTCCGACGACGTGACCTCGTACGATTACCAGGCTTCGATTGACGATAATATCGAAACGATCGAATCGGAATATGCCGAGGTGGTCTGGTTTCTGCGCGGCACTACTCTTTACCGCCGGGTTCTTCTGATTATTCCCGACGAGGTTTTGGAGGAAAGGCTTCGGTCGCTGAACCAGTATATCCATTATAATTTTCAGAACATTGCGACTTTTCACTTTATGCCGAGTGCCGGTTTCGGGTTTTATCGCTTCTTTGACATTTCGGTTCATTTCGATCCCGATAAAACATTCTCGTATGTCAATGTCAAAGACAGCACCGTCTATCCTTCTCTCGGACGCGTTGTTGCGAATACCGTTTCCGACCTGGCGAATCGGAAGAACAGATACGGCTATTGGAGCTCGCCGGTTGTTGACTTATTTGCACTTTCTGAGCAATTTCCCTCGCTTGATTTT
Source organism: uncultured Planctomycetota bacterium (assembly GCA_902766935.1). GTDB lineage: Bacteria > Planctomycetota > Planctomycetia > Pirellulales > Thermoguttaceae > RUG695. The sequence continues at coordinate 19,414 of CACXFR010000066.1, read as the reverse complement.
CCCGCCGCTTTCGATCTTGGTATTTCGGGAAAATACGGAGGGTGGTACTGGATGCGTATGCCGACCCTTCAGGAGAGCGCGCTTTGGTCTTCCGTTCCCGAATCGGATTCCCAGTATTTCCAGGCCGGTTGGCCGTTCGGTCGGCATCCGTTCGAATCTTCGGTTGAACAGCCGACCAATGATTTTCTCCAGGATTGGATGGGAGAAAACCTAAGGTTGGATCTGGGGCATATTGGGCCTGAATCGGTCGGTTCTGCCGCTTACAATGCGGCGAGTCTCCCCGACGATGTCTTTATCGACGAGTGGCAGTTTCCGAATCCCTGGTCTCAGCAACAGGCGTTTTCGGGGCAGATTGAGCTGTCCGGAATTGTTGTCGAGCCGTCCGATCTGAAAACGATGAACAACGACGTCCTTTTGACGAATGTTCTGAGTTTCGACGTTAAGGTCTGGGACGACAAGAGCGCGTCGTTTGTCGACTTAGGGGAAGGGGACTTGAGCAAAGATAATCCGGAAACGGATACGATGAGTTTTCGTTCCGGGGGGAATTATGGCATTAACGCCGTATGTCTTCCGCGTCCCCTATGTGATCCCGCAACCCATGAACCGGCACTGAATCAGATCTTCTACCGTCCGGTTATGCCGGCTGTCTATGATACATGGACGGAGGAGTATCAGAAAGAGTTTCTGACCCAGAGTTGGCCGATGGCTGTGAACGGAGCTACATCCGAAATTTTCGGTGCTTCGAGCCGCCCCGGTTTCACGGTCGGTGATATTCCGCTTGACGGAAACGTGACCGCATCGGATCTGCCGGATTATCCTCCCCCGTACGAAGCTGAAATTAAGGTGATCCAGGTCGGACTTCGCACCTTCGATCCGGTAAGCCGAACTATTAAGAACGCGACGGTCGAAATTAAAATCCCATAGTTCCCGTTTTTTCACATTCCCCTTCGAAATTTAAGGGGGATCATTTAGGAAGGAAATCCGATGTCCGAATCTTCCGTGCAGACTCCGAATCTCCCCCGCCGGCTCGTTTCACTCGACGCCTATCGCGGCGCAAATATGTTCTTCATTATGGGCGGGGCGTCAATCTTTTCCGCCCTGGCCGCGCTCTGGCCGGAGTGCCCGTTCTGGCAGTGGGTCGGTTCCCAGATGCATCATGTTTCGTGGCATGGGGTCGCCCACCACGATATGATTTTCCCGACATTTCTCTTTATCGCCGGATGCACGTTCCCGTTCTCACTGGCGAAACAGCGGGAGAAGGGGCGTTCGACCGGACAGATTGTCCGGAAGATCATTATTCGGGCGCTTCTGCTGGTTCTGATCGGGATCATCTACAACAACAATGTCCGGTTTGATTTCGCGAATATGCGTTACGCCTCGGTACTGGGACATATCGGTCTGGCCTGGATGTTTGCCGTCCTCTTCGCAATGGCGTTTAAAGTGAGAACACGGGTTGTTATTTTGATTGCGATTCTTGTCGGCTACTGGCTGGCGATGCGGTCGTTTACCGCAACCGATATCGATCCGAATGCCGATTGCTGGTCGATGGCGGGTTCCCTGGCCGGTTATGTGGACCGTCTCTTTCTGCCCGGTCTGCACCATTTGAAAATTCATGATCCGGAAGGGATTCTCTCAACAGTGCCCGCGATCGGTACCGCGATGTTGGGCGTTTTTGCGGGAGAATGGCTTCGAAAAGACGGTGTGAACGTCGCCGGCCACAAAAAGTCGCTTGGACTGATTCTTGCCGGCGCTCTGCTCATCCTGATCGGGTGGGTTTGGAACTTTGATATGCCGATCAATAAGAACCTTTGGACCAGCTCTTTTGTCTGCTTCGTCGGCGGGTTTTCAACACTCGGACTTGGGATTTTCTACTGGATCATCGACGTCGTCGGTTTTAAATGGTGGTCGTTCCCCTTCATTGTGATCGGGATGAATTCGATCACGATCTATCTGGCGCAGAAGTTTTTCGCGTTTTCACAGCCCGCGTCGATTCTGTTTCAGGACGCTATTCAGCGATGGTCACCCGAAGCGTATCAAGGGGTATTTAACGCCGTAGCGTACTCGCTCACATGCTGGCTCTTCCTGTTCATTCTCTATAAGTACAAGGCGTTTATTAAGATTTAACCCAAACGAGAATCGTCCGCCGCGGCCTGGTCGTAGGTCATCAGTTTCGCGACCAGCCGAGCGGCGAGAAATTCGGTGACAACCTGACCGGGAATCGGCGCCGTTTCGACCACGTCGGCGCCGATTACTTTTTTGGTCTTGAATACAGCGCGTAGGATTTTCGTGATCTGCCGCCACGAAAGACCGCCCGGTTCGGGGGTTCCGACTCCGGGCGCAGAGGAGGGATCAAACACGTCCATGTCGATGGTGATATATACATTTTCGGAGAGGCGGCTTATTATCTCCGCCAGAGCGGCGTCAAAATCGTCTTCGAGACGCGCGGGCGTGATAAAGCGTCTGACCTGTTCGGGACAGGAAACAAGGTCTTCTTCCGAAAAACTTCTGACCCCGACCTGAACCAGATTCGGAGTGATTTCGAGGGCTCGGCGCATAACCGATGCGTGCGAGTCGCGGCCGCCCGGAGGAAAGGAGTCGCGAAGATCGGAATGCGCGTCGAATTGAAGAATCGAAAGTTCCGGGTAGGTTTCGGCGGCGGCGCGCAAAAGGGGCGCCGTGATCGAGTGTTCTCCCCCCAGAGTGATCGGGAAACGTCCTTCGGCAAAGAGGCTTTCCCGTTTCGCACGGGCGTAGATCGCTTCCGTCTCGGCCCGCGGCGCCGGTTCGGCGGGTAGCGGCGCCAGTGTACGGATTCCCGGTTTCCAGAATTCGATCAGCGTTTCCTCGTCGATGTATTCCATCTGATCCGAAACCTCAAGGATTCGGCGCGGTCCGTTTGCGGTTCCCTTTTCAAAACAAACCGTTCCCTCGAAGGGAACCGGAAAGATCACATAGCGGGCGTGTTCGCCGGTATATTCGGAGGATAGTTCCAAAAAGGTTGCGCTTTGCTTGTTCATCGGCGAAGAAAAAGTTCAAAGGGAAAAGCCCCCGGTGCTCGGGGGCGGAGTTCCGGAGTCATTTCACGGCTGTTGAAACGCCATTCGGTACGGCGCGATCGTATCGGGGAGGGAATCTTCTTCATCGAGACGGCGCAGATCGTCTCCTTTTTCTTTGAGTGAGTCGAAAAGACGGTTCGGGGCGGAGAAATAAATCTCGCTGATCGCGGCTTTGCGAGCGGTGCGGATCTTGTCGTCGACGTCATCGGCGCTCAAAAGACCCGAAAGGGGTTTGCCGCGGTAGAAGTTCCAGCCGCCGAAACAGATCGCTTTCGGTTTGCTCAGGCTTGCACCGTCGACGGCTGCCGCCAGAAGCGCCGCGGCGAGCGGATAGGTCGCCAGCGCGCAGTCGAAAGTGTTTTCCGGCTGTGAACTCAGGTTGGTAAACTCCTTGCTGGCGGGAATCAGGTCGAACAGATCGAGCGACGAGGCGCGCTTGTCGCCCATATCGCGCAGTTCCGCTTTCATCTCTTCGACGACGGTTTCGGCGACTTGACAGAGGTCTTTCGGCAGAAGCTGTTTGGCGATCTGCGAATCCTCACACTGGCGCTGCCACGCCAGATAAATGATCGGATTTCGTTTGTACCCGCAGTTATGCCCCCAGGTTTTCAGGGGCATGAAGATGGGGAACGCCTCGGTATAGAGTTCGATTTCCGGCGACGGGGCGACGCAGTGCGACTCGGTATCTTCGCGGAAGTCGAAAAGACCCCAGACTTCAACATTACCGTCGGCAAAGGGAGAATATTCCTGTGAGAACATTGTTCGGGCTCCGTCTTAGTTATAGATAAAGAGCATTTCGCGGTATTTCGGCAGCGGCCAGAGCGCGTCGTCAACCATATCTTCGGCGTGATCGACGATTTCGCGCAGTCGCTTCATATTGTCGATAATCCCCTCATGTTCGCCCCCCAAGGCTGTTTCGAGCGCTTCGCACCCCTGGTGGAGCTGGTCGAGAAGATCGCCGAACGAATCGGCAAGATTTTCGGCCGCGGCAATGCCGTGTTTCGATTTGGCGCCGCGCGCCGCCTGAAGAGTTTCGAGAGCTTCACGGTACTGACGGTTGACAACCGGCAGAATCATTGTTCGGGCGATTTCGAGCGCCATTCCTCCCTCGATCCGAACGCGGGAATGGTAGTCGTTTCGGAAAACTTCGAATCGCGAGACGATTTCTGCCTTCGAAAAGACGCCGTATCGGCTGAACATTTCGACGTTTTCCGGCTTGATGTAGGCGCGCAGCGCTTCGATCGATTTACGGACGTTCGGAAGACCCCGCCGCTCGGCCTCGTTCACCCATTCGGGACTGTAATTGTTCCCGTTGAAGATGATCCGGCGGTGCTTTCGGATGATCTGGGCAATGACGGCGGTCAGACCGGTATGGAACGCTTCTTTATCGGAACGGTCGAGTTTTTCGAGCCGTTCGGCGATCACATCGATCGATTCGGCGATGATCGTATTCAGAACCGTGTTGAACCCGGCGCACGACTGTCCCGAACCGCAGGCGCGGAACTCGAACTTGTTGCCGGTAAAGGCGAACGGGCTCGTTCGGTTTCGGTCGGTGTTGTCGCGGGGAAGGGGGGGGAGGGTGTCAACGCCGATGCGCATCATTTCGGCCGGCTTGCTGGCGACTTCTTCATGACTGCCGAGACGGTCGAGAATTTCGGTGAGCGTTTCGCCGAGCGAAATGGAAATGATGACCGGCGGCGCTTCCCCCATTCCGAGACGGTATTTATTTCCCGCGCTGACGGTTGAGGCGCGGAGAATGTCGCTGTGAAGGTCGACGGCGCGAATGATCGCCGCCAGAACCGTCAGGAAAACGGCGTTCTGTTCGGGATTGCTCCCGGGATTGAGGAGATTGTGTCCGCCGTAGGTGATCGACCAGTTGTTATGTTTTCCGGAACCGTTAACCCCGGCGAACGGCTTTTCGTGGAGAAGGCAGACCATCCCGTGCCGAATCGCCGTCCGCTTTAAAATGTCCATCAGGAGCATGTTGTGGTCGACCGCCACATTAAGCTCTTCGAAAATCGGGGCGACTTCAAACTGCGCCGGCGCGGTTTCGTTGTGGCGGGTTTTCGAGGGGATCCCCAGACGCCAAAGCTCATGGTCGACGTCGGTCATGAACGCGAGGATTTCGGGGCGGATGCTTCCGAAATAGTGGTCCACCAGCTGCTTATTTCGCGGAGGGGCGGATCCGAAGAGGGTGCGTCCGGTCTGAACGAGGTCGGGACGGTTCAGGTAGAAATTGCGGTCGATCAGAAAATATTCCTGTTCGGCCCCCAGGGAGACCTTCACCGGCTTTTCGGATCGGGCGAAAAGAGCCATCAGGCGCTTTACTGCCTTTTCGAGCGCCTTGATCGAACGGAGAACCGGGGTTTTTTTATCGAGGATTTCGCCGTTGTAGGAGCAGAAGATGGTCGGGATGCAGAGGGTGGTGCCGTTCCGATGCCGTTTGACGAAGGCGGGACTGGTCGGATCCCAAGCCGTGTACCCCCGCGCCTCGAACGTACAACGCAAGCCTCCCGACGGGAAACTCGACGCATCGGGTTCTCCTTTGATCAGCTTCTTGCCGGAAAAGACCTTGATCGGTTCGCCGGTTTCGGAGAGTTCCAAAAACGCGTCGTGTTTTTCGGCGGTGCCGCCGTTGAGCGGCTGGAACCAGTGGGTATAGTGGGTGGCGCCCAGACTGATCGCCCACTCTTTCATGGCGTTGGCGACGTCGTCGGCGATCGTCGGGTCGAGAGGTTTTTGCTCGCGAATGGTGGCCAGGAGTTTTTCCGCGGACTCTTTCGGAAGATACTTTTTGATCATCTTCTCGCTGAAGACGTATTTTCCGTATTCTTCCGGCGGAAAAGAGGCTTCGCTAACGGAATAATCCCCCTTGTACGCCGCGATCTTTTCGATCGCTCTCACCCGGTTTGTGTTCATCGTGGACATACCCTGCGTTCCAATGCGGCGATGCGACGCGGAATCCGCCCGCACTTTCGGGCAAAAGGCATCGCCGAATGATATCTTACCTATATTATATGTTACGCCCTGTAATCAGCAAGTCGAATTGACCGTTTTGGGGAAAGATCGACGGTTTTGAGGAAAAATGACGGGGGCCGCGGGAGGTTTGGCGAGGAGTTTTCCTACTTGCGGAAAAACGTATTTGTTTTAAAATTGCTGGGGTGGTTCTGTACGGCGTTTCGCCGGGCGGACTCATTGGATACGTCAGATCATTTAAGGAGTCAACAGTGTTTCGGACTACAACATGCGGCGAGCTTCGCGGAAGCGATAACGGCAAAACGGTCACCCTGGCGGGGTGGGTCGATTCGGCGCGCGACCACAGCGGTGTCTTTTTCGTTAATCTCCGCGACCGCTACGGAAAGGTTCAGACGGTTTTCTACTCGACGATGGCCGACTCTTCCGCCTTTGAACTGGTCAAGACCCTTCGCAACGAAGATGTGGTTCAGATTACCGGTACGGTTCGTCTTCGTCCCGAGGGACTGGTGAATCCGAATATGCCGACGGGCGAAATTGAAGTCGAAGCGGAAAAGCTCGTCATCCTGAATCGATCCGAGGTCGTTCCGTTCATTCCGAGCGCTCCGGAAGTCCCTTCCGAAGAAATGCGCCTGAAATACCGTTTCCTTGACCTCCGCCGTCCCGAAATGCAGCGGGTTCTGGTTCTTCGGCATAAGATGACCAAAGTCATGCGCGATTTCTTCGACGAACAAGGATTCGTGGAAGTCGAAACACCAGTGCTCGGAAAGAGCACGCCGGAAGGCGCCCGCGACTACCTGGTTCCGAGCCGCGTTTCCCAAGGGAGTTTCTACGCGCTTCCCCAGTCGCCTCAGCTCTATAAACAGCTTCTGATGATCGCCGGGTATGACCGCTATATGCAGATCGCCCGCTGTTTCCGCGACGAGGATCTCCGCGCCGACCGGCAGCCCGAGTTCACTCAGCTTGATATCGAAATGTCGTTCATAGAAATGGAAGACATTCTCGCGATGATGAGCTCTTTGGTTCAACGGCTGATGAAAGACGTTCTCGGCCGGGAACTGACGCTTCCGATTCCGCGCATAACTTACGATGAGGCAATGGAGCGGTTCGGACACGACGCGCCCGATTTGCGGTTCGGTATGGAATTGAAAGACGTGACCGACGTTGCCAAGGAGACGGAATTCAAAGTCTTTCGCGCGACCGCCGACGCCGGGGGGCGAGTGCGGGGGATTAACGTCAAAAACGCCGCCGACACGTTTTCGCGCAAAGATATCGACGGACTGACCGCTTGGTGTGCCGACCAGTTCGGCGCGAAGGGGCTTGTCTGGTTCAAGGCGGACGCCGAGGGAAAACTGACCGGTTCGAGCGCCAAGTTCCTTTCCGAGTCGGATCTGGCGAAAATCGCCGCGAAGCTGGAAGCCGAGCCGAACGATCTGCTCCTCTTCTCGTGCGGCGATTTCCTTCTGACCTGCCGCGTTCTGAACGGCCTGCGCCGGCGTCTGGCCGCTCAGCTTAAACTTTACGACCCGAACGAGATGAACTTCTGCTGGATTGTGAAATTCCCGATGTTCGATTGGAGCGAAGAGGAAAATCGCTGGGTCGCGATGCATCATCCGTTCACAGCTCCTCTGGTCGAAGACCTCGAATTTCTGGAGTCGGATCCCGGCCGCGTTCGGGCACAGGCGTACGACCTGGTTCTCAACGGATTCGAGGCAGGCGGCGGGACGATCCGTATTCATGACGCCGAAACGCAGAACCGAGTCTTTGCCCTTTTGGGAATGACCCGCGAAGAGGCGAAGGGGCAGTTCGGATTCCTTCTGGACGCGCTCCAGTTCGGCGCGCCGCCGCACGGGGGGATCGCCTTCGGACTCGACCGACTGGTGATGCTCTTTGCCGGCGTCGATAATATCCGCGACTGTATCGCGTTCCCGAAGACGGCTAAAGCTTCCGATCTGATGACCGGCGCTCCGAGCCCGGTCGCCGAAAAACAGCTTGAAGAGCTGGCGGTTAAGGTTGATCTGAAACGGAACGAAAAGGACGCGTGATCTTCTGCGTTTTAGTATCGAAGCTGACATAAATCGAGGAAACGAAACGATGTTATCCGAATACGACATGATTCAAGAGGCCGCGGCGTTTCTCCGCGCACGATGGAGCGAACGCCCCGAGATCGGAATTGTTCTGGGAACGGGACTTGGTAATCTTATCCATAAAATTGAGATTGACCGAACGATCCCTTACGAAGAGATTCCTCACTTCGCGATTTCGACGGTCGAATCGCATGCCGGCAAACTGATCCTCGGCAGACTTGAAGGGAAGTCGGTTGTCGCCATGCAGGGGCGTTTTCACGCCTATGAAGGGTATTCCGCCAAAGAGATCGTCTTTCCGATCCGCGTGATGCACGAGCTCGGGGCGGGGACGCTGATCGTCTCGAACGCCTGCGGCGGACTCAATCCACAGTTTAAGCAGGGGGATATACTCCTCATCGAAGACCATATCAATCTGTTGGGGATCAATCCGCTGATCGGTCCGAATGACAATCGGATCGGTCCGCGGTATCCCGATATGATCGAACCGTATTCCCGTGAACTGCTTCAAAAAGCGCGCGCCGCGGCGCTGAGACTCGGAATCGCGACGCAGCAGGGGGTTTACGCGGCGGTGCCGGGGCCGAATCTGGAAACGCGCGCCGAATACCGCTTCCTGCGCTCGATCGGCGCCGATGTGGTTGGAATGTCGACGGTTCCCGAAGTGATCGCCGCCGTTCATGCCGGAATGAAAACGCTCGGTTTTTCGATCATTACCGATATGGGGCTTGCCGACGCGCTCCGACCGGTTAATATCAACGAGATCCTTTCGACCGCCGAGAAGGCCGAACCGAAGATGAACGCGATCATCTGCGAACTTCTGCGCGAGGGGATTTAGTCTCCCGACGGCGCTTCGGTTTCCAAATCACGGCCGAATTTTCGGTATTTTTCAGTTAACAGGGAATTTTGAGAATCAGCAATGTCGAGTGAAACGGTTTTAGATAACGCTTCTGGCGGAAACTTTCCGAAGAACGAAGAAAAACTGATCCGCCGCTGGCGGGAGAGAAATATTTACGAGAAATCGCTCGAGAAGCGGCGTCTGAAGAACTGCGGCGAATTTGTCTTTTACGAAGGACCGCCGACGGCGAACGGACTTCCCCATCCCGGCCATTGCCTGACCCGCGCGATTAAAGACCTGTATCCCCGTTATAAGACGATGAAAGGGTTCCTCTGCGAACGGAAAGCCGGGTGGGACACCCACGGTCTGCCGGTCGAGGTCGAGGTCTGTAAAGAACTGGGGATTCACTCGAAAGAAGAGATCGAAGCTTACGGCGTCGAACCGTTTATTCACCACTGCATTCAAAATGTTTTTCGCTATACGCAACAGTGGGAGGAACTGACCGAACGGCTCGGTTTCTGGATCAACCTCGACCACGCCTATGTCACATTCCACAAATCTTTTGTCGAGTCGGTCTGGTGGGCGCTGAAGTCCCTTTTCGACAAGGGGCTTCTTTACCAGGGTCATAAGATCGTCTGGTGGTGGGCTCAGGGGGGAACCGCGCTTTCGAGTGGCGAGGTTGGACAGGGGTATCGGCGCGTCGCCGATCCTTCGGTCTTTATCCGATTTCCGCTGGTCAACGACGCCCGTGATCCCCGATTTGAGGATGTCGATCTTCTCGTCTGGACGACGACGCCGTGGACCCTTCCGAGCAACCAGTTCGCCGCGGTGCATCCGGAACTCGATTACGCGGTCGTTTCGTTCATCGATAAGGACGGCGACCGGTATGGGAACAAGGTGATTGTGGCCGCGGCTATGGTCGAACAGATCGCCGCCAAGATCAAAATGAAAGCCGAAGTCGGCGAGGTTTTAAAGGGCGCCGACCTTGTCGGTCTGCGTTATATTCCTCCGTATGACTGTTTCTATAAGGATCTCGGAGATAAACAGGGAACGCTCAAAGAGGGCGGAAAGGAATATGTCGCCTGGCGCGTCTGTCCCGCCGATTTCGTGACTCTCGATTCCGGAACCGGGTTGGTTCATCAGGCTCCGGCGTTCGGGGAGGTTGACTTCGACCTGTTGACCGCGCAGAAGGCGCGTTACGCCGACGGGGAAGGGCCGGAACTGATCTGCGCGGTGGCGCCGAACGGTACGTTCACCTCCGTAATGCCCGAATACGAGGGACGCTGGGTTAAAGAGTGCGATAAGGAGATCGCCCAGGAGCTTAAACAGCGGAAGATTCTCTTTCTCCTCGAACAGTATCTTCACGACTACCCATTCTGCTGGCGCGCCTCCAGCGATCCGCTGATTCAGTATCCGCGCAGGAGCTGGTTTATCCGAACCACCCAGTACAAAGATAAAATGCTCGCGAACAACGAGAAAATCAACTGGATGCCCGACCATATCAAGCACGGACGTTTCGGGAATTTCCTCGAGACGAACGTCGATTGGGCTCTTTCGCGCGAGAGGTTTTGGGGAACTCCGCTCCCGGTCTGGGTTTGCGAAGAAACCGGATATCAGGAAGCGATCGGTTCGTATGACGAGCTTCTTGCCAAGCCCGGAGTCGAGGGAACCGAAGTTTGGCAGAACGCCCACGATAAGGCGAAGGCCGAAGCCGGTGACGCGTGGGGCGAGAAGGACGAACAACTTTGGGAACATCTCAAGGTTCATAAGCCTTACATCGACGCGGTGACGTACGAATCGCCGAAAGCTCCGGGAAAACGGATGCGCCGTGTGACCGAAGTCATTGACTGCTGGTTCGACTCCGGCTCGATGCCGTTCGCCCAGGTCGGGTATCCTCATGTCGAAGGGTCGGCCGAACAGTTTGCCAAGCATCATCCCGCCGATTTCATCAGCGAGGCGATCGATCAGACCCGCGGGTGGTTCTACTCGCAGCTGGCGATCAGCACTCTTCTTTTCTCAGATACGAAAGAGTACCCTCACCCGTTTAAAAACTGTATCGTTCTGGGACTGATGCTCGGCGAGGACGGGCAGAAGATGTCGAAGTCGCTTCGCAATTACCGCGAGCCGCGCGAAATCTTCGATAAATACGGCGCCGACGCGCTCCGTTGGTACTTCTACGCCAATCAGACCCCTTGGACTTCGATCCGGTACAGCGAATCGGCGATTAAGGAGTCGATGCCCGAATTTATGATTCGGCTCTGGAACGTCTGCTCGTTTTATGACGTCTATCGGAAGATCGACGGATTCGCTCCCGAAAAACGGATTGATCCCGCGGCGCTTGCCGCCGCCGACGGCGATTTGACCCCCGCGGTGATGGCGACGGCCGCCGATTACCGTCCGATCGGCGAACGTGCCGAACTCGACCGCTGGATTCTCGGCGAGCTGAACGACACGATTGCCTTTGTGACCGAAAAGATGGACGCGTACGACCACTTCGCCGCGTGCGGGAAACTGATCGCGTTTGTCGACTCCCTTTCGAACTGGTACGTCCGCCGCAGCCGCGCTCGGTTCTGGTCGGGGGAAGAGTCGGTCTCGAAGTCCGACGCCTATTGGACGCTCTACGAGTCGCTCGTTACCCTTTCGAAGCTGATCGCGCCGTTCGTTCCGTATCTTTCGGAACGAATCTGGCTGATGCTGACCGAGTCGTTTGCCGGTGCGGCCTGCGAATCGGTTCATCTCTGCGACTATCCGGTCGCGGAACTCGGCGTGATCGACGAAGGACTGGCGCGGCGGATGAGCCGGGTACGGGAAGTCGTTTCGCTCGGTCGAAACGCGCGGATGGGAGCGAAACTCAAGGTTCGCCAGCCGTTGGCCGCGATTCAGATCATTCCCGCCGACCCCTCCGTTCAAGAAGAGATTGCGGAGTATGTCGACCTTGTCAAAGAAGAGCTGAATGTCAAAGACGTCCTCTTCCTGGAAAAGGCCGACGAGTACATTTCTTACCAGATTTCGCCGGATTTGAAGAAGCTCGGTCCGAAGCTCGGCAAGCGCCTTCCGGCGGTTCGGGCCGCGCTGACAGGCGCGGACGGCGCGGCGCTTCTTGCCGAAATGAAGAAAGACGGCGCGATTACCGTCGACGCCGGCGGCGAGACGGTACGACTGACTGCGGAGGAGGTTCTGATCCGTCTCCAGGCGAAGGAGGGATATGCCGCCGCGCAGGGAGACGACTGCGTCGTTCTCCTGTCGACCGAACTGACCGAAGAACTGCTTCGTGAAGGACGCGCGCGCGAACTGGTTCGTCTGATTCAGGATCGTCGTAAAGAGATGGGGTGCGAATATACCGATCGCATTATCGTCGGTATCGTCACCGAAAGTGAAGCGATCGGCGCCGCGTTGGCATCGTATGCCGACTATATCAAGGCGGAGACGCTCGCCGTTGAGATCGTTTCGGGCGCGGTCGACGGCGCCGAAGCGGTTGAGGCAAAAGCCGACGGTGAGAAAGTTTCGATCTACATAAAAGTTCAATGAATCCAGACTCGCGGCGGGGCGTCTTTATTTCGTCCCGCCGCGCCGTTTTTTAATGATCTTTCCCAAGAAGAAGGAGACTCTTATGTCCGCTGCCAAACTGCCGATCGCGGTTCTGATTTCCGGTACGGGCCGGTCGCTGAAAAACCTGATCGATAAAATCAACGCGGGTGAACTGGACGCCGATATCAAGGTGGTTATCGCGAGTACGTCCCGTGCCAAGGGGCTTCAGTATGCCGAAAAAGCGATGATTCCGATCGAAATCATCGAGAGAAGCGGGTTTGAGTCGGTCGACGACTTCAGTAAAGCCGTCTTTGCGCGATGCACGGAGGCGAAGGTCGCCTATGTGATTATGGCCGGCTATCTTCAACTCCTGCCGATTCCCGATTCGTTCAATAACAAAGTGGTGAATATCCATCCCTCCTTGATCCCCTCTTTTTGCGGAAAGGGTTTTTACGGGCATCGAGTGCATGAAGCCGCCTTGGAGTACGGGGTGAAGGTCAGCGGATGTACCGTTCATTTCGTGAATAACGATTACGACAATGGACCGGTGATTCTTCAGAAGACGGTTCCCGTTCTCGATACCGATACCGCCGAGACGCTCAACGACCGCGTTTTTTACGAAGCCGAATGCGTGGCGTATCCCGAAGTGATTCAGCTTCTGGCCGAGGGGCGGGTTTCGGTGAAGGGACGCCGTGTGACGGTTAATCGCGACTGAGCATTTTCGGCGAAAACTATCCGCGGAAATAATCGCGTCAACAAAAAACGGGCATACCCTGCGGGGGCATGCCCGTTTTTTAAAGTTCGGAAACGCCTTGGAAAATCAGAATTCGTCGTCCGCCTTGGGCTGTTCGGGAGCGGTCGGCTCGTCGGGGTCGAATCCCATCGCAATAATCTGGTCGGCGATCTCTTTGGTGAACTCGGGATTGTCGATCAGGTACTGACGCGCCTTTTCGCGTCCCTGCGCCAGCTGAGTGGTGCCGTAGCGGAACCAAGCGCCCGATTTGGTTATTATTTTCTTCTCGATCGCCTTATCGAGAACGTCCCCTTCGTAGCTGATTCCGGTCGCGTAAAGCATATCGAATTCCGCTGACTTGAACGGGGGGGCGACCTTGTTCTTGACGACCTTGGCGCGAACCCGCTGACCGATCACGTTTTCGCCGTCTTTGATTTGAGCCACGCGGCGGACGTCGATACGGCACGAGGAGTAGAATTTCAGCGCGCGGCCGCCGGGGGTCGTTTCGGGATTGCCGAACATCACGCCGACCTTCTCGCGAATCTGGTTGATGAAGATGACCGCAGTTTTACTTTTCGAGATGGCGCCGGTCAGTTTACGCATCGATTGGCTCATAAGACGCGCCTGCAGACCGACGTGCGAGTCGCCGATATCGCCCTGGAGTTCTTTTTCCGGAACAAGGGCGGCGACCGAGTCGACGACGATAATGTCGACTGCGTTCGTTTTCACGAGCATCTCGGCGATCCGCATCGCCTCTTCACCGCTTGACGGTTGGCTGACCAGAAGCGCTTCGAGATCGACGCCCAGACGCTTGGCCCAACTCGGATCGAGCGCGTGTTCGGCATCGATGAAAGCGGCGATCCCGCCCCCCTTCTGCGCCTGGGCGACGACGTGAAGGGTGAGGGTCGTCTTGCCGCTCGACTCAGGACCGAAAATTTCGATGATTCTTCCCTTGGGGATCCCCCGTCCCCCCAACGCGATGTCGAGAGAGAGGGACCCGGTTGAGATGCCGTCAAATTTTGGGCTGTTTTCCATCCCGAGCGCCATGATCGAACCGGTTCCAAATAGATTCTCGATTTGGTCAATGGCCGTTTTCAGTTCGGGATTACAGTTGACAATTTGTTCGATCTTCGTTGTTTTGGCTTTCTTGGAATTGTTTTGTGCCGCTGATTTCTTTGCCATAGCCTTGAATCTCCTTACTTGTTTTTCATGAGTTTTGTCGTGCCGATTCGCCTAAAAGACGGGGAGACGACTGAATTAAGCTATTTTTCGATTTGGGTTTTGACGACGCTCTCACCGCAATAACGTTTGCGGAGGACGGGTTTTTCGATTTTGCCGGTCGGGTTGCGCGGAATTTCGGCGAAGATGATTTTCCGTGGGCGCTTGTAGCGGGGAAGCCCTTCGCAGAATTTGTTCAGTTCTTCTTCGGTGAGAGTAAACCCTTCCTTAACCTCTACGATCGCCGCGGCGATTTCTCCCAAACGATCGTGGGGCAGTCCGATGACCGCGACGTCTTTGACGGAGTTGTGCGCGCGGATGAAGTTTTCGATCTGAACCGGATAGAGGTTTTCGCCGCCGGTGATGATCACGTCTTTTTTGCGGTCGACCAGGAAGATGAAGCCGTCTTCGTCCTGCTGAGCCATGTCGCCGGTATAGAGCCATCCGTCCTTGAGCGAGGCTTTGGTCGCCTCTTCGTCCCGGTAATAGCAGGTCATCACGCCGGGACCTTTCACGATCAGTTCGCCGACCTGCCCCTGCGGGGTATCCTGACCTTTTTCGTCGACGATTTTCGCTTCCCAGCCGTAGCCCGGGATGCCGATCGCGCCGACTTTGTGGATATTCTCAACCCCCAGATGGACGCACCCCGGACCGATCGACTCGCTCAGGCCGTAGTTGGTGTCGTACTGATGATTCGGGAATTTCTCCTTCCAGCGGCGGATCAGGCTCGGCGGAACCGGCTGCGCGCCGATATGCATCAGACGCCATTGGTCGAGTTTGTAGTTGGCCAGATTGATTTCACCCCGATCGATCGCGTCGAGAATATCCTGCGCCCACGGAACCAGAAGCCAGACAATGGTACACTGCTCGTCGGAAACCGCCTGAATGATCCATTTCGGCTTTACACCGCGCAGAAGAACGGCCTTGCTTCCGGAGAGGAAACTGCCGAACCAATGCATCTTGGCGCCGGTGTGATAGAGCGGGGGGATGCAGAGGAAGCAGTCGCCGCGTTTCTGCCCGTGGTGCTTCTGTTCGACTTTGCACGACCACGTCAGGCTCATATGATTGTGGAGAATCGCCTTCGGAAAACCGGTGGTGCCGGACGAGAAATAGATTGCGGCGTCGTCCTCTTCGGTCAGGGGGATGTTCGGATTGGTCGGCAGACAGCGGACCATCAGCCGCTCGCAGCTTTCGGCGAAGGTCGGGCAGGAATCGCCGACGAAGAACTTGATCCGGACGCGCGGGATCTCGTCGCAGATCGCTTCGACCCGGCCGATAAACTCGGGTCCGAAAATCAGGACGTCTGACTCGGAGAGTTCCAGACAGTATTTGATCTCGTCGGCGGCGTAACGATAGTTCATCGGGACGGCGACCGCGCCGGTGCGAAGGACCCCGAAATAGATCGGAAGCCATTCGAGACAGTTCATCAGAAGAATCGCGACCTTGTTTCCTTTCCCGATCCCGCGCGAAAGGAGGAGATTGGCAATCTGGTTGGCCGTTTCGTCGAATTCGCGCCAGGTGATCTCGCGTCGGTGGCGGTTCGGAGCGGAATCGCGTTCGACCAGTTCGTATTCTTTCCACGTGACGCGGCGCGAAAGTTCCTGGAGTTCCGGGTTGAGTTCAACGAGGCAGACTTCGTCGCCGTAGAGACGCGCATTTTCGGCCAGGATATCGGTAATCGGCATACTTCACTCCGAAAGTACAGTTAGAGGCGCTTAAGACAAAATGTTTACAAAAAGCCCATGCGGGTGCTGCGCCGCAGAGTTGCCGACCGAACCGTTCGAAAAAAGCCAAAGCGCCATAGCCGGGAGCGGTCGGTACGAACAGGCGGCGAAATAATCCTAGAAATTATAACCGGCAGGCTTCCCCCGGGGAAGAGACTCCCCGAAAGAAACTTTGCCCGGGATCAACGAAAAATGTCCGCACGCCTCCCCGACGATCGAGGAGGGAGCGAACATCCGGTTCAGACGGTGGCGGAGTAAAGGCTCAACGCCTGGTCGCGGATTTCTTTAAGACTCGGCTTTCCGGTCCCCAGAACGGGAATCGCCTCGATCTTGTGGAAGTCGTTGGCAGCGGGTATCCAGATCTGCGGGATATTCGCCTCGGTCATCTTGGCGCAGATTTCTTCGGCGGTGACCTTAGTGCCGGACAGGAAGACCACGAGGCGTTCACCTTTTCGAGGATCGGGGACGGCGGTCACCGCAACGCGGAGCGCGGCGTCGTCGTTTTCGGAGACCGGATCGAGTGCCTGGAGGACTTTTTCAATTTCCTCTTCGATGTAGACGTGCGGCACCATCTCGCCGCCGATTTTCGAAATACGGGAAAGCCGGCCGGTGATGACGATGAATCCGTCCTCGTCGATCTTGGCGACGTCTCCGGTGGTGTACCAACCGTTTCGGATGACCGAGGCCGTCTGTTCGGGCGCCCTGTAGTATCCCATCATGACCGTCGGGCCTTTGACTTCCATCATCCCCGTTTCGCCGAGGGGGAGTTCTTCCCCGGTCTCGGGATCGGTGATTCGGACGGCGATACCCGCAAGGGGCGGACCGACGGTGCCGAGTTTTTCATACTTGTGGTATTTGTCCTGGTGACGGCACGCCGGAATCGAGGCCGAAAGAACCGGCGAGAGCTCGGTCGCTCCGAAACCTTCGACCATCGTTTGACCGTACTTTTCTTTCCAGGCGTTGGCCAGGTCGGCCGGGAGTTTTTCGGCGCCGGCGACCGGAGTGTTCAGTTCCGCGAAATCCTCCCTAGGACAGCGCTTGATGTAATTCCGGAAGAAGGTTGGCGTGGAGACCAGAACGGTAGCTTTCTCCTCCCGGGTCATTTTGCCGATGATTTTCGCGTCGAGCGGACTGAAATGATAGACCGCTCCGAACGGACAGGTCAGCGGACACCAGACCGATGTCGTGTATCCGAACGAGTGGAAGAAGGGGAGGGGAGCCATCAGACGGTCGTGGCTGTTGGGATTAAAGAGTTCGTAGAACTGATGAACGTTGGCGGCGATGTTGTCGAACGAAAGCATCGTTCCTTTCGGCCGGCCGGTTGACCCGGAGGTGAAAATGATCGTCATCAGGTCGTTGGACTTGCATTTTGTGATTCCCAGTTTTCTTTCCAGAATGCAGGTGGGAAGGAGGGAATCGAACAGACCGAGAAGTTTCGCCGAGAGAGGAACCCGCTTGAGGGCGTCTTCGGCCAGGACCCATTCGGCTTTGAGCTTCATGTGCGGGAATTTGTCGAGAAACTTTTTGCTCGTCAGAACGCGTTTTACCCCCGTCAGGTCGCAGCAGTAGTCGAGCGTTTCGTTCGACATGGTGTAGTTGAGGTTGATCGGCGTTCTCAGATCGAGAGAGAACGCGGCGTTGGCGATGACCGCGCCAATCGAAGTCGGAAGAAGGAGACCGACGTTTTTTTCGTTGGCCGGCCACAACTTGTGAAATACGCGGCGCGCCACCAGAATCCGAAGAAGAAGCTGGCGGGCGGAAAGACGCATTCCGGTCGAGTCGACCATCTTGATTTCGGTATTCTTTCCGCGAAGATTGCGGATCATCAGCCGAGGGGGAATCATATACTGGCGATCGCGCGGAAAACGTTTGGAGTCCATCGCGTCGACTCCCAGTTCCACGACGGCCCGGTAAAGCTGATAGGCGTCGCGGGGACGGCGGATCACATCGCCGAAGGCGATCGTCAGACGTTTGAAAAGTTTACGGGGAGTCTTTCTATTGTAGATCTGTTTGACGTAACTGAATTTTGTTCCCCAGAGACCGCCGAGAAAAACCGGCTGAACGGGAATATCCTCGTTTCCCTTTTTCAGGAGGGCAAGGATCCCCGGTTCGAACATTTTGATCTGGCCGGTGCGGGAGATCGTTCCTTCGGGAAATATGCAGACGGCGTCGCCGTTGCGAAGCCCTTCCTGCGCCGCGCGGATCATCTTGACGACCGAACGGGGATTTCCGGGTTCGAAGAGAATGGAGTTTGTCATTTTTGCGGCCCATGTGCCGAATCCCTTCGGAACATAGGCCTGGTCCGCCACAAAGCGGATATTTCGACGGAAACATTTTTGATAGCAGTAAATGAGGACCGGGTCGAGAAAAGAGGCGTGGTTCGCAACAAGAAGTACGCCGCCTTTTCGGGGCATCTTTTCGGCATCAATCACTCGAGGACGATATATGGCCGTGAGGAAACCGCGTACGATCGGTTTCATCAAAGAAAACAACAGTTTCTGCATAATGAACATCCGGTAGGTTCTTTGGTTAGCCTGTGCGGAATGGGAACGACCGTCCCGCACGAGGCTACTATACCAAAGATTCCGAAAAGATTAAATATTAAAAATTTTCCGTAATTCCTATTTTGCCGCAACGCCCTATCTTTGCACAGGTCGGTGCGCTGCCGGTCAGAACGCTATTCCTCCCACGACCGGAATCCGGCCGAAAGGGGGGGGGATCCTGTAGGAGTCGGGGGAGAGATCTTCAGCCTCCAGATGAAATCCGGGCGCCAGTCGGCTCCGTTTCCATTGGGCTTGGGCGAACATGCGCTCGAACTTGGTGATCCACGCCCGAATCTGTTCCGGATCGACTGCGGTGAAGGCGGGGTCGCCCGCAAGTTTGTTTTCTACATGACGCATAAGTTGGTCGCCGAATAAACCGGAGGTGAATCCCCGTTCGATAATATCGAGTACCATGTACGGCATCAGGTCGGCCTCGTCGGTCTGTCCCGTTTCAAGGGGACGGAGTTCGGCGGTCGGCTGTTGGCAGTTGATCAACCTCATCGATGGGTAATTAACTCGAAACGGACGTTCGCCGAGACCGTCTTCGGAAAAGAGAGGAGGTGAGAGAATCGGCCCTGTCGCCTCGAGCCATTCGAGCCACTTGCGGAGAAACGCTTTGCTGATTCCGGCGATCGGGGAGATAGACCCGCAGGTGTCGCCGTCCATCGTGGCGTATCCGCACGCCGCTTCGCTCCGGTTCCCGGTCGATAACAGAAGCGC
>CACXFR010000065.1 GCA_902766935.1 uncultured Planctomycetota bacterium | reverse complement strand
GCGGAGAATCTGATCGGGGATCTCGACTACGAAAAGGGGGCCGACGGCCTCTACGGCGCGCAGGACGCCAAACGCTCCGCAAAGACGTGGGACGACCAGTTTCTCCCCCTGGCGCTGACGCGGATCGCGGCGCTCGAAGACCCGAATCAGACGTTCCAGACCTCGGTCTCGTTTCCGACGATCGACATCGCCCCGGGCGAAACGTACTGGGGGATCGCCACCTGGACCGATATCGACCCCCGCGTCAACAACTTCACCGTCTATATCAGCGGCCTGACCAACGCCCTGCGCTGGTACGACGACGCCGCCGAGGCGTATAACAAAGATAACGAAGTTCCGCTGACCGGCCGCAAGGTGATGCGGAAGACCTTAAAACTCAACTTCTTCCGGCCTGGCGACGTCAACATCCAGCCGGAGAGCAAAGTCTATTTCGGCGTTCCCGGACAGAAGGCCTCGGACTGGGTCTACCTCTGACGCGCCGCGCTCTATAGCCCCGCCGCCGCGGCCGCTTTCGGTCCCGGCGCGGGCTCTTTCTGTCTATCGAATTAAGGTGTCCTGATGAAATTCTTCCCCGCAATCGGAGCTGCCGCCGCGTTTTTCTCTCTCTGTTTCGTTTGCGCGGCGTCGACCCCGTCCGATGAGGCCGCGGCCGATCCGGCCGAGCTGTTTCGCCGGGCGCCCGACTTTCTTCCCGGCGATCCGCTCCCCCTGCGCGGGGTTCCCCTCTGGCACACGAACGATATGCTCTCGCGCGAACTGATCCACGAGATGATCTTCAGGGGGAAGGAGAACGGGTTCGGCGGCTACGCGTTTCTGCCGGTCGACTCGACTCTGCCGAAATACCTGACCGAAGAGTACTTCGACGCGTTCGGCTATATGCTCCGCCAGGCCGACGAGGCGGGGATGAAGATCGTCTTCTACGACGACATCGGTTTTCCGAGCGGCACCGCCGGCGGGGAGCTTCAAAAGAAGTTCCCCGACGCGATGGCCAAGCGCCTTGACAAATACGAATGGAAAGTGACCGGTCCGTGTCCGCTCGCCGCCGAGATCCCGATTCCCCTTTCCGACAGCGTCGAGTACGGCGTGAACGCCGGTGTCTTACAGGCGGCGGTCGCGATGAACACCGCCACCAAAGAGCGGGTCGATATCAGCGGCGCCGTTCGGGAAAACACGCTCGTCTGGGACGTGCCGGAAGGGGAGTGGCTGGCGATGGTTTTCGTCTGCGCTCCCGACCCGTTCGGCTTCGTCGACTACCTTTCGCCCGACGCGGTGCGCAAATTCATGAGCCTGACCTACGATCAGATCGACAGGCGGTTTCCCGGAGCGTTCGGCACCACGATTCCGATGACCTTCTTCGACGATCTGCCCGCCGCCGGAGCGCAGGGGGATCGGAACTGGACGCTCGGATTCAACGAGAAGTACCGCGAGATGTATCACCGCGAGCCGGCGCTCGACTATCCCGCGCTCTTCTACTCGATCGGCGACGAAACCCCCAGCGCCCGATGCCGGCTCTGGGCGACCCGCGCCCGCCTCTTTTCGGAAGGGTACCCGAAAGTCGTTCACGAGTGGACCGCCCGGCGGGGCGTCCTTTCGAGCGGCCATCCGCAGGGGCCTTACACGATCGGCCCGATCGATATGTGTAACGACCCGATGCTGACGCACCGCTATTCCGACGTGCCCCTGTTCGACTCCATTCACTATTACGGGCACGGGCGGAACGGATTTAAGGTTCCGACCAGCGCCGCCGAAAACTTCGACAAAGACACCGTGGCGGTCGAGGTCTACGGCGATTACCGCAACGACACGTTCGACACTTCGATGATGTACCGCGCGCTGATGGAAATTTTCGCGCGGGGCGGAAACTTCATCCTTCCCCACGGGGCGTGGTCCGATCCGGGGGACTGCTACATCGACCCGGTGATCGGATGGCAGAATCCCGCGGTTGCCGACGGCCTGAAAGATTACGGCAGCTGGGTCAGCCGCTGCTGCACGCTTCTGCGCCACGCCCGCACCGTCGAGGAGGTCGCGGTCGTCTATCCGATCGACGCGCTTCAGGCCGGGTATCATTTCCCGTATGACTGGCTCACGGGGTATCCGATCAAAGGGGATTATCCGCGCGGCCTGTTCGTTCCCGAAGAGACCGACTATATGGAGATCGGCGCGATCCTCACTTCGAAGATTTACCGCGATTTTCTCTTCGTTCATCCCGAAACGCTCGATGCGAAATGCACCGTCCGCCTGAAAGACGGCGCGCCGATTCTGCGCCTGGACAACGCGCGCGACTTCAAAGAGTTCAAGCTGGTCGTTCTGACCGGTTCCGACGTGATCTCGGCGTCGAACATGCGTAAGGTTCTCGAATTCTACCGCGCCGGCGGAAAGGTTCTCGGCACGACGCGCCTTCCCTCCCGTTCGACCGAAGGGGACGCCGACGACGAGGTTTGCGCCGCGATCGAAGAGATTTTCGGGATCGATCCCGCCGGCCAGGCGTTCCGTCCGTCGATCCTGACGGGACAGGAAGATATCGTTCTGCCCGAGTCGTTCCGCCGCGTGCGCGAGTTCAACAGGCGGGGATTCTACCGCCGCGAGCCGAAGAGCCCGGTTCTGTACGACGCGCCGGTAGAAAAGGTCGACGGGGGCGTCCTCCGCGCCGTCTTCCTTCCCCGTCCGACCGACGAGGCGATGCGCGGGGCTGTCGACCGCCTCCTCCCCTCTCCCGACGTCGACCTGATTCCCGACGAGGGGACCGTCATGCCCACGCTCGACGTCGTTCCCCGCTGGGACTATCCGATCGAGGGGATGTGTCAGTACGTTCACAAGGTCAAGTGGGGACGCGACGTCTACTACCTGGCGAATTCCTCGAACGAAACCGCCGCGTTTACCGCGAAACTCCGCGGCTCGTTCAAAACGCTGGAGATCTGGAATCCGCACACCGGCGAGATCACCCCGGCCGCGGGGACGGAGGCGGCCGACGAAGCCGGCGTCGTTTACACGCGGGTTCCCGTCACGCTCGCGCCGATCAGCGACACGTTTCTCGTGGGCGTGAAAGAGTAAACAAAATCGTCACGGGGGCGAATTATGGTTTTAAAGAATCGTTCACTCACCCTTCTTTCCGAAATGGTGAACAACCAGCGGGGGGTCTTTTTCGCCAGCCTCCTCGAACGGGAGGAACGGAAGACGAAAGACGGCAAGCCGTATTTTCGCGCTCTCTTCCGAGACGCGAACCGCCAGGTCAACGCCGTCCTCTGGGAAGATTCCCCTCTTTTTGCCGAGTGCCGCGACGCGTGGAAGATCGGAGCGCTCTACAAAATCGACGCCGCGTATAACATCACCAAATACGGCCCCCAGCTTCAGATTTTTCGAATCCGCGAGGCGAAGGAGAAAGACTTTGAGGAGGGGATCCCTTCGCGGTTCGGGCTTCCCACGGCGGCGGCGCACCCCGATCTTCTCTACGACAAGATCGTTTCCCTCGCCAGGGAGACGATCGCCAAAGGCGCCCCCCTGCAGCGGCTCGTACTGAGGATATACAAAGAGTACCGCGAGCAGCTCCTTTCGATTCCGTCGTCGCGGGGCAATCACCACGCCTATCCCGGCGGGTTCCTCGAACACACCCTTTCGGTGGCGCAGATCGCCGTCTCGCTCGCCGAACATTTTTCTCAGGCGTACCCGCAGTCTGCGTCCGCCCTTTCGCTCGACATGGTCGCCGCGGGGGCGATCCTGCACGAGATCGGAAAGGTCGAAGAGATGGATCCCGCCTCGCGGATTCCGGTTCATACCGTGGCGGGGGATCTGATCGGCTACCCGATTCTGGGACGCGACATCGTCCGCCGCTACGCGCCCGACGCCGAACTTTCCGGAGACGAACTTTTGCGGCTCGAACATATTCTTCTGACGCACCCGCGCTTTAACGACTGGGGGGCGGTCAGGCCGCCCGCCTCGCTCGAGGCGCTCATTGTGCATCAGGCCGACTACGCCGATTCGATCTTTGCCTCCGCCGTCGGTGTGCTGGGCGCCGACGCCGGCACGGCTCCTTTTACGACGTCGGCCGGTCCGTTCGGAACACCATGGCTCAACCCGCCGGGACGGACTTCCGAGCCGACCCGGCCGGAATAGACGCATCCACGGAGAAATAACCGATGGCAAAACTCTCAGACGAAACGTTCCTTGACCTGCTTCGCAAAAGTCAGCTGACCGAGGAGGACAAGCTCAACGCCGCCCTGGCGGCGATTGCCGAAGAGGGGGACAAAACCCGTCTGCACGACGCCGACTATCTGGCGGGGATGCTGGTCCGCAAGGGGTTGATCACCCGGTGGCACGTCCGCCAGCTGATGAAGCGAAAATACAAAGGTTTCTTTCTGCGCCAGTACCGCATTCTGGACCACATCGGCACCGGCGGGATGAGCACCGTCTATCTGGCCGAGCACACCCTGATGCACCGCATGGTGGCGATCAAGATTCTCCCGAAAAAGAGAATGACCAACTCGGCGTACGTCGAACGGTTCGTCCGGGAGGCCCAGGCGATCGCCGCGCTCAATCATCCGAACATCGTTCAGGCGTATGACATCGACCGCTACGACGATATGCACTATATCGTCATGGAATACTTCGAAGGGAACAATCTCCGCCAGCTCGTCGACAAGGAGGGCCCGCTCCCCTTCGAGGACGCGGTCAGTTACATCCGTCAGGGGGCGGAAGGGCTGATCCACGCGCATCGGATCGGCGTCATTCACCGCGACGTCAAGCCGGAAAACATTCTGGCCAACAGCGAAGGGACGGCGAAACTCCTCGACCTGGGTCTGGCGCTTCTGAAAGAGGAGGACGAATCGGGTTCCTCGACCAAGCAGGACAGCATCCTGGGAACCGCCGACTACCTGGCGCCGGAACAGGCGATCAACAGCAGCAAAATCGACGGGCGCGCCGATATTTACTCCCTGGGCTGCACGCTCTACTTCTGTCTGACCGGGCATCCCCCGTTCCCGTTCGGGACGATCCCGCAGCGCCTGTTGGCGCATCAGCGCGAGACTCCGGCGAGCATCCTTATCGACCGGCCCGACTGCCCGGACGATCTGGTCGATATTTGCTGCAAAATGATGGCGAAAAAACCGGAGGACCGGTTCCAGACCGCTCAGGAGGTGACCGACATTCTCGGCCGCTGGCTCATTCATCACGGTTACGCCCAGCCGGAAGAGCTCGGCATGAAGATGAACGAAGGGGAAGACAGCAGCGAGGCGTTCTTTTCCGGCAGCTTCGCGGACCCGAGCGATCCGTGGAACGCCACCGGATTGAGCGAGCGGGAGGAGGACCATCAGATCGGGATCGGCGGCGAGAACGTCGTCAACCTGTACGGTTCGAGTCTCGGCAGCGGTTCGATGGCCGAAAGCGGCGACGAGCGGAATACCGACGAATTCGTCCGGCAGCCGTCGGACATGGTGCTTTCGCGTCGGGCCGCCCGCGACAATATGAAAGCCGACCCGCTGGAGATGGCGCTCGACGATATCAAGACCGGACAAACGGGGGAAAACTCGGCGATCTCGCTGGCCGGAGCCGCCGCGGCCTCGGCGGTGCATTCGGCCAGGCCGGTCAAGAAGCCCGAAAAGCCGCGCAAAGAGAAACGCTCCCACCTGTGGTACAAAGAGGTGCCGGTCTGGTTTTGGACCCTCTTCGTGGCCGGATACGTCCTGGCGATCATTATGGGGTGCTTCTTCTTTATTTCGGTCCTCTTCCAGATGAAGTAGCGCGGACGCGGCACGCTACGACGCCGAAAGGGAAATCCCCGAATCGGTGATGTCGTAGAAGAGAATCTCGTCGGGGCAGACACTCCCGCGGTGTTTGGCCACGTAGAGGGCGCGGCGGAATTTGACGCCGTCGCGGACCTTTCCCATGTAGATGATCGTGTTCGCCTGGGCCAGAAGGTCCCCCTCGTCGAACGGCTTGTCGATAAGCGCCTCGAGCGACGTCTCCGGCGCCGTGTAACTGACGAGCGTGGCGACCGACCCCGCGGGCCAGAGGATCGGGAGGATTTTCTCTTCGCACCGGCGGAAATCCTGCCGGAACAGATCGCGCGCCACCCACGCGGGCTCTTTTTGAAGAATCTGGTGATAGACGTATTCCAAAAGTTCGAATTGGATCGAGTCCCCCTGATGGGCGACCGGTTCGATCCCGTCGATCAGCACGCGGCGGACTCCGCGGGTGAAATGGGCAAAGAGAAACGCCACGGCGGCGTCGAGCCGACGCGCCAGCGACCCCTGCCACTGGCGCCAGTCTTCGAAGTCGAGATCGCGGCGCGTCACGCGCTTCCCCCGTCCGGCCAGCGCGCCGAAGTAGTCGCCGACGCCGAAATCGGGAGCGAAAAACGCGTCGGGATTAAAACGCCGTTCGGCATCTTCGACGATCGGTGTCCATCCGAAGAGGCGTTCGGCGTAGTCGGCGTGATTCTGGGAATCCCCCCGTGCGGTCATGTCGAAGATGACGCCCCGCTTCCCTTCGGGGGCGGCGGCGAGGAACTGCAGACCCATTTGGGTCTTGCCGATTCCGGACGAACCGACCAGAACGGTCATCGTTCCGGGGATCAGGCCCCCGCCGATTTTTTCATCGAGTCCGGGTATTCCCGTCGAAAGGCGCGTCATGACTTCTCCTGTTTTTTCTGTAGATCTTCGGGTGGAATAAATGAAAAACGCTGAGCATATTATGGCGCTTTGCCGTCTTTTTTCAAGGCGCGCCGCGGCGGCGGAGCTCTTGTCCTTTTTCGCCGAGCCTGTACAATAGGGGCGCGCCTTCGGGGGGGAAGAAGGCGGAAAGGAAAGAGAGTATGCACAAAGAGACGACGGCGGTCTATCCCGGGTCGTTCGACCCGATCACCCTGGGACACCTGAACATCATCGAACGGACGAGCCGGCTTTTCGACCGGCTGGTCGTCGCGATCGGAATCAACAGGGAGAAACGCCCCTGGTTTTCGCCGGAAGAGCGGGCCGGATTCGTCCGCGCCTCGGTCGCTTCGATCCCGAACGTCACGGTCGAGCTCTACGAGGGGCTGACGGTCGACTACGTCCGCCGCCGGGGGGCGAAGATTATGATCCGCGGGGTTCGTCCGATTACCGACATTCCCGCCGAAATCACGATGATGATGGCCAACCGCCAGCTGGCGCCGGAGGTCGAGACTCTCTTTCTGGTCGCCGACGGCGAATTGGCGCACGTTTCGAGCTCGCTGATCAAAGAGATCGCCGGGGGGGCCGACGCCGACATGCTCGCCTCGTTCCTCCCGCCGGCGGTGATCGAGGCGGTTCTCCGAAAGGCGGATGTCGAATGAAAAATCAGCTTCGCCTTTTCGTTGCCGTCGAAATCTCCCCCGAGATCCGTTCGAAGATCTCCCGCTATCTGAATCGGCATGTGACCGACATGAAGCGGGTCAAGTGGGTCGCTCCCGACCAGTTCCACCTGACGCTCAAGTTTCTCGGCGACGT